>CASFMM010000171.1 GCA_949295765.1 uncultured Methanomassiliicoccales archaeon | reverse complement strand
GGCTCTATGTATTACAAGACGCTCCCCTACATCGTGCAGCTCCGCGCCAAGTCGGGCGGCGAGGACATCCCGGAAATCGAGACCTGCTTCACGGCAGTGTACGGTTACCTCGTCCTCCGGATGCAAGGCAAGGAGGTCTCGGCCGAGACCTTGGAGGCTATCAAGCAGATCAGCGCTTTCCTGGCCTTGCTCGCCGAGAAGTACAAGGACGACATGGAGGGAAAGTTAGATGAAGAGTGAAGAACAAAGATTGAAAAATTAGCAAGCAACACGAACAACCAATATGGCTCAATATTCAGAGGAAATAAGAAGAAGACGTACATTCGCAATCGTCAGTCATCCGGACGCCGGTAAGACTACGCTGACAGAGAAACTCTTGCTTTTCGGTGGCGCCATTCACGTGGCAGGTGCCGTGAAGTCGAATAAGATTAAAAAGACTGCAACATCAGACTGGATTGGATACGCCCGGACACCAAGACTTTGCAGAGGATACGTTCCGCACCTTGACGGCCGTGGACAGCGTCATCATCGTTATCGACGTCGCCAAGGGTGTCGAGGCTCAGACTCGCAAACTGATGGAGGTCTGCCGTATGCGCAAGACTCCCGTCATCGTCTTTATCAACAAGATGGACCGCGACGGTAAAGACCCTTTCGACCTGCTGGACGAAATCGAGGAGGAATTGCACATCAACGTACGTCCGCTAAGCTGGCCCATCGACATGGGGCAGCGCTTCCGAGGTGTTTACAACATCTACGAGCAGAAATTGAATCTCTACACACCGAGCAAGCAGTACGTAACGGAGAATATCGAATTCAAGGACATACAGAGCCCCGAATTAGAGCAGTACATCGTGCCGACGTGGAACTCCAGTCTGCCCTTGACTACCAGCGGTTCCCCTGCGGAGCACTGGTGCGTGAAGGACTTGATGTACCCGCGCTCACTGAACTCGGCGTTATACGGATTGTCCGAGGCGGGCGTGTATGTCATGAGGAACCCGTCGCTACGGCACTGCCAGCGGTTCATGGCGCTTTCCATGGCCTGAACCCACTGTGCGTTCGTCATACCGCTGGACGGCTGTTTGCGCTTGAACTCGATGGAGATGGTCTTCATCGACCTGTTGTCCACCGCGAAGGTGTCCTCCATCGGCATGCTCACCAGCGGAACCACCGTGCATGACTTCTGAAGGGACTCCTGTATGGTCACGACGGCTCCCACCTCAATCACGTGGCTCCCTCCATCATCGTAGTATTCCAATGTCAGCGTACCGCCTGGCATGTTCAATCCCCTCTGTAGAACAGGAGCACGACGAACCCGTTGGCTCCGCTTGTCGCGGTTCCCCACGGGTCAGAGCCTCCCCCTCCGCCATATTCGGGCGTGGTTGCATGAATCATCTGGGCGCCATCGGAGAGGTAGCCTCCTCCGTCGCCCCCTTTGGAATGGTATCTGTATGTGCCTGTCGAAAGATTGTAGTTGATGCAGAAGTCGGATGCTCCGCCTCCAGCACCGCATCCGTACAGGGTGCTGTCCGACACGAATCCCCTGCCAGGGTCTCCTGTCGCCACTCCCCAGTCGTCCTCGTCAGTGCTTCCAGTCTGCCCGTTCTCACCGTTGCTTCCCAACTGGGAACCTCCTCCAGCGTAGTAGAGCTGGCCTCCGCTGGCATATCCGCCGTTGTTGTACGGCCTTCCACCCTTGCCTCCCTGACCGCCCCTGGCGGTGACTGGAGTAGCCTGCCCAGGCACGGTGACTGTCGTTGCGACTCCGTCCTTCCCGTCGCCTCCGTAATCGGGCGTCCACTCGCTTCCGTTGTCCCCATGGGCTCCGCCACCGCCGATGGTGACGCTGATGACCTCTCCAGCGGTGATTCCGTAGCCTGTGCCGTATCTGACTTCCCCTGCTCCGCCACCGCCTCCTGCAGTGCCTCTGGCGCCAGAACCGCTTCCTCCTGCTCCGCCACCGCCTCCGACGGCGATGACATCGACACGGGATATANACACCTCGACATGGACTATGTTGGAACTCCATACGGCGTACAGGTCGATATCATTGTTCAGAGTGATAGGCTCATATGCCTCGTAGACCACGTTCGTGGCCGAGGGTGATGTGTCCCAGCCCTGGAATGTGTAGCCAGCGGAGTTCCACTCCTGCTCCCAGTCCGCAGGAACACGCGGAATCTGCTGATAAATCCCTTGAGCGACCGTGCTTGAGATTGTGGCGAAGTTGGAACCGCTCGGGGTTCTGGAATGCATCGTTATCGTGACCGTCGAACCAGACGAGGACGAGCCTCCAGCCATCCTCGCCACGGTGAGGTTCATCTGAACCACCATGTATGTTGTGGAGTACTGGAGCGAGAGGGAACCGTTCAGGAACACGTTCTTGTGAATCGGCCTGTAGAGCGTCGTGTCCGACGGAGTGAAATCAAAGATGAAGCCCCCTGTCTTGGTGCCGAGCCGAGGGTCGAGCCCGAAGTTCTGCCAGAAGTTCATCAGCTTCTCAAGGTGCCTGTACCACTTGCCGTTGGACCACAGGTCGGGGTTGGACTCCTGGTTGTCGTTGTAGCTCGCGGGATTGTCGCGCTTCATGGTGAGCGAAATCTTCTGGTACGTCCCCAAATCTATGCAGAAGTTGTTCTGATAGCCGAGGACGACCGTCGGAAGCTCGGACAGGCTCGCGTAAATCTGAGAGTCG
>CASFMM010000170.1 GCA_949295765.1 uncultured Methanomassiliicoccales archaeon | reverse complement strand
AGAACTGCAAGCAGTGCAGGAAGGAGGAGTGCGAGTACGACGCCTACGTCAAGATCCGCGACGGTCAGCTGCTCTGCGGAACCATCGACGTCAAGGGAATCGGTAACAGCAAGGGCAAGATCCTCGACAGGATCGCCAGGGACTACGGCTCCGACCGTGCCGCCAAGTTCATCAACCAGGTCACCAGGATCGCACTGGGTGCCCTGATGAACCACGGATTCTCCACCGGAATCGGTGACGAGGACATCCCCGAGGAGGCGGCCCTGCAGATCAACAACAACACCCAGGAGTGCATCAACAAGGTGACCGAGCTGGTCGAGTCGTACCAGGACGGCACGCTCGAGCAGATGCCCGGGCGCTCCCTCAGGGAGACCCTGGAGGTCAGCGTCATGGGAGTCCTCGGAAACGCCCGTGACGAGGCCGGTAAGATCGCCGGAAAGCACCTGGGAATGAACAACCCCGCGGTCATCATGGCCAAGGCCGGTGCCCGTGGATCCATGCTCAACCTGTCCCAGAATCATGGCCAAGGCCGGTGCCCGTGGATCCATGCTCAACCTGTCCCAGATGGCGGGTTGCGTCGGTCAGCAGGCCGTCCGTGGAGAGAGGCTGTCCAGAGGATACTGGAACAGGACTCTGCCCCACTTCGAGAAGGGGGACCTGGGCGCCTACGCCAGGGGATTCTGCTCCAACTCCTACAAGTCCGGACTGTCGCCCACCGAGTTCTTCTTCCACGCCATGGGAGGAAGGGAGGGACTGGTCGATACAGCCGTCAGGACGTCCAGGTCCGGATACATGCAGAGGAGGCTCGTCTCCGCTCTGGAGGACCTCAAGCTGACCGCCGACGGAACCGTCAGGAACACCATCGGAACCGTTGTCCAGTTCAAGTACGGAGAGGACGGGGTCGACCCCGCCAGGACCGTGAGGGGTAAGGCCATCGACCTCGACGACCTGTTCGCCGAGGTTCTG
This sequence comes from uncultured Methanomassiliicoccales archaeon, assembly GCA_949295765.1. Taxonomy (GTDB): domain Archaea; phylum Thermoplasmatota; class Thermoplasmata; order Methanomassiliicoccales; family Methanomethylophilaceae; genus Methanoprimaticola. The sequence continues at coordinate 1,312 of CASFMM010000170.1, read as the reverse complement.
GGAGACCAGGCCGACGAGCTCCTGCACATCGACACCAAGGATGTCGGAGGAGACTACGGATCGCTCGAGAAGGACGAGATGGAGTACATCGAGGACGAGGAGAGCGAGGAGTACGACGACCTCGACATGGACTTCGAAGGCGGAGGTGAGTGATAATGGCAAGAAAGGACACGATGAAGGCCCTGATCAACAGGGACGTCAGCGAGGAGACCGCCGCACTGCTGCTCACGAAGTACAGCTCCCTGAGCGCCATCAGCAACGCCGGGGAGGCGGAGCTCGTCGAGCTCGGACTCATGGAGGAGGAGGCCAGGTCCGTTCTGGCCAAGATCGGCAAGAGGCCCGCGTCCTCGTCCAAGGTCAAGAAGGAGGTGGAGGAGGTCGTCCCCGTGGAGCCCATGGAGGAGGTCACCAACTTCTACCAGTACAACGAGGGTGAGCTCAGGCTCAAGGCGATCGCCGAGAGGCTCGAAGTCCACCTTCCCATGAAGATCATCGTCGACATAGCGAAGCGCATCGAGAACGCCGACCTCAGCGACGAGATCTGCGAGAAGCTCATAGTCACCGCCAACAGGATGTACACCGCCCACCTGATGGACCAGAACGAGTCCGCTGGTGTGATGGCGGCGCACTCCATCGGAGAGCCCGGTACCCAGATGAACATGCGTACCTTCCACTACGCGGGAGTCGCGAACATCAACGTTACCCAGGGTCTGCCCAGGCTGATCGAGATCGTGGATGCGAGGCGCGTGCCCAGCACGCCTTCGATGAACATCCCCCTCACCGGCACGGCGGCGGAGGACGAGAACGTCGCGAAGTACGTGGCATCCAACATCGAGATGACCACGCTTCTCGACATCGCGAGCGTCGAGACGGACATCACCAACATGAGGCTGATCGTCAAACCCGACGCACGCAAGATGGAGGCCAGGGGAATCTCCACGGAGGAACTGGTCGACAGACTGAACAAGGTCAAGGCGGTGCGCGGAATGGTCTCCACGGAGGGTTACGACGTGGTCATCAACTCCGACGAGCCGTCTTACAAGAAGCTGCAGACGATGTTCGACGCCATCAAGGGCGCGAAGATCAAAGGGATCGACAACATCACCCGTGCCGTTCTCTCCAAGACCGAAGGTACCTGGAAGATCGTCACGGAGGGCAGCAACCTCAAGGAGGTGCTCAAGGTCGAGGGAGTGGATGCCGACAACGTCATGACGAACAGCATCCTGGAGGTCGCGGACGTCCTCGGAATCGAGGCGGCCAGGAACTCCATCATCCACGAGGCCATGGGGACCCTCGGAGAGGCGGGTCTCGA
>CASFMM010000169.1:1268-3069 GCA_949295765.1 uncultured Methanomassiliicoccales archaeon | reverse complement strand
CGAACATGTAGTCCGTGACCTTAGCGCCCATCTTGAGCAACTCCTTCGCCACGTTGTACTTGCGGTCGTATTCGCATATGAAGTACATGAAACCTCCACCGCCCGCACCAGAGACCTTGCCTCCGATGGCACCCTCCCTCATGGCAGCGTCGTAGAGGGCGTCGATGTGGGGGTTGGTGATCTTGTTGGAGAACTGCTTCTTGTACATCCATGACTCGTCGAGGAGTTCCCCGGCCTTGTGGATGTCTCCCCTCTCCAGGGCCACCGTCAGCGACTTGGCGATCTCCTTGGACCTGTCCAGAGCCTCCTCGTTCTGGCCCTTGTTGAACTTGTCCACCTGGCTCTCGATGATCTTGGCGGACTCGCGGGGACTGCCGGTGTAGCAGAGGAGCGAGCAGTACTGGAGCTCGTTCTTCGTATCGTCGGAGATCCTCACGCGGTTGACGTTGACCCCGTGGCTCCCGAACTGCATGAAGTTGAACCCACCGAAGACGGCGGCGTACTGGTCCTGCTTCCCGCCCTTGAGGCCGATCTCCTCGCGCTCCAGCTTGTACGCGAGCTGGGCCATCTCCATGCTCGTGAGCCTGATGTTCTGCCACTCGCACATGGCGGCGATGATGGACACGATGACCGTAGACGATCCGCCGAGACCGGAGCCCGGAGGGGGCTCCGACTGTAGGAATAGCTTGAAGCCGTCCGTGATCTCGAAGTGGTTGGTGACGGCCTTGATGAGGTCCATGTTCCCGTCGAGCGGCAGGGGGCCGCCGTCGAGAGGTGCCTCGTACTTCCCGTAGTCGGTGGAATGGACAGACATGGAATGATCGTCGGTGGGCGTGATGGTACAGTATGCGTACCTGTTGATCGTGGTGTTGAAAACGGCACCGCCCTTCTTCGAGGCGTACGGGTCGACATCCGTCCCTCCTCCGGCCAGTCCTATTCTCAGAGGGGCTCTTGCTCTGTAGTGTATCCCATCCATCTTACCACCTGGTGCGCAGGGCTGGACACCCTACGACGTCATTGGAATCGATTGTGCGTTTTACGGGGTCCTCATATATATTGGTTTCAGCAGAACTCTCCAAAACCCACTGCTGGCACATACACGGGTCCGGCATACGTCGAATGCCTGCAAATACGACCGCTCTGGACGGAGCCGGCAGATGGATGCACGCTGTTCAGAGGGCGTTGAGGGCCTTGACGTACCTCTCGGGTTTGCTGCGCTCTATGAGCTCCTCCACCTGGTCGGATCCTCCGACGACGCCGACGTTACCGTTGGACGTGGAGAGGAGAGCGTAGGCGGACTGGCCGGACTCGGGGACGAGCTCGGCGTTGTATACGTCCTGGAGCTTCTGGAGCCTCCCGATGGCGGTGACCGCGGCGTCGTGGCTGATTACCGAGAGGACCATCCTGGACTTCCCCGGGATCTCGCACTTCCCGACAACGATCGTCTCGACGTTGATCTTGTTGCGGGTAAACTCACCCATGACCCTCTGCATGACACCGAATTCGTTCTTGACTATGAGTGAGATGACGTGCATGTTAACCGCGGCGTCATGCCTGTGGTGGATTTAAGTTCTATCGGCTGGCATGGGAAGGGGTCAACAAGGTTTACCTACGTCCTCGCACATCCGGCACGCAGGTGAGGACGTGCGCATTATCCTTCTGACCGACAGCTACCACCCCACGGTGGACGGAATGGTATTCGTGGTCGATTCTGAGAAGAAATGCCTTGAGAGGCTCGGACACGAGGTGTTCATCGTCGCACCCGACCCCGGGGAGAAGGACAGAATCGAGGGCGTCTACT
>CASFMM010000169.1:0-1259 GCA_949295765.1 uncultured Methanomassiliicoccales archaeon | reverse complement strand
GTCATACAAGGGCTACTTCGTGCCGGTGTACCCCTCGCACACCAAGAAGGTCTTCGAGGAGATCAAGCCCGACGTGGTCCACTCCCACGGGCTGACGCTCATGGCCCTGAAGGGCTTCCTCGCCGCGCACAGGATCAAGGTGCCCTACGTCGTGACGATGGGCACCATGGTCACGGACGCCATGAAGTACTACCTCCCGATCAAACTCCCCGTCAAGACCATGGAGAAGCTCTCCTGGGTGTACCTCAGGCAGCTCCTCAACCGCTCCGACGCCGTGGTCTCGTTCACAACCCCGATACTTGAGGAGCTCAGCGCCGAGGGCGTGGAGCCCAGGCAGTCCAGGGTCATCACCGCAGGCGTGGACACCGACATGTTCCACCCGATGGAGGAGCCGGAGGGGCTCAGGGAGTCCATGAACCTCGTGGGCAAGAGAGTCATCATGTGCGTTGGGAGGCTCTCATTCGAAAAGCACGTGGAGGAGGTCATCCAGTCGCTGAAGTACCTGCCTGACGACATCGACCTCATCATCGACGGCGACGGCCCCGCCAGCGAGTACATAGCCCAGGTCATCAAGGACGAGCACCAGGAGGACAGGGTGCACCTGATCGGGATGGTGAAGCGCGAGGACCTGCCGAAGTACTACACGATGGTGCAGGTGTGCGTGTCCGCGTCCAGGTTCGAAACCCAGGGCCTCAGCCTCATGGAGGCCATGGCTTGCAGGGTGCCCATAGTCGTCCCCAACGTCAGGGCGTTCAAGGAGATCATCATCGACAACGAGAACGGGTTCCTGTTCGACGGCGGCATCGAGGACATGGCCAAGCGCATAGTCGAGGCTCTGGACGCCAGCAGGGACGACCGCATCAGGGACGCCGCGATGGAGCGCGCCAAGTCGTACTCCGAGGACAGCAGCGCCAGGAAGCTTGTCGAGCTCTATGAGTCCGTCATCGAGGCGAAGAAGAAGCGCCTCGCCGAAGGGAAGTCCTGATCACAGCGTGGCCGCGAGCTCGAGGGCGCGCTTCAGCGCCTGGTCCATGTTGTAGTACCTGAAGTCGGCGAGCCTTCCGCAGAACGACAGGTTGTCCACGGACTCCGCCATCGACCTGTACCTCCCGTACACGGCCTTGCTCTCCTCGGTCAGGACCGGATAGTACGGCTCCAGTCCCTTCCCGGGCTCGTACTCCAGGGACCTCTCCAGGGCGTACACCGTGCCGTCACCCTCCTGGACGGGAAGCTTCTTGTACTCGGTTATGCGGACAACC
>CASFMM010000168.1 GCA_949295765.1 uncultured Methanomassiliicoccales archaeon | reverse complement strand
GTCTGGCTGGTCACCCGCCGCGGGGACGGCTGGGCCGAGGCCGTGGAGACCGACGGGGAAGCGGACGCCAGATGGAAGTCCGACCCGCCCGACATGCACACCAGGGTGATGTCCAAGGTCAGGGACGTGCTCCTGTCGGACGACGACTACCCCTACCTGGACTCCTCCGCCAGGGAGGAGCTGGAGCTCTCCAGGAGGGCGTTCCGCGTATCCGGCGCCGGCGACGTGTTCGTGCCCACCGAGGACGGGTTCGACGTCTACCCCTGGCTGGGGACGGTGCAGTTCGACACCCTCAGGCGCATGCTGGACCGCGTCCCGGGCGTGAGGGTCTCCTACGCGTACAGCCCGCTCGTCATCGGCGTCTCCACCAGGCTCACCGTGAAGGAGATCCGCAGGGGACTCCAATCGGTACGCGAGGGGGACGACCCCGTGTCCCTGCTGGACGACAGGGAGCCCCTGAGGCTGGAGAAGTACGACAGATTCGTACCCGAGGCCCTCCTCGCGGACGCGTTCTGCGCAAGGCGGATCGACTGGGACTTCGAGATCTGAACCGCATCCGTGAAATCCCCCTGATCCGATGCATCGTCCATGGACGAGGACATCCAATCGCTTCTGGGAGACCCGCTGGCGGCGGACACGCCGGGATTCCGCGTGAGGCCCGTGATCGCGGTCGCCGCGGACTCCCTCATTCAGACATCCGGCATCGACGGCCTTCTGGCCGGGATAGGGCCGGAGCTGTCCAGCGACCTCAGGTCGGCGATCCTGAGCCTGCTCTTCGATGACAGCCTGAGGCTCTCCCGCGGGTACCTCGCGAACCCTCCGGGCGGGATCTTCGACGTCCCGGAGAGGCGGAGGGTCGATCTCAGAGGTATGGCCAGGAGGTTCTCGGGCATGTCCGCGTCCGACGCGGCGACCCTGTGCGCGGGATCGTACGGGATGCTCTCACGCCTGACCGGATGGGACCCGTGCCTCCGGACGGCGAGGCTGGAGCTCGGGGTGTTCATGGAGGCCTGCTGCTGCTCCGAGGAGGACTCCCTCGTGGCCGACACCGTTACGGACGGATGCGGGAACATCGTCGCAGCGCTCCCCGCGGGCATGATGGACGACGATGTTCTGGAGACGATCGGTAAGACCCTGGGGTGCGAGGTGGGGGCCTCCGACGGGACGGTGTCGACGTACGGCGTCGGGTCCCCCGAGATGCCCCTTACCTGCGGAGCCGACTTCCTCTCCGGGAGGGCGCTGGTCGGCACCCTGGCGGCGTTCGTCCTGCAGGACATGGTCGCGGGTGCGCTGCTCGCCATGAGCTCGGGACCCTGGACGGACAGGGGAGAGATGGTCCTCGAGACGAGGGCCGAGCGCATCGGCCTCGACACCGTCGGGAGGAGGGCGCATCTCCCCGCGGGGAAGGGCCGCGGCGGGGAGCTGGTGCTCCGCGCCTCGGGGTTCGACTCCGACTGTGCGTACGGCGGGTTCCCGTGGAGACCGTGATGATACGTGTCGAAGGTATGAAGTCATCATACCGCGATTCGAACCCTCATGGGACGCGATGAGCTCAGCGAGGAGTACTACGACGAAGACGACATGTGGCTCTCGGACGACGACTGGGACGAGAGGGAGCCTCCGAGCGAGGAGACCCTGTCCAAGCTGAGGGAGTGCTTCCCCAGGATGGCGGACGATGCGAAGCTGAAGCTGGTCATGACCCTGGCCGAGCTCTCCGAGGACGGGGAGCTGCCGAGCTCTCCGAGGACGGGGAGCTCCTGGACCTCATGGGGGCCTGCATCGACGACTCCCGCGGAGTCGACACCTCCGACGTCAGGGAGCGCGCCTGGACGGCCGTGAGGGATGGTCTGTCCATGAGCGACAAGGACCGGTCCAAGGGCGTCAACATCGACGGGATCCCGGAGCTCGCCGCCATGAACATCGGCGAGGCCCTGGCCGAGGAGTTCGACAGAGCCGTCTGGGACCTGGCCGACGACCTAAGGGTGTCCGACGCGTGCGACGTCCTCGACGCCATCGCCGAGGCGCTGGACTCGTTCCCGGACGACATCCCCGACGTTTACCGCGAGGCGATCTCGATCGAGGCCGAGGACCTCAGGGACAACGTCGGGAACAGGTCGCCCAGGTACGCGTTCATGTGATTCTCAATCGGACACATCCGCCGGGGACTGCCAGCGGGCGGCCTCGGCATCATCCCTTTCCACCCCTATGCCCTCGCGGTACATCCTGACGAGGGCGTCACGGGCACGCTGCTCGTTCTGCTCGGCGCGCTGTTTTTGTGCTGCAC
>CASFMM010000167.1 GCA_949295765.1 uncultured Methanomassiliicoccales archaeon | reverse complement strand
CAGCGGAAAGCAGGTCGAGTCCATGAAGCCCACCGAGTTCTACCTCGAGGACACCCTCTGGATCACCGCCTACGCCGGAACCGATGCTGACACCATTGTGAAGGCAGCAGCTGACAAGGACAGCGAGCCCACATACTACTTCCAGCCCGCCGACATGACAGAGAGCAAGTTCATCGCCTGGAACGACAAGGACGGAAAGGCCATCACAGCCTCCACCGCAGTCGGACAGGTTGATGCCGTCTATGCCGACATCCAGTATGACGTCTTCAAGGTGTACATCACCCTTGACAACACCGTCGGTTCCGTCGCCATCGACGGACAGATGCTCGTCTACGAGAACGGCGCCTACGCCCTGCCCAACGGCCAGCTCCTGACCGCCGGACAGCACACCGTCAGCTACACCCTCGCCGCTAACTATGAAGGAACACCCACTCTGTCCTCCCAGAACGTCACCGTCTCCGGACTGACGTTCACACTCTCCGGAGACTTTGAGGACGGCAACGGAAAGACCATCAACTACTACCTCAGCCTTGGAGGAGCAACCCTCGCCGACCAGACCGTCGTCATCGAGGGCGGAAACGGCGGATCTGACAACCTCGGACTCACCGACTACCTCCTCATCATCCTCGTCATCCTCATCGTCGTCATGGCAATCATGGTCGCAATGAGGCTCATGAGGAGCTGAAGGTAACGAACACCGAAAGAAGAAGGGTTGAACGACGAGAACGTGAAAAACCGAGTACATCTGCTCCCACGTTGAGAGAGCGTGAACCCACAGCAACCTGAACAGCAAACGGGTTCCCGGAGTAAGGGGCCGGGAACCCAAATTACTCTATTCTCTGTGATTCCCATGAGCAGGACCAAGGTCGGAGAGCTTCTCGAGTCCGCCAACACCGTCGACATCCTGTTCTTCGTCAGGGACAATCCCGGATGCTACAAGTCCGAGATCTACCAGAACATCACCCGTAACGCCCACACCCGCGAGAAGATAGCGAGGCTCTGTGATGATGGCCTTTTGTCCGCCACTCCGACGGGAAAGGCCAACAACTCATTTCTAAATCTGACAGACAAGGGTCTCGATATCGTGTGCCTCCTGTCGGAGATCGAGGACATCCTCGATAATTCCGATGACTGACATCCCGTTTCGGGACCGTCACATCGTGCAGATGAACGTCACCTTGGATTCATCCAGGCCCAGGTCGCTGACGAACCTCTCCGCCCTCTGCCTCCTGCTGCGGTAGCAGACCTCCCACCTGATGCCCTTCGGATCTTTGTTCACCCTCAGGATCTCCCTGAAGTAGGGCAGGTCCACCGTCGACAGGGAATGGCCGATCACGACCACCCTGGACACGTCGCGGAGCGAGTCGAAGAACGCCCGGTTCGTCTCGATGACCCTCCCGCAGTCCTTCGCCGTGATCCCGAAGTACTCCTCGATCCTCCCCTTTGCGATCTCCATCGCCCTGCGTCTGGAGCCGCATCCCCACTCCCCGTCCCTCACGGGGTACTCCCCGTAAGCCTGGGCCGAGAGCCTGGTGTTCCTGGACACCTCCCCGTCGGCGTCCCTGACGTACGGGCGATAGGAGGGGTCGTCCCTCAGGGACGACACCCATCCGCCGTAGGACCTCCCCGGGTCGGAGCCGTGCCCCATGACGATGCCGTCCCCGCCCTCGGCCACGCTCCCGTGTATGTACAGTATGTTCCCGCGGGGTATCCCGTACCTGCTCTCCAGCAGGTCGGTGTAGTTGAAGTCGATGTACCTCGCATCCCTCTCCAGGGGTACCGGCGGCTCCCAGACGGGACCTCCGCACGGAGGGTGCGGAGCCATGACAGGAAGAACCTCGGCAGATCCTCCTCGATGCTGACCATGTCCGACAGACCGGATTCCACGGAGCACTCCGCATCCTCCTCGACATCGAAGGCGTCGTCCACCGCGTCCATGGCCATGCCCCTGTCCATGAACCCCAGGCTCTCCTCGAAGTCGCCCCACAGGTCGGGGGACGCGCCGAGATACGACTCCAGGACGACTGCCATGCGGACGCCCTCCGGGCCCAGGGACAGCAGGTGCTCCCTGAAGTCCCTGTACGAAGACCCGACACCGTTGGCCAGGTCGAACCCGTTGCCTATGACGTAGAGCGTGCTCATCCGACATCCCTTCAAATCATTGTCTTGGTCATGATCGAATCATCTTTCCATCAATCTGATGTTCTGATATTATCGCTGATATCGACAGACATTGTGTTGCTGCGAGATGGGTTCGAACTGGTTCTCCTGGAGATTGGAAGATGGCGCTTCTGACCGTGGTCTCGCAGTCCTTCCAGGTCTGCCAGTTCAACATCGCTGTGTCCAGACCTCCATCTCTGTCAGGGGAGTCCCGCGGGTCCTGTCGAGATCGGCGGCCATGTCGGGATCGGACAGGAGGTTGATGGTCTCCACCAGGCTGTTGTAATCCCCCTCGCTCATCAGCACGGCGTTGCAGTTATCCGACGTGATGGTGATCCTCTCGCCGTCCTGAACCCGGTCGACCATTTCGGAGAGGTCGTTGCGTGCCCGGTCGACGTCCACGACTGCCATGTCGCTAATATGGTGATGCGGATATGTGTACGTTGTCACATCGTTGATGATGTCACGCGTTCGACTTGGTTGTACGAAGTCTGAAGCAATGGAACTCCGACTGTGTTATGAACATTGGCCGTTCTATTCCGAATAGAATCAGAATAATGA
>CASFMM010000166.1 GCA_949295765.1 uncultured Methanomassiliicoccales archaeon | reverse complement strand
GTCCCACGACGTGATCATCAACGAGGAGGACTGCAAGACCCTCCGCGGAATCGTGGCCACAGCCATCAAGAACAAGGACGAGATCGTCGAGTCCCTCTACGACCGTATCCTCGGCCGTACATCCGTACACGACATCTACAACCCTCTGACCGGAGAGCTTATCCTCTCAGCCAACGAGGAGATCACAGAGGACATCGCAGCCAAGATATCCGCCCTGCCCATCGAGCAGGTGCTCACCTGCGAGTCCCGCAAGGGTGTCTGCGCCAAGTGCTACGGCCGCAACCTGGCCACCGGCCGCATGGTCGAGAAGGGCGAGGTGGTCGGTGTCATCGCCGCACAGTCCATCGGAGAGCCCGGTACACAGCTGACCCTCCGTACATTCCACGTCGGTGGTACCGCTTCCAGCATCGCCTCCGAGTCCGAGATTGTAGCCCGCTATGACGGACGTCTCGAGTTCGAGGAACTCAGGACCGTCACCAAGCATGAGGACGAGGGCGACTTCGAGATCGTCATCGGCCGTACAGCCGAAATGCGCATCGTCGACGTCAACACGGGCATCACTCTCTCCCAGCACAACATCCCCTACGGAGCCAAGCTCTACCAGAAAGACGGGGCCAATATCTCCAAGGGCGACCGTATCTGCGAGTGGGACGCATACAACGCCGTCACCATCACGGAGCTTCCCGGTACAGTGGCATTCGACAGCCTCGTCGAGGGTGTTACATTCAGGGAGGAGGCTACGGACGAGTTCTCACTCCACCGCGAGAAGGTAATCATCGAGTCCAGGGACAAATCCCGGAACCCCACCATCCGCATCATGCAGAACGGGATGGAGGTCAAGCAGTACAACCTGCCTGTGGGCGCTCACCTGATGGTCGAGGACGGCCAGGAGGTTCAGGCCGGAGATGTTATCGTCAAGATTCCGCGCGCCATCGGAAAATCGGGCGATATCACCGGAGGTCTGCCCCGCGTCACCGAACTCTTCGAGGCCCGCAACCCGTCCAATCCCGCCATCGTTGCGGAGATCAACGGTGAGGTCCAGATGGGCAAGATCAAACGAGGCAACCGCGAGATCATCATCCGTTCCAAGAGCGGAGACGAGAAACGCTACCTCGTACCTCTGTCCAAGCAGATCCTCGTTCAGGAGAACGACTACATCCGCGCCGGCATGCCCCTCTCCGACGGTGCCGTCTCCCCCGCCGACATCCTGGCCATCCAGGGTCCCATCAAGGTGCAGGAGTACATCGTCAACGAGATTCAGGAGGTATACCGTATGCAGGGCGTGAAGATCAATGACAAGCACTTCGAGATCATCGTGCGCCAGATGATGCGCAAGGTGCAGATCGTAGATCCAGGCGACACCCGCTTCCTGCCCGAGCAGCTGGTGGACAAGTGGGAGTTCAACGAGGAGAACGACTCGATGTTCGGCAAGAAGGTAGTCCAGGACGCCGGCGACTCCACCGAGCTCAGGCCCGGCCAGATCGTCACCGCCCGCAGGCTCAGGGACGAGAACTCCCTGCTCAAGAGACAGGATCTCAAGCTCGTCCAGGCCCGTGACGCCATCCCCGCCACATCCAGCCAGATACTCCAGGGTATCACCCGCGCCGCCCTGCGTACCAACAGCTTCATGTCCGCCGCCTCCTTCCAGGAGACCACAAAGGTGCTCAGCGAAGCTGCCATCCGCGGCAAGGTCGACACCCTCGAGGGCCTCAAGGAGAACGTCATCTGCGGCCACCTCATCCCCGCCGGTACAGGCCAGAGAGAGTTTGACCGCATCATCGTCGCCTCGATGGACGACTACAACAAGATGGCTGCCGCCGCACCCCGCCGCAAGGAAGAGTAGCCCGACAGCCGGAAACATCTGAGAGAACCGGTGAGACCGCCCGCCCGCGGCTCACCGGTTTTTTTATTGCATTTACAGAAGTTTATGCCTAAATTTGTAGGCACTATGATGAAATACCCTATAGGAATTCAGAGTTTCGAGAAACTGCGCGAGGACGGCTACGTCTACGTGGACAAGACAGACTTGATCTACAAGCTCGTGCACGGCGGCACCATCTATTTCCTGAGCCGTCCGCGCCGCTTCGGAAAGAGCCTGCTGATATCGACCCTCGCGAACTACTTCCTGGGACGCAGGGACCTGTTCGAAGGACTGGCCATCGGCTCGCTGGAGAAGGAGTGGCTGGAGTATCCGGTGTTCAGGATTGACTTCAA
>CASFMM010000165.1 GCA_949295765.1 uncultured Methanomassiliicoccales archaeon | reverse complement strand
ACTGCGATGTAGACGAGACCGACCGGCTTGGTCTCGGTCGCCCCTCCGGGCCCGGCTATCCCCGTGACCGCCACGGAGTAATCCGCGTCGAACAGGGATGCGGCACCCAGCGCCATCTCCCTGGCGGTCTCCTCGCTGACGGCACCGTGTGCGATGAGCGTGTCCTCCCTCACACCCAGCAGCCTCTGCTTGGCCTCGTTGCTGTAGGTGACCGCACCGCCCAGGAAGAATGCCGATGACCCGGGCATGTCGGTGACTGATGCGCCGATCAGGCCTCCGGTGCATGACTCGGCGCAGCACATGGTCCTGTGCCTGGCGAGGAGCCCGGACGCGAGCCGCTCGGACTCAGAGGGGTGCACCGACGGAGACCCCCGTGATGTCCTTTATCCTCCCCACGCCGTCTATGGCGTCTATCACGTCGGCGACGGCCTCCGGCACCAGGGGCCTCCACTCCTCGCCGGACGCGATCCTCCTGCGGACCTCCGTCCCGGAGTAGACGGACCTGTTGTACATGGGTGACCTCCTGACCTCGTAACCGGCCTCCTCGAAGAGGCGGCGGGTCATGGGGTTGTTGGTGTACACCCTCTTGAAGGGGGGCACCATGGAGACGACGTGGGCGACCCACACGGAGTACCTGTTGAGGTCCTCCACAGGAACGATGCTGAACTCGGTGATGCCCTCAGCCTTCAGCGACTCCGAGATCATCATGTAGCGCTCCCCGGCGGTGAAAGGGTTCTCCGGATCATGGGAGCTCTGGGCGCTTCCGATGCCCACGATGAGATGCTCCGACTCCTCCGCGCATTTGCGGAGGACCTCCATGTGTCCGTTGTGCAGGGGCTGGAACCTCCCGATGACGAGGGAGTATCCGGAGTAGTCGTTCCGGGTCATATGTCTGAACCGATGATTTACCAAGTATATAAACGGGGATAACCGGCGGCCACATCTGGCAGATGTAGTCCATGGATGCAAGATCCAGTCCCGGAAATGAATGACGATCAAGAGGAATGAAAAAAGAGAGACGGGGATGGCCCCGTCTTGAGAGGTTTACTGAGGCGCGGGAACCGCCGAGGAGTTCTCGACGTGCTCCGGCTCCACCACCGCGGTTACCTCGGGGACGGGCTCCTCGACAGGGGGCTGCGGGGGCATCTCCGGAGGCTGCTCCTGGATGTGGTAGTGGTACTCCTTCGGGGGCTCCAGCCTCTTCGCGGAGGACACGCCGTCCTTGTTGAGGGGCAGGAGCTTGTCCAGGTACTGCTGCTTCATCGGGCAGTCCACGAAAGCGTACTCGAACACGTCGCGGAGGGTCTCCACGGTGTAGATCTCCATGGTCTTGTAGTACCTGTTCTCGATCATGACGTCCTTGGCGTTGTCAGCCGGGATGAGGGCCATCTTTATGCCGGACGCGGCGGCGGCCTCCAGCTTGGCGGTGACACCGCCGACGGGCAGGACCTTTCCCCTGACGCTCAGGGAACCGGTCATGGCCAGGTCCTGGCGGATCGGGATGTTCTCCAGCGCGGAGATGATGACCGTGGCCATGGTGATGGACGCGGAGTCTCCCTCCACACCGTCGTATGTGCCGATGTACTGCAGGTGGATGTCGCTGTCGGACAGGTTGGTCATCGTGTACTTCTTGATGACGGCAGAGATGTTCTCGACCGCCTCCTTGGCGATGGTCCCCAGCTGTCCTGTGGCGACGATGTGCCCTGCCCTCTTGACCTGGGACGGGGACACCTCGGCGACGATCGGGAGCACGATTCCGGAGTACTCGGCCATGTTGGAGCTGGCGTTGAGGGCGGCAAGTCCGTTGACCATTCCGACGGCCTGCCCGGAGGTCCTGAACATCTTGTAGGCCTCGTTGGCCTCGATGTACCTGTCGGCGACCTGCTGCTCCAGGCTCTTCGCGGTGCCCCTGGCCATGGACACGTCGTCCGCGGTGACGAGCTTGGCGCCCCTCTGGACGGCCATGTCGCCTGCGACCCTGACGAGTCCTCCGAGCTCCCTCATCC
>CASFMM010000164.1 GCA_949295765.1 uncultured Methanomassiliicoccales archaeon | reverse complement strand
GCTGCATTTCGCGGCGATAAGCGCGCTCAGGCACATGGACGACAACCCGGACGGAACGTTCTGCGTCTGGGTGCTGGACACCGACGCGGCCAAGACGGTGATGGGGGACCTCGAGGTGGTCAGGCCGGACTACAGCCGCAACCCCAACATGAGGGCGCAGTCCGGGGTGATGACCTTCTCCTGGGGCATGACCTCCGACCGGCTGGGGGTGCCGTTCAACGTTCAGCTGCAGGGGGCCTTCGACGCCTGGGTCCGGAAGGCCGATGCCGACGCGAAGGAGGCTGTTCTCCGCAGACCGCCGGTCCTGCGCAGGTTCGACATCCCGTACGGGCTGCTGGGTGACCTGGCCAGGTACCTGTCCAGCCACAGGTACGACTCTAGCAGGTACCGCCCCGGCTACGAGGGGGCCTACCTGTGCATGAGGGAGTGCATGGACTACTCCAAGCTCCCGGACAGGTCGCTGTGATCCGTTTCGGGAATTCATGAGAAATGGAAGGTGGGGCCCGGCCCCTTAACTCCGGGCCCTCGTTTGCTCTTCAGGTTTCCGTAGGTCGCGCTTCCCTCGACGCGGAGCAGATGTTCTCAGTTCGTCTTCCTGCGTTCGACCTTTGTTGTTTTCGGTTCTCAGCTCTTCCTCGACTGCATCAGGATGATCGCTGCGAGGACGGCCACGACGGCGGCAGCCGCGATGGCCACGATGTACACGGTGTTGTCGTCGTCCTTCGGGATCACCGGAGGGTTGACGGGTTCGTCGTCATCGTCGTCGGTGGGGAACGTGACCATGATGGTCACGTCCGCCGAGGCGGTGAAGGTGTACTGTGTGTCGACGAGCCGTCCGTCCACCATGACGGTGGGCTCGAACACCCCGACGCAGTGGAGGGTCACCACGGTGCCCTCGTCGACGACGACGGTCCCTCCGACGAGGTCGAAGTACTCGCTTCCCTTATCCCAGACCAGGGAGGCTCCTCCGAAGAGGCCTCCTCCGAGGGCGTGTGATGACCATTCACACCGATTACCCCTGCAATACGGCAAACTTTACTCCGTCGTATCCGAACAAGTTCGACGCGTTCTCCGTCAGCCCCATGTCGTCCAAGCGCGGCAAGACGTCCGCAAAATGTCCTGCCAGCTTTGCGGCGCGGGAAAGGAAGAGTTCTCCGCCGAGTGAATGAGAGAGGCCCTGCACGGGCCTCTTCCTTTTGCCTGATGCATCATCAGTCTACGTAGTAAAGCATCTCCCCATACGTAGGATAGGGCCAGTATCTCTGCCCCACGATGAGCTCAAGCGCGTCGGCATGCTTCCTGACCTCTGCCATGGCAGGGAGGATGGCATTGCAGGAATAATGCGAAAGCGATGCCCCCTCCATCCCTGAACCTGCCGTCACGGCCTCATCGAGTCCTTTTACGGCCCTGTACAGGCAGGAGACCAGCGATTCGATCTGCGCAAGGCGCTCCGTTTCCGCATCATACGGGATATCCGGAAGCGCGGCCCTCTTCTGGTTGATCCCTTCCGCGATATCCGCAGCATACGACATGACGGCAGGGAGGATCTGCTTATTGACCATATCGATCATCGTAAGGGCCTCGATCCTCACCGTCTTGGAATATGCCTCATGGAGTATCTCGTAGCGCGAATGCATCTCAATCGAGTTATAGATGCCGAAGCTGGAGAAAAGCTCTATGTTCTTCGGCGCAGTGAACGTATCGAAGGCATCGGGGGAGGAAGCCAGGTTCAGCAGCCCCCTCCTCTTCGCCTCCTCTACCCATTCCTGGCTGTAGTTGTTCCCGTTGAAGACAATCCTCCTGTGCTTGATGTAGGTATCACGGATCAGCGAGAGGACCGCCTGGCTGAAATCCGCGGAGCCTTCCAGGGCATCATGGAATTCGGAGAGCTCCTTCGCGACTATCGTATTGAGCACGATATTCGGATCGGCCACGGAGAATGAGGAGCCGAGCATCCTGAACTCGAACTTGTTGCCTGTGAAGGCGAACGGGCTTGTCCTGTTCCTGTCTGTCGTATCCT
>CASFMM010000163.1 GCA_949295765.1 uncultured Methanomassiliicoccales archaeon | reverse complement strand
CGCTCTCGGAGCTGTGCCGCTACTCCATCCGCTACTTCCTCGACTGGATAGAGAGCGGGAACGTGTCGTCGCTTACTTACATCAAGAGGACGGAGCCCGTGAAGCGCAACATCCAGCTCAACCCCGTGGTGCTGGACAGGATCCTCGAGCGCGGGCTGATCAACAAGGCGGACATCGCGGACTACGCGCTGTCTCATTATCTGGAGTTCAAGGGATTGTGAAAAGAGGGAAGGGGTTGGGAAGTCGTTTGCAGGACTTACTCGAATCCATCGAGCCTCGACTCCAGCCTGCGGATCATGGCTTCGGACTCGGCGTCCCTTCCGACCGCTTCCACGGCGTCCATGACCAGGGCGATCCCCCTGCGCGTGCCGATGGCGCGGTGCATCTCGCCGATCGTGTATCCAGTCACGCCGCGTTCCCCGAAGTACCCGACCAGGTCCCCGGCCAGCCTGCATCCCTCCGGATCGGGCCTCGGGCTGAGGGAGATCGCCAGTGCGAACACCGAGACGGCGGTCCCGATGGCGGACATGGCCAGCGAGACCCCGTCCCTGATGTCGCGCATCTGCATCTTCGTGAACGTGCGCCTGCGTCTGGCCCTGCGGACTGTGTCCCTGACTGGCTTCGACACGCGCGGCAGTCTCTCAGGCATCCCCGGCACACCCCCTTCCGATGCATCCGTCCGGGGAGATGACCCTCACGGCGGGCCTTCCCATGGCCGGGACGACTGTGCCATCGCAGACGGGACTGAGGCGTTTGGACTTCCTTTGGAGCCTCGAAGCCACCTTCAGGACCGCCGGCGGCACGTCCGCCTCCGGGGGACAGGTAGCCTCGCCGTTCCGCATCGAGCACGGGACGATCCTCCTGGTGCCATCGACGGAGCGCAGCACGATGGCAGCACCACCTTTGACCAGGACGGCCCAGCGACCGTCCGGCGACGCCCAGCGTATGCAGGGCATGCCGAGGTCGTCGACGACCAGACCCTTCCCGCACTCGGAGCAGGAGAACACCCTGCGCTCGGTCCCCTTCAGAAACATGAGGTCGGAGGGCGTCCAGGAGTCGCTGCCCCCGCAGACGGGGCAGTGGAACCTGGAGGGGTTCGGGATGTCGCGGACGTGGTACGCCGGACGTCCGTTGAAGGTCGTGACCTTCGGCATCGGACCACCCTCTCACGGGGCTTGGAGCGCCCGCGCCCGTCCAGGTCGCGCCCCATCCTCAGGTCCATGTAGATCTGCGGTATGCGGAAGTGGCTGGCGTGGATGTACACGGTGTCCTTCTCGCGCCCGTTGGGGTGGTAGAGCTCCCGCCTCCTGGTCCCGTCCCTGCGGTAGGCGGCCTTGTTGGACGCCTCCACGGTGTGGTTGGACACCCTGTACCTGGTGCCGCGGATGGTGAAGTAGTAGCTGTCCTGGTTCTTGGAGTAGCGGATGTTGTGGTCGTCGCAGAACTCGCGGATCTGGGCGAGCTTGCGGTTCTTCTCGGCCTCGCTCATGTAGACCATGGTCGGTGCCTCCTGGACCTGATCGACCTGGATATGCCACGGGGATCCTCAACCGTCATCCTCTCTATCCCCAGGAGCGAGAGGGCGCCGTGTTCGCGGTCCTTGTAGAAGTCGTCAAGCTGCATCCTGTACAGGTCGTCGAACCTGCCGGGATCCACCAGGCGGAGCGCCCTGCCGGCGTCGTACTCCTTCCCGAGGACCGTCACCCCGGGGTACTCGTTGTCCAGCATGTCGGTGAAGAGGTCGGGGGTGAGGAACTCCGGGAGGGCCTTGCGGAGCGCCCTGTCGTCCACGATGCGGTTGTCGGGGAGCTTCCAGACGTGTTCGGTCATGTCAGGACCTCCTGTTCGATCCATTAACCCGGTCCTGCTTCGTGAACCTGCCTTTGGAGTCGCGATTCGACTTTGCCTTGCAGTCGGATGCGGTGGTCTGACCTTTTCTTTGGCTTCTCGGACAACGGTTGATGCTTTTGGAGCGTCTGAGGCTCTTGTTCTGATAATCAGGCAAACTCTCGGGATCACGATCGGGCAGTTCGTCGGGAATTTTTAAATCGTCCAAATGGATTTCTTCAACTGGGGCGTCTGCCAAGTTTTGCCAGTTCGCTAGAACCGCAGCGTCTCCAATCCTTCTCATGGTGTCCATGTC
>CASFMM010000162.1 GCA_949295765.1 uncultured Methanomassiliicoccales archaeon | reverse complement strand
GAGAGCTTGGTGCGTGTTGAGGGTTCGAAGAAGAGGTTGCCGAGAATCTTCCCGTCCAGGGCGCGTTTGGTCTTCTCGCCCATGGCGTACGGCACCATCTTCTCTGAGAGGTCCAGGATGCTTTCGATCTGGTCCTTCGTGAGGTCTCTGATGGATACAACGTCCTTGTCGTATAGGTCCATGGGGGAGGTTATCGGCCTCGGCGCTAATAACCGTTCGGTCGTCCAAACTCCCCGCAAGGCTCTCAATCGCAACCCTTATCAGTCCGCGGTAGGTGGGAGGTCTCATGTTGGACATCGTCGCCAGGTCCCAGAGGGGAAGGGTCTGCGAATACTCTAGAGAGGGCAACGTCCTCGAGACGCCCGCAATGATCAGGTCGGGGGCCGATGGCCCCGTGTGCATCGCCGCCGGAGAGGGCGGGAGGGTGCTGAGGCTGTTCGGTGCGGAGGTCCCGCTGGAGAGCGGACTGCTGACGACGGCGTCGTCCGGGATGGACTCCGCGACGGTCGGCAGGGACGGGGTGCAGGTCGTGAGGCTGCCCCTGCCCGACAACCTCGAGATCGACGAGTCCGCGGAGGTGGTCGTCGTCCCGAACGCGTACGAGCTCAGGAAGGATCCCCGCCGCATCGTCGACGCCGTGGTCAGGCTGAGGGAGGCCGCCGGGTTCGGCAGGCTGCTCTGCATGCTCGGCATCGGGGAGCCGTCCACCGTCGCGCTCCTCTCCTACATGGGCGTGGACCTGTTCGACGACTCACTCCCCAGGGCCGCCGGGCTGGAGCACGTCATGCTGATGCCGGAGGCGGAGGTCTCGACGGATGACGACGCCGCCGGAGCCAACATCGATTCCATGGATGCGGAGCTGGCCAAGGTCCGCATGTTCATCAGGGCCGACAGGCTGAGGGAGCTCGCTGACCAGCGCTCCTTCTCGTCCCCTTCCAACGTCGCCCTCCTCAGGCTGTACGACCAGAACGCCTACGAGTACGCCGAGGAGACATGCTCGACGGTCGGATGCAGGTTCAGTTGCAACTCCACCCAGGCCCTCAGGCGCCCCGATCTCAAGAGGTACAGGGACCGCATGAGGGACTACCGCAAGCCGGAGCACAAGAGGATCCTCCTCCTGCTCCCCTGCTCGGCGAAGAAGCCCTATCACATCTCCAAGACCCACAGGGCGTTCGCTTCGGCGATACACACCGCCCAGCACGACACCCTCGTGCACGAGGTCATAGTCACATCCCCGCTGGGGATGGTCCCCAGGGAGCTCGACGCCTGCTATCCCGCCAACTCCTACGACATCCCCGTCACTGGGGAGTGGAAATGCGAGGAGAGGGCGATGATACGCGAGATGGTGGGCTCGCTGATCCAGCAGGGCTACGACAAGATCATCTGCCACCTCGGAGACGACTACGAGCTCGTGGAGGGCCTCGCCGACATGGAGTGCACCGTCGTCGGCGACCCGACGTCGCCCAGGTCCCTGGAGAACCTGGACAAGGCCCTCAGGGCCGCCGCCAAGGGCATGGAGCCCGTCGACTACCTGGTTGACAGGAACAACCTGGCCCGCGGACTCCTCGAGTTCCAGTTCGGGAAGGAGATGGCCGACCTGCTCATGGACGAGAACACCTATGCCATCGGAAAGTTCCCCTACTGGAAGTTCATAAGGGAGGACCCCGAGGACAGGAAGAGGAAGACCCAGATCGGCATGATGGCCCCCGAGAGGGGCATGGTGTCCCTGACACTCGAGGGTGCCGAGATCCTCGCCGGGGCCGGATACGCCACCGTGGAGATCATGGACTTCGAGCTCAAGGGCAACCTGTTCGCGGTCGGTGTCGTGAAGGCCGACCCCCGCATACGCATAGGCGACGAGGCCATCATCGTGTGCGACGGACAGGTCCGCGGAGTGGGCGTGGCGATGATGTGCGGACGTGAGATGACCGACCTGAAGAGGGGTATCGCGGTCAAGGTCCGCCACAAGATCAAGTCCTGACCTCTCCGAATCGGGGGTACCCTATTCGGAGGTATTCGGAGCATAGCCAGACATCCAAAACAGGGGGTACCCTATTCGGTGACCTCCCCCAATTCGATTTAAATACTCCGGGTGAAATGATAATATTGCAGGCAAAAAGTGTGCATCACCCGCTGCTCTTGTCTGCATTGAGGCGGTCGGATGTTTTTCACATCCATCC
>CASFMM010000161.1 GCA_949295765.1 uncultured Methanomassiliicoccales archaeon | reverse complement strand
CGTCATGAACACTCATGGGATCGAACCTCTCCGACGCGTCTCATCGCTCCTATAATCCCGCCGGCGGTGTGTCAGGAAGGTTCGGCACCGGTGTTCATGAAGAAGACCGCCGGCGGGAGTCACATTCTTTCAACTTTGGGCTGGTTATGCTTTCGATCAGAGTAGAGGACTGCGTTTCGATGGGCTGGTCTTTGCCACATCCATACTCGATTCGGAACCGTTTATAAAGCGACCCATCGAAACAAGATGCAGGGTCAAACATGGATTACGGAGTCATCGTTTCGAAGAAGGTTCTGAAGAAGGAAATGGAGAGGCTGGGGTACTTCCCTGCCGTTGCGTACGGTACTAACGACCCCGAGTTCTGCAGGAGTGATGAATTCATAGTCGACGGCGAGGTGGAGTTCGAGCCCGTCTCCTTCGACAGGTTCTGGAGACTGGTCAGGAAGCTGGATAGAGAAGTCCGTGAAGCAGACGGGGAGCTCTGGATCGGTTACAAAATCAGGTATGAGCCGAGGATCATCACCGGAAAGGAGCGCAAAACTCCGATGCCTGTGGAGAAGAAACCCCATAAGAAGGGAAGATTCTCAAAGATGTTCGGACCTCTGCTCTGAACAGGTCATTCAATCACATCGTACTGATAGTCTGAATTCCTTATGCTCAGTACGATGTCGACATCTTTCTTTATGTTCAGATCGAAATAGCCGTCGTATCCCACATTGTTCTCGATGTTAATTCTGTGACGGCCCTTCTTCATACTGATGTTCAGGCTATGTTTAGAGCATATCCTGTGGAAATCGCTACAGTCCACACTGATCCTGGTGCCAGCTGCGGATCCCGAAAGGCCGGCGAATCTTATCGATACGTTGCATACGCCGTTCTCTTCAGGATAGTCCACGTTCGGCCATTCATCGTGCCGGATGTAATAGAAACTCATGCCGGCTTCGGCGGCGTCCCTGCAGAGTTCACCATAGTCCAGCAAAGCGATTCCGACCTGTGCGGCAAGCTTAATCGCCTCGGGGCTGAATCCCGACAGGGAGATGAACATCCCCTCCGCACCATCGAGGTTGCAAACGGTTACGAATTCCCTCATATCGGAGATGGAGGCCGATTTCTTGCCCGATTTGCATTGTATGTAGACGGGTGCCCCATCTGGAGAACGTATGGCTGCATCACGCCCCCCGTCCCTTCCACGGGTTCCTCTGTCGACGGTTCCGATCATCAATCTTCCGTAGAGATTGCGACACAGCTCATCCAGCTCCTTGCCGAAGTAGGATTGAACCTCGTAGCAGTTCCCGTTGTTGTACCCCATGTTTCCCGAATCTGGTCACACATTGTCGGACTTAAACGTGTTGTCCACGTTCAGAGCGTCCGACAGGATAACGGTAGGAAGCCCCTGTCCGTAAGCCGAATCCGGACATACGGGCGGGGTGAGAGGTTTCTTAAAGCGTTTCAGACGGAAACCGTCAGACGAGTCTGCCTTCCTTTCCGTCGAACTCCACGGTGAGACGGTCGTAGAAGCCGTCCACCGTCAGACCGAGGTCGGAGATGTCGACGACGAACGTCTGCTCCCACTCGCCTGCCTCGGCGACCCACTCGGAGTTTCCGAGGGAGGACAGCTTCTCGCCACCGCACCAGAGCGTGACCGTCTTCTCCTCGTCGAGGTCCGCCTTCACCGTGAAGGTGGCGACGTCGAAGAGCCCGCCGATGTCGTCGGCCAGGTCGCTGGTCTCGACGCTGTATTCCACCCTGGACTCGTGATCCAGGTAGATCACGGCGCCCACGACGGCTATCACAGCGATGACGGCGACTATCGCGACTTTGTTCATCCGATTATCACGCTCCGGAGAGGGCGATGGTGGCGAACCCGGCAATCAGGAGCACCGCGTAGAACGCGATGAACACGATCAGGCAGATGATGCAGACCCGCGAGAGGTCCTGACGACCTATCACAAGGCTCATGACCGTTCCCACCAGCAGGAGCAGGATGCACAGGGCGGGGCTTATCAGGAACAGCAGGAACGCGCCTGCACCCACCGCCCCGGCCATGTTCCCCTGGTAGAGGAACACCAGCATGAGGATCAGCGGGATCAGCACGACAGCGATCCCGATGGCGCCTATCAGCTCGAATATCATATCAAATCACCATCCGAGACAAATTGTGGCGGCAGCCAGTCCGAGGCACACGACGACGTGGAAAATCATTCTCTTCCACGCGTAGTAGTACCCGACGACGATGGAGGCGCCCAGGATGAAC
>CASFMM010000160.1 GCA_949295765.1 uncultured Methanomassiliicoccales archaeon | reverse complement strand
TTGTACTTCTCAAGGTTGCCGAGTACCTCGTCTCTGCTGATCATGTGAATCACTGGCTAGGCCATCTACTCCGTTGTAATAATAACTTCGCGCGCGCGGAACGGGAGGGCCGTCCGTTCCCGTTCCACGGGCAAGCACTTACAAATACGGAGAAGCGATGGCGACGCCATGGACCAGCCGAGCAAGGACGAACTTTCACTGCCCACGAGGATCAACCTGATCTTCAGATTCAGCTACACCCTGCCGTTCCTGCTCGCATCGGTCTGCGGGGTGGTGTACGCCGTGCCCTACGGTGTTCCTTGGTACGTCCTGGTTCTCATCCCGCTGGCCGTTCTGTTCCTGGCGCTGCTGGTGAACTTATCCAACGACTACTTCGACCACAAGTCCGGGGTGGATGCGAAGGTGAACGCCCGCAAGGCTCGTTCCAGGGAGAACCTCGAGACGTCCGAGACCGTCAGGAAGGTGTACTGGTCAGGCAACCAGTTCGACACCGGACTCGTGACGGAGTCCCAGGGGAGGACGATCATGGTTGCGCTGGCACTCGTCACTGTGGTCCTCGCCGTGCCCGTGATCATCTACAGCGGATGGCCCGTCATCGTGTTCGGTCTGATCGGTGCTTTCCTGGCCTTCTTCTACACCGCGCCACCGATCAACCTGGGCGCGAGGGGGCTGGGCGAGGTCGCGGTGGGAATTGCGTTCTTCATGATGGCCTTCTGCTCGTTCTACGTGGCAACGGGCGCCGTCACGGTGGAGATCCTATTGTTCTCGGCCATGGTCGGCATAGTCGTCGGACTCATGCGTCTGATCGACTCCATGTCCGCCAACGACGTTCATCTGGAGATGGGCGAGGTCAACATGTCCATCCGTCTCGGGACGGAGGGCACTGTGAAGGCCATCAAGGCCGCCGTGGTCCTGGCGTACGTGCTCGCGGCCGCCATGTGCTACTACAACCTGCTGAACATCCTGCTGTTCCTCACGCTGGCCGTGACAATGAAGCTGATCAGGATCGTCAACGCGCGTCAGGAGCACTGGGACGTCGCCATAATCCCGTTCTCGTTCCTGTTCTCGCTCCTGACGGAGGTCACGTTCATCGTGGCGACCCTGATCACGATGGCCACCGGGCCGGTCGTGTTCTGGTGATGGCGCTCAGTTCTTGGACTTGGCGAAGACCGGGAACATCTCCAGGATGGTCGACGGGTTCCCGCGGTCCACCAGATAGTATTCGCGGACCGCGTCGTACCCGCAGTGCTTGCAGGAGTCCGTCCCCTCGGCGGGGCACCCGTTCTTCCTGGATCCGTCGGGAAGCGTGAAAGCCGAGAGGTACTTGGGGCATCTGGACTCCCAGTCCTCCTCCGCCAGCAGCTCCAGGCCCTTCTTCGAGTTGAGGATGGGGAAGCCCTCCTCCTTCAGGCGCCTTATCTCGTCTATGGCGGCTCTTCTCTCCTCGGGGGTGGGCAGGAGCTCGTACGGGGGCGGGGTGATGAAGTTGAAGACGATCCCGGCCAGACGGGGGTTGGACCTCACGATCTCCGCCGTCTCGCGTATGCGGTCCAGGTTGCCCTTCTGAAGGACCATGTTCGCGTAGACGCTGCCTGAGAACTCCAGATGGGAGAGCGTGTCCATGAGCTTGTCGTACACCCCGTCCCCGCGCACGTAGTCGTGTATCTCGCGGGGGCCGTCGAGGCTGATGGAGATGACGTCCGAGTTGGTGAAGATGCGGCCGGTGGTGCCGTTGGTCGTGTAGCCGACGTTGTAGTACCCGATCCTCTTCGCGGCGTCGATGAGGTCCCCTAGGTCCCTGTCGCCGTCCTTCCAGACTGTGGTCTCACCTCCCTCGAAGTAGGCGATCCTGGCCCCGGACCTGTACCTCGACTCGAGGTCGGAGACGATCTCGTCGTAGGTCTGGGCCGCCTTCATCCCGGGGTTGGCCTTCAGCATGGAGTCTATGTGGCAGTGCCTGCACCTGAGGTTGCAGGCGTAGCCTATGCCCATGGTGATGACAAGCGGGGATTTCCTCCCGCATTTCGATAGAATCCACCATTTCGCATAGCCCATGAACTGTCTTACTGCCATGACGGCAGGATTTTGAGAACCGTATTTAGCGGTTTTGCATTGAGATATATGATGAAGAAGAGGAATGGTAGCCTCGCCCAGATTCGAACTGAGGTCGCAGGATCCAGAGTCCCGCATGATTGACCACTACACTACGAGGCTATCGAATCATCCGCATTCCGTGATTGTTCTTAAAGATATCGGCGA
>CASFMM010000159.1 GCA_949295765.1 uncultured Methanomassiliicoccales archaeon | reverse complement strand
AAATGTAGCGGTAAAATGATTAGAGTCCTTCAGTCAGGCCTTTCGGCCCCAGATCCGACCCGATTCATCCCAGAATGTGGGTGGGGGTGTGGGCCCCGACTCATCTCTGACAGCTGGGCACAAACCTGCGCAGGCGCTCGATCAGGGCGTCCATGTTGGTCGAGTCGCATGCCCTCATACGTTCTAGGAACTCCTCGACGTCCGTGGAGTCTAGGAACTCCTGGAACTCCCCCAGGTCGTGTGCGACCTTCCCGTATCCCGCCCTGTCGATCACGGCCTCTATGTTGGGGTCGTTGAACACGGGCAGCACAGCCTCCCTTCCGAGGCAGAAACCGGAGAACATGTCCCCGCTGCGGTAACTGCCGAAGCTCCTGCGGTCGAGGTCGACATCCAGAACAGGAACCACCATCACGTCCCTGAACCCCGTCCTGGCACTGTAGTCAAGCTCCCCGAACCTCGCATGCATGGACCTGACGCTGTCGAACGGCTTTGACGACAGGATGTTCCCGATCTCCTTCATGCTGACGGCCCTCTCGACCCTCCCGTACGGCTGGTATATTATCGCCTGGGTCCTGAGCTCGCTCCGAAGCCATTCCGCCAGCCTCGCCTCCGTAGCTCCGTGGGGGATGATGACGGTGTTGGGGAGGCTCATGATGTTCTCTCCAGATCCCTGTCGAGTCTTTCCGCTATCGCCGGCAGATCCAGGCTCCTGATGATGGGCACGCCGTCGTAGAGACCCTGGAGGTACCTCAGCCTGTTGTTGTGGTGGCCCTTCTTCGTGTGGGCGATGGAATCGAACGTGCGGATCTCCTTGAAGCCGTCCACTGTCGACCGTATCACATAGACGTTGGACGGCTCCGCCGTCTCCAGCAGCAGGGTGTTGTGGGTGGTCAGGATCAGCTGTCCCGCCGACTCACGGAAGATCTCGTCCAGCATGTCATGGACGATCTTGTCGTGGATGCCGGAGTCGAACTCGTCCACGAAGGCTATGCCGCCTCTGACGCACCTGAGCAGTGCGGGCAGCATGCCCAGGAGCTTGCGGGTGCCCGACGACTCCTGATCGAAGGGTATCTCCCGTCTCTCCCCTGCGATGACCTTCTCCACCACCAGGCGGTACTCCAGGCCGTCGTCCTTCGGCACCGTCTCGTAGTAGACCCTCTTCACATCGCTGTACAGGCGGACCAGATAGCTGGAGGCGGCCCTGCCGTAGGCGTCCAGCAACCCCTTCTGCGATGGATCGACCATACCCTGCTCCATGGGCATGCCGTTCTCCCAGACATCCCTGAACGTGCCGGAGTCGACGTCTACGGAGACGCTCCTGATGAAGTCCAGGGTCGCCTTCACATGTTCGGACACCGAGCCCTGCATGAAGAGGTCGTTGTTCCTGGAGAACTCGGAGGTCAGGATGGCGAGCAGGGAGTTCTTACCCCAGGAGACAGGTATGCGCCTCCTGAGCGCCCTGGAGAGCTCGGGTGCGAAGACGGACCTGCCGAACGACGCCTCCGGCCCGGTCGCACCGGATTCCACGCGGAACAGGCGGCTCGTCCTCGTGCCGGTGGTGAAGCGTGCCAGTTCCTCGGTGGCGAGCGTCCCGTCCACGGAGAACTCCATGGTGTAGGACAGCCTGCCTGTGTCGGTGTCGAAATCGTACCTCAGGCGCATCGGCCCGTCCGATCCGATCATGCGGCAGGACCTTCCCATGGTGGTCAGCGACACGGGCTTCGGCGCGAACACCGACTTGACCAGATGGTACATGGCATTCTCGATGTCCTGCCTGTCGGGGTCGTTGGGGAACTGCCTGGGGCCGCCTTTCTCCAGGTCCGCCCTGTAGGCGTCGATGGCATCCGCCATCACGATGGTGCCTATGGAATCGGTGAGGAACCTGACGGCTTTCACCAAGTTGGTCTTACCGGAGCCGTTCTCACCGTATATGAGGGCGTAGCCGCGGGGGCCGTCCTTCCCGCAGAGGTCGAACTCGATGTGGCCGAACGATAGGAAGTTGTCCAGGACGATACGGGTCAATCTCGGCATGGAGAGGGATTATGTACTGATGAGATTAATAATTTGGGACATACTGTCCATAATATTGTGTTTCAGAACATGATGAATCGTCACGGGAACATGTTCGAACGTATGTGCCCGGACCGATTGATGGAAGTTGCCTTCCCGGCCCCTTAACTCCGGGAAGGCGTTTGCTGTTCAGGTTTCCGGTGAGTTGCGCTCTCTCAACGCGGGAGCAGATGTACTCGGTTTTCGCGTTCCGTTGCGTTCAACCCTT
>CASFMM010000158.1 GCA_949295765.1 uncultured Methanomassiliicoccales archaeon | reverse complement strand
ATGGCGAAGTGGAAGTCCATCTCCACTCCGTCGGAGTGGGTGAACTCCAGATACTCCACTGTTTGGTGGAAGTCCCAGTTCTGTCTGTCCAGTCCGATCTTGGAAAAGATCTCGTTCAGAGGGATTTCCTCCTTCCCCTGATCCACCAGAAACGCAACAAGGTTGAGGCTGTCATCCGAGCCTCCGATGTAGTTGCCCCAGTATTTGTCGATGTACATCGTCACAGCTCCGTTGAATCAACTTCCTCGTACGGATGGAGCTTGCCATCGTCTCCGCGTACGAAAGCCGTCCCGTACGGCAGGTCAAGTATCCTCCTGACGTCCGGTGACAGGTCGCAGACGTATCCCAGGCTGCGGAACACCATGCGCTCCCGGCTGTCATCGTCGTCATCTGCGAAGAAGCACCATCCAGACTCCCAGCCCTCGTCCTCCCTCTCCGGTCTGCGGCGCAGGCAGTATCCTATCGGCTCCCCGGAGAGGATCCTCTCGCTGACGGCACATTCCCTGGGGCCGTCCCATCCATCCGGATCCGGGAATCCGTCATCCTCGACGAGCCACGGGGAATCCGGGAAAGACTCCATGAGCTGGGCGAACCGTTCGTCTATTGTATCCATCATACGGAGGCGGTACTCATCGGACCACGGGACCAGGAGGTACGCGTTGAACATCTCCTCCTCGTCCCGCCATTCCCTGCCCTCGAACACAGTGTCTGCATAGTCCTTGATGTCTCTGATGAACTCGTAAGGGTTGGATTTGTCCCCCCAGTTGTACCACTGTGTGAAGAACGAGCCGATACGGTTCAGATGCAGCGTGGTCAGCCTACCGTCCATGTCAGGGTCGTCACGTATGAACGCACGGAGGTCGGTCATTGCTCCCGACCTCACCGATTCCACGACTTCACGGTGCCTCGAGACGAACGACCCGTTCATCATTTCATGTCTGATGCACCATTCCAGATAGATCGACATGTGGCCGTACGCCGCCAGTTCCTCCGTGTCGAGGCCAAGGCGGTCTATGATGCGCTGATGCCTGCGGCCGTCGTCCATGACGGCATCATCGTGATCGATCCTGTCGAAGTCCGTCACGGCGTTGAGCCTCAGCGGATCTATCACCTCCAGCAGATCGTCATTCATGATGTCCAGGAGGGTCTCCGCATCGTTCTCGATCTTGTGCTGGATCTCCTCCTGGTACAGGGGGATCACCTGGAAGAACTCAACTTCGTCCCCGTCCGGCAGCGCGCATCTGTACGAGTCCTCCCCGAACACGCCGGGGCTCAGCAGGATGCATCCGCACAGCTCGACGCTTTCGTCGTACCTCTCTCCCTCGTCCATCCCCACGGTGTGGCCCCATCCGAGCCAGCATCCCGTGCTGACCGGCAGCCTGGCCACGTCCTTGAGCATCCTGATCGGCCAGTACCACCTGTTGTCCTGCAGGGACTCCTCATCCAGCCTCCAGTCGCGGGGGAGGTTGATCAGCACCTCCGCCCTTCTGCGGACATCCTCGATTCCTTCGGGGACATCCATCTCGTGGGCGCCCATACCCATGGTGACCAGGGTGTAGTAGTCGTGGTCCCTCCTGGGAGGGATGATGCAGATGTCGACGTGGATGTCCGGGGACACGAGCTCGTGGAACACGTTGGGGAAGTCCCCGAAATGTTCGGCGATGTGGTCCTCGACGGCATCCCACTGCGCCTCGTCGTACATCTCGGGGTTCTGGTCCACGTTCTCGTCGATGTATCTCCTGATGGTGACCTCCTGCTTACGGACATCCTCGCTGTTCGGGTCCAACTCCTTCCATATCATTGCGTATTCCAGTGCATCGGCCTCCTTCCCGTCGGTCATCCAGAGGGCGTAGCACATGCGCGCGTTCCAGGTCGGATCCTCTTTTCCCTGGTCCCCGACCGATTCGAGGATGCTCACGGCCTTCCCGAGGAGCTCCTGATCCGGCTCGTCGCGGCCGGAGTCCTTGTCTCCGAGGACCGCCAGGTCGCTGTACGCCCATCCCAGCAGCAGGGTCATGCGATAGCTCCTCTCCTCTTCCGGAACGGATTCGATCGTCCGTATGCATCCGGAGTACTCGCCGAGGCTCTTTAGCAACTCCGCCTTCTCCAGGACCCTGGTGCTGTTGCCGACCCCTTTCATCTCAATCCCACCACATGTACCACACCGTGGATTGGCGGAGCTCGTCCGCCAGCTCCCCTACGGTCTCGTGGTTCTGGTCGCTGTCCGGGCAGAAGCCGTACTGGTCGATGGCGGTGTCTATCGCGGATCCGTCGTCGATGGGTTCAGGCAGGATGTACTCCAGCTCGTCGTG
>CASFMM010000157.1 GCA_949295765.1 uncultured Methanomassiliicoccales archaeon | reverse complement strand
AGTGACGGTGTACTCGTTGGGATCCCATGGAAGGTACAGATCCAGGTCGTCGTAGATTGGTGTTTCGAAGCTGTACAGGGACCATCCGCTGTCGGTCTTCGTCGCCCATGACAGGACATCGTCGAACTCGTGGAGATGGAACCCGTCGCGTCTATCCCCGTTGTATATGGAGATCTTCCCCGAGTCGGTGTTTGAGAGGTTGTTGTACCCCTGGGACAACTGGTATCCCGGAGAGACGTAGATTGTGGTGGGACTGACGGTGACCCCCTCACCGTGGAACCTTACCTCGATGGCGCAGCCCGCGTGGAGGGTCATGTTCTCCTTCGCAGGTGAGGACATCCTGTACTTGGTCTTCAGATCCTCGTTAATGAACCATCCGTATAGGTTGTCTTTGTAGTTGAACGGCTCATCAGACCCTTCGACGTTCACGGAGAAATCGAGCATGGCCTCGAACGCCTCCTGATATGTCATGTACTTCGGGGTGGACTGCGTTCCTCCGAACGCGGTCAGATCCAGAACGAACCAGGCGCAGTCCGTCGAGAGCACCGTGCCGTACGGCAGGGTCATCATAACTTCCGGTTTCGAATCTCCCCACTTAAGAGTGTACGCGTTGCCGGAACTGGATCCGTCGCCCGAGACGCTCAGGTACTTCCAGCCGTCGCTGCTCAGCGGCCTGAAAGCGATGTCGAGATCGATGTTGGAAACGGGCTTGACCGTCACATGAACGTTGTACGTGGTGTTGACTTTCCCGTCCTGCGACTGCCTGTCGACGAGGGTGATCATGAATGAAGCTTCTTCATACCCTTCGTAGTCGAAGGCCAGGGTCGATGTCCTAACTCCGGAACCCTGTCCCAGATATGTCTGAGAACTGAGCGCCCCTATGTCATCCTTTATGGTCAGCAACGTCCCGACATCCGAGTACACGATGCTGTTCCATCCGTTGATTCCGAGATGGGTCATGTCCGACCACATAGTGAGTTTGGAAACACTCCCGTCATCGGATATACTGTCGAAATAGTAGTACATGGGCAAGGCGGTCGAGGGGAGGTCGATGTATCCCCTTCCCCTGCTGATGCCGGACCCGGATGACATAACGGTCACGAACAGGTCGATGACGTTGTCACCCTTCTCCACAGGCTCCACGTAGATGGATACCCTGAGGTCGATCATGTTCACGGGCACCCCGTTGAGGACCTCTGCGAGATGGATCATCACGGTCCCGAGGCTTCCCGATGTGCCATACCCCTGCTTGTAGTAACCTGAGGACAGCAGAGTCGCGTTCAGGGTGATCTGATTGCCCTGTGAGACGACAGGATTTTTAGAGTTGCCTGTGCCGAACTGCCTTTCGAATTGTTTAGTGTCCGTGTTGAACGTATGAAGAGCTACAACCGCTTTCTTTGTTACCGAATCTATGGTCTCCGACAATGTCATACCGAAGATCATGCGTGATCCGACCATTTCTGTCAAAACACCCTCGGTCGGCGACTGTCCCAATGTGTCCGTGAAATTGACGTAGTCCGAACCCTCATTCGTGATCACGACCCCGTCCTGTACGACGGGATCCACATAGCCGCCCATGTACTCGAAGTGCGATTCCGACGACATCTTCGGGAATGCGAAATCGACTACGGCTTTCCAGGACCCCGTTTCCGAGAAGTTGAGCTGTTCGTTAAGGGTGTAGTATCCGGCTATGTACCAGATGTAGGCACCGGATAAGCTGGAGATGAGCAGACTGGCCTCCTCCGTACCGTCTCCGACCATGAACCCCGTCTCTGGAACACCAGATGCGACCCCGTATGACACGGCGAAGGCACCGTAGTACATGTCCCCGCCGGGCCTAGTGAGCAGGGTGTAGCCCTCGACTGTTCCGTTATTATCGCCACTCCCGCGAATGTCGAACATCACACCGTCGTGCAGGACCACCCTGTTTCCGGAGACCTCTCCGTTGAGTACGAGGCAGTCCCCTCTTCCGGCCGGATTCCCATCCACCAGGCTCCTGTACTCGTCGATGTTCATCGTCTCGTGGTACAGGTCTATGTTGGAACGGTCCAGTGTCAGCGTTCCGACCCTGTTAATCGAGAGGAGCTTCGTCAGCTGGGAGGACTGGGCGTCCACGGAACCGTCGACGGCGATGTCGCTCTGCTCGATGATGACCACATCTGCCCTCTGTATGGACTTGATGTTGTAGACGTTGTTCTGCTCATAACCGTGGATATAGATCTCCTTGGTACCGTGGACGTCGCTGAAATTGCCTGCACCGATTATGTCGCCGTATATGCTGATCTTGACTGCGTTCGAAGGTTCGCCTGGCTGCGACGGCCTGTATC
>CASFMM010000156.1 GCA_949295765.1 uncultured Methanomassiliicoccales archaeon | reverse complement strand
GGTTGCGGGACAGGTTGCGGGACCGGGACCGGCTCATCCTGGTCGGCCTCATCGTACGATTCTATGGTCCCGGCGAATCCGGAATCGTGTGCGACCGGCTCCGGGATCATGTCCGGGATGCGGTTCGGCATCTCCTCGACCGACGGTGCCTCGGGTACGTACGCCCCCGCCTCCTGACTGACCCTCTCCATCTCGTCCGATATCGAGACGTTGCCGGGATCCATGCGAGAAGCCGTCTCGAGGAGACGTAGGGCCTCCGGATACTTCCCCTGCCCCGACAGGATGACGGCCTTCCTCACCAGCGGATACGTGTCGTTGCGGTCCAGCTCGGCTGCGCGGTCCAGCGCCCTCACCGCCCCGCGAGGGTCGGCGCGGGCCTCCCTCACGGCGGCCTTGGCCACCCAGTACCCCGCTTCGTCGGGATCTATGGCCAGCGCATGGTCGAAGGCCTCCTCCGCGAACTCCAGATCGCCGCGGGCCTCGTCGGAGAGACCCTTGGAATACCAGAGCACGGGGTTGTCCGGATCCCAGCCGGCGGCTTCGGCGAAGCTGGCCGAGGCCCGCAGGTAGTCGCCCTCGGCGTACTCGATGTTCCCCCTCAGCCTGCGTATCGTCGGGTCGCGCGGGAACCTGGTCTCCGCCTCCCTGCAGAGATAGGACGCGTCACGGCAGACGCCCTCGCACATCAGTGCGGACACCGCACGGACGTAGGTCGCGCGGGAGCCGTCGATCCTGACCGCCCTGTGCGCCGCGTCGGCGGCCTCGGACACCGACCCCGTGCGCACCAGGGACTCGGCCAGGACTATGAGGGTGTCCGCATCGGCCGGCTGGCTCTCCAAGAGCCTCCTGCAGCTGTCGACGGCGGCTGCGTGGTCGCCGTTCCTTGAATGTATCGTAATCATGAGACGGGTCGCGTCGGGGTCGTCTGGGTTCTCGGCCAGTATCCTGGCGCACTCCTTCCCCGCCTTCATGGGATCGTCCATGGAGAGGTAGACCCTGGCCTTCCTCACCCTCGCCTTCCTCGAACCCTTGTCTCTCAGCGTTGCCTCCGTGGCGTACAGCAGCGCGGACATGCTGTCCCCCGACCTCTCGGAGAGCTCCGACCTGAGGATCAGGGAGTCGGCGTCCGAGCCGCACCCCTCGGCGTACGTCCTCAGGACGGATGCCGCCTCGTCGTCCATGCCGTAGTCTATGAGGGTCCTGACGGCCTCCAGGTACTGTTCGTCGCAGGCCCACTCGCTGTCGAGGTAGGCGCGCATGGCCACCATCGTCTCCCCCTCGTCGCCGGACTCGTGCCTGGCGCGCACGATGTCCAGCATGGTCCTCGGCGATGTCTGGTCCGACTTGGAGAGGAGCTCCAGGGCGCGCCCGTGGTCCCCAGACTCGAGACATGCCTCTGCGACCTCGCGCACGAGGAACGCCGGCGCCCCCGGGAGGAGCCTGGCGTACATCATGTCGGCCGAGTGCCAATCCCCCTCGTCCACGGACATCCTGGCGGATGCGAGCATGAAGTCCCTGTCCCCGGAGGCGTAGTGCGGGGATTTAGCGAGCATCTCCGACGCCACCTCCCTGCTGCCTCTGAACCATTCGCGGTATATCCCGTACAGTTCCTGCATCCTGCCGCTGCCCGGCGACTCTGAAGGGGACCTGCCGTCGAACACTTGCTGTATGTTGTGCCTCTGGGGCCATTCGCCGTGGGGATCGAGCACGGCCAGCAGAGCGTAGGGCTCGTCGCACGACGGGTCGGCCTCGTACGCGCGGACGGCCGCCGCCCGGGCTCCGTCCGCATCCCCTGCCTTCATCCTGATCCTGGCTTCGGCGACCGACCTGCGGAGGACCTCCTGGGACCTCTCGGACCTCGACAGGAGCTCCATGGCCGCCGCCGTTTCGCCCTTCTCCAGGAGTATCTCGGACGCCCTTATCGAGGGGGTGCAGTCCATGGCACGGCTGTGCGAGACCACCTCCCTCAGTATCTCCGGGGTGGCCCTGTCCTCTTCCTCCAGACGGTCCATCAGCGATATGAGCAGCCCGGCGTTCACGGTGCCGTCGTAGGACGAGATCTCGTCCAGAACGGTCTGCGCGCCACCGTTGGTGGCGGCGAAGCGTCCGAACACCCCACCTCCGTTCAGCAATCTCCATAAACGTTTCTCGAACTGCGTCTGAAGGACAGGGCGACCGGTCATACCACCGTATCTCCCAGAGCATAGATATATGTGAGGTACCGGAGCCGCCACCAGCCATTAATGTTATATAGGTCATTGTTTTAGGGGGTCTTCAGTGCAGCTGTGATCTAGCTGGTTAGGATCTGAGCCTTCCAAGCTCATTGCCCGGGTT
>CASFMM010000155.1 GCA_949295765.1 uncultured Methanomassiliicoccales archaeon | reverse complement strand
CTTTACTGCAAGGGTAGTCAAGCCTGGCCAACGACGCTAGCTTGAGGGGCTAGTCCTTAGTGGTCCGCGAGTTCAAATCTCGTCCCTTGCACCACTTCATTTTCTTCCGCAGATGGGAACACTGGGATACGGGCTTCACCTAGGAGGCCCCTGCCCGCATCGGCGGTCGTTGACGGCATCCGCAGGGTACGCTCTTCGGATTCCAGGCAGATCACGCTGATCGACATCCGCACATGTGACCTGACGTTGTCGCAGGTCATGGAGGCCGTTCGCCTGTTCGCGTTCGCCCTCCCCGGCTACGAGATTTTCATGGACGGCGACGCATACGCGGTCGTCGCCCGTGCACGTGCGAACGCGACTTCTACGAAGGGGGCTCTGAGCTGATCGGACGCGCCCTCGCAGCGTTCGAAATCCTCGTATCAGCGTATGCTCTGTCCGGGCTTTTCTCCGAACTGAATATAAGGGCTTTCGGTTGCGGTGTTTATATACTCCGCACCCCGGAAATCCTACCATATTCCGGGTTGGTCCGGACGTCTGGCTGCACTCAATTCTGTGGGTCTGAGTTCGAGTTCGAGCACTCGAACCGGGCCGAACTGTGACAGGTGTTGTCCATGTCGCACCGCCGTCCCAAGGGCCTCCGCGAGAACCGCATCCTCGTCGCCATCTCCATCATCGGATTGGACGAGGGCGGACGTCGCAGGACGCAGAACGAGGTCGCCGCCGACCTCGGATACCCAAAGTCGACGGTGTCCGAATGCGTTCGTGACCTTCTGAACGGCGAATACATCCGGGAATCGGGCAAGGTCCGCAGGGACAAGCTCTACGCCAGAGGCCCCAAGTGGACTCTGCTCGAATCCCAGATTTCCGACGAGATCCGCGAGAAGATGCGCAATCTCCGCTCGGTCCGGATTGATAGCCCCCCTATCGCCACGCCGGACCGTTCGGGTTCCTCAGACGGACAGTCCCGCCCTGTTGAGGTCGGATGGGAGGTTCACCTTCCTGGAGATCAGCTCAGGTTCGGGGTTGACCGCGAGGGGAGCATCGACCGCACGGGGGTGCGTGTCGTCGATGCCGAGACGGGCAGGGAGAGGACCGTGTGGTACACGATCTTCGGCTCCAGGTCGTATGAGCTCAACGGCTCGCTGAACTGGTCAACATCGTTTGTTCTCGACGGATACCCCGGCGAGAACCGTTTCACGATGCGCTATCAGAAGACGGCGTCCGGCAAGTGGTTCTACGTCAGCCCTGAGTTCGAGATCATCGTCGACACCGAGACCGCCTCTGATGCCGATAAGCTCCGCAGGGCCTTCGTCACGAAGTGCTCCCCGCTGCTGAACTGGCTCCAGAAGTATGCGGGATGGATCTTCACGACGGACGAGATGGGGATGTACGACCTTCTCACGAAGATCGACGTCACCCGTGTCCACCGTGCGCTTCGTGGGGAGCTCAACGATGTCTTCACTGATGTCACCGACGGCGCGTTTGCCGGAAACGGCGAGGTGTGGGCCGACTGTTCTCCCGGATTCACCGAGATGGAGACCAACTCGGTCGATTACGTCGAGGCAGTCATCGACATGGTGGACACCAAGCGCAAGGCGAACTCCGTCTGGGCGGACATGCCCAGGGTCAAGGAGGACATCGCACGCCTGTCTGCTGAGATGGACGAGCTCCTGGACATCTCCAGGCGTCTCTACGAGATCAGCGTCAACATTGTCAGGACAGAGACCAACACGATGAAGGTCCTGTCTCGCAGCCAGACCACTCTGGATAGCATCCTGTCGCCGGAGGATTCCTCTGATGACAGGAAGCCGAATTTCCCGATGGAGGGATACCAGTGATCTACATCGTCGACGGCGTTCTGGCCGTCGGATGCGTCCCTTCCGTCGGAACCCCCGAAAGGGGTGAACAGATGGTTGTTTCTAATCAAGTTTTGAAGGAGATTATCAAGGATGCCGAGTCGAGACTCGGCGAAGTGGGTCCCTCCGGAAAGGAGGACCCGTTGGACAGGATGAAGACCATGTCCGCGCTCATTGGCAACAAGGGCATCGTCCTGGCGAAGCAGTTCGATTCCGTCGAATCTATCTCTCGCCACGCGAAGGACCTCTACACCGATGAGCTGGACGCATACGAGCGCACTCTCAACATGATTCTCAGGGATGCGCTCGAAGCGAAGCACGATCTTATGCTTCTGAGACGGAACATCGGGAGGTGCTCCCAGTGAGACCGTTCATCACGAAGGAGCTGACGGATTCGATAATGTCCGTCTTCGTATCCTTCGACAGGGAGATTCCGCTCTCGCAGCTCGAAGACCTAGGATGGAGGATGGATCCTGATG
>CASFMM010000154.1 GCA_949295765.1 uncultured Methanomassiliicoccales archaeon | reverse complement strand
GGTAAACTAAGAACCGAGAACAAGGGTCGAACGTCGAACGTGAAACAACGAGTACATCTGCTCCTCACGTGAGCGAACGTGCACCCACGGAAACCTGAACAGCAAACACCCTCCCGGAGTTAAGGGGCCGGGAGGGTACCTTAAACCCGGCACAACGCGTGTCCGGATTCTCCCGCCTCCCTCGTCCCGAAGCTCCGATTGCGGCCGCGGGTCGCGGATATGTTCGTCCCGTCGATGCGGGACGTCCATGTGCGCCGTCTTGTCAGTCCGGCTATGTCCAAAAGCGATGAACCGGGTTATGGAAGACTCATGGCTCTGGTACAAAGGTGCAACAATCGCAACATCGTGTTCTAATGACTTCGAGACGTGTGGGAACCGAGGGGGACATCGTAGACTTGAAGATGTGCGAGACTCTGCGGGAGAGGGTACACGATACAGTCGATTCGAATCCAAGGGTGTCGGGATCAGATGTCATTGTCAGTTGAGCAGGGTCACGAGCCTGTTCAACCCGTCTGTTCTGTTGACGAACGTGAATCCATGCTCCATGTAATATCCTACAAGGTCGTCTGAACAGTCTACTCTGACGGCACGGCAGCCGACAGCTGCGTACGCCCTGTGGATGATGTCGAGCGCATCGTCCAGCAGTCTGGATCCGATGCCCTGTTCTGAGTCGTCGGAACGGGCAAGCTGTCCCAGGAGGTACATCTGGGCGATCCCCGTCTCGTTGTTGACGTTGAGTTTCCTCCTCAGGCTGTTGGATATGGGGACGTCCTTTGGAACGGCCATGCATTTCATGCCGACGGAGAAGTACCCCACGACATCATCGTCTTCCGTCAGGGCGACATAGGTTCTGGACATGGCTTTCTTCTCCATCATCACGGCCTTCTCATGAAGGTACGCTTCTCTGTCGGAATCCATGGAGCATCTGAATCCTGACAGGATGTCGGATGTCATGTCCTCTCCCAAATTGATGATGAGATCCGAAACGGAGTAGAGATCGTAGTTCAGCACTCGTCTCTCTCCCTGGTTCTGCGGAAGCGCTCGAAGTCGGTGGAGAGTCTCACCTGTCCCTTCACCTTGTAGCCCCCTTCCTTCTCGTACCTATCGAAGGCCTTCTCTATGTTGGCGACTGCCTCCGGCGTGTCTAGGATCAAATCCTCGTAGAACGAACGTGTTGCCATATGTCCGACCTCCAGGCTAATCATATGTGTGTGATGTATAAGCACTTTGGCTCCTGTACATCGTCATGGTCGCCCACTCCCAATGCTTTCACCTGTGCTTACAGCCTGTGATTCCGGCTTTTGGTCGATTCATATATAAACGAAACCGAAAGGATTCAAATAGGATGTTCAAGGCGACAAGAAATGATGGTGTCTGTATAACTACAAGGGCCGGAACGGGGTGTGCGATGGTTCAGAAGTCCCTGAAGGGCACCAGGTCGCAGCAACCGCACTCGAAGCACATGGTGACCGACGTCTCCGTGGTCAGCCCGTGTCTTTTCATGGCGGCCTTCTGGATCTCCGCCAGCCTCACCGCCCTCTCGGGTGTCACGGGCTCGCACCTTATGCCGGCGTCCTCCAGCCTGTCGCGGTTCAGGGTGTTGACCCTAAGGGCCCTGAGTCCAGGGAGCACGCCCATCCTGCACATCCTCTCCATGGCGACGTCCAGGTCGGCGTCGGTCTCCCCCATGCCGTAGATGATGTTCGAGATCACCCTTCCTCTGCCGAACACCTCCACGGCGTCGGACAGCAGGGCCCATATCCCGTCAAAGTCTAGGTCCGGGCACGCCTTCGCGAAGACCTCCCTGTTCGGAGACTCCAGGTTCAGCTTGATCTCGTCGGCCCCGGCGGATTTCAGCATCTCGATGTGCTCC
Source organism: uncultured Methanomassiliicoccales archaeon (assembly GCA_949295765.1). Taxonomy (GTDB): domain Archaea; phylum Thermoplasmatota; class Thermoplasmata; order Methanomassiliicoccales; family Methanomethylophilaceae; genus Methanoprimaticola. The sequence goes on along the minus strand of CASFMM010000154.1, from coordinate 505 downwards.
CTTGAGGAGACGTAGGGCTCCACGCCTATGGGCATGTCGGGGTACTTCGAGCGCACCGCCTTGATGACGTCAACGAACCTGGCGACTGTGTCGTCCACGCTCCCGACCACGCCGCTCGTGAGGGACACGGCCTTCACCTCGTACTGCGACACGGACTCCTCCAGCATCTCCATTATCCTTTCCGTCGAAAGGTGCCTGTCCTCGGACGGGTCGAGAAGCGGCGATGTGCAGTAGGCGCACCCGTACATGCACCTGGGGTCCAGGTTGAAGAACGCCTGCTCCGGGCAGTGCCTGACGACCGGGACGATCTCCACCCTGGGGATGAACTGCCTGCCCTTACGGGTCAGGGAGAGCCTGCCCCTTTTGCCGACGACGAGCTCGAACTCCCCGTCCTCGTAGGACACGGACTTCTTCACGCGGTAGCCGTCGAATTGGAAGACCGCCGATCCGAATCCGGCCCCCGGTCCGGCCGTGGAGTGGGACATCCTGCAGGGCAGGACGTAGC
>CASFMM010000153.1 GCA_949295765.1 uncultured Methanomassiliicoccales archaeon | reverse complement strand
GTGTTCACCATGGATGTCCCCACATGTCTCATCGCGAACAACAGGGACGGTGACGCGGACATCGACCTCGACGGTATCGACTACATCCCGTATGACCCCGAGGACCCCGAACCGTTCTACGAACAGATCTCGAAGTGGAACGAGGAGGATGAGTACTCCCGTTGCATCGCCGTGCTGGGGACCATTCCCGAGGAGCTGCGGGACTACCGCTCCGAATATGCCCTGGTCCGCGCCCTGCAGAACTACGCGGTCATCGGCGACCACGACGAGGGCACCCCGGGATACAAGGCCAACAGAGCGCTGCGCCACTCCCTGGAGATCCTGGAATCCATCCGCGATGAGGGGGAGGGCAGGGCGGAGTGGAACATGCGCATGGCGTACGGCCACCAGTACCTCGACGGGGAGGAGGATAAGGCCATTCCGTACGCCGAGAGATGGGCGGAGCTGGACCCCGAGGACGAGGACGCCCCCGCTGTCATCAGGGAGTGTCGGGAAGCGGTCGCGGCCAGGGATGACGGTTCCGACGATGACGACAGTGATGACGACGAGACCGGCGTGTTCGCCGGGTTCGTCCTGATGTCCAGGATAACCTGGAGCAAGAGGCAGCTCATCCGCGACCTGGAGGAGATGTGGGGCATCGTCGCGGAGGAGGATGATGACGACTCCAACGACGACGTGCTTGTCTTCGAGGTCGACGGGAGAGTGGCGGCAATCAGCCTCATGAAGGGACCCATCCCGGACGGCGAGGCCGAAGCCAATGCCGAGAACAACTACATGTGGCCCGAGGCCGTGGATGTCGCCAGGGAGCACAGGGCGCACCTCCTGGTGTTCGTCGGCGAGAGGGATGATGACGATCTCATCGAGAGGGGGAAGCTGTTCGTGAAGCTCCTCGCGGCATGCTGCCGTCAGGAGAGCGCCTCTGGCATCTACACCAGCGGAGTGGTGTTCCAGCCGGAGTTCTACGAAGGCATGGCCGGGATGATGAGGGAGGACGAGCTCCCGATCTTCAACTGGATATGGTTCGGACTGTACAGGACGGAGAAGGGCATATCCGGATACACCTACGGGATGAGGACATTCGGAAGGGAGGAGATGGAGGTCCTCGACGCTGATGGGGAACCGAACGACGTCAGGGACTTCCTGGCGAACCTCGTATCATACCAGCTCGAGTGCGACGTCCGTCTGAAGGACGGAGAGACCATAGGGTTCTCCGAGAACGACAGACACACAATCGCTCTCAGCGAGGGCGTGGCCCTCCCGGGGATGACACTCAAGGTATCCTATGAATCCCAGGAGGTATTCATGGACGACGCGTCGTTCCACCTGGAAAGCATCGAGGAGAAGTCCCTGCCCGTGGACCCCATCAACGCCTACAACCATATGGCCATCTATCTGCGCTGGTGCGTCGAACACGACTTGATCAATGAGGACTTCGCTGAGGATCACTGCGACAGCCTCTCGGTAAAGGACCTGCGCCCGTTCATCAGGGACGTCCTCAACGGAAGGCTCGATGCCAGCATCTTCAACGAAGAGGGCTGGCAGTTCGCCCGCTACTACTACAACTACTGCAGTGAGATGGACTCGCCGCACTACCCCTCGGACATAGACGACTACGCGCTGAGATTCTTCGGGCCGGAGCGCTACCATTCGGACGAGTTCCAATCGGAGGCGTACCTTTTCATCCCGTTCGGCGACAGGTACTACGAGGATGTGTCGGAGGTCATCGGAAAGCGCTTCGGGAACTGGGAGAACCAGGAGATCGACCCGGACACCAGGGAACCCTCCGAACTGGCCAGGGCAATGATGGATTACCTCGGATGCGAATGCGAGTACTTCCCGTCCATGAGGGACGACGATCCGCTCATGTCAGCATACGGCTACGCCAGGCGTCTGGGCGTCAGGGAGGGGTACGTACCGGTTCTCGTGAGCGTCGACGACATCCTTTGGGAGTGCCTGGTTCTGAACTCCGACCCGGACAGCGACGGAAAGGCTGACTACACATTCGACCCAGAGAAGGTGGCGCAGTACCGCAGGAACATCCTTGCCGCCCCTACAACGGACGGCAGATGCGTCCTGGATTCCATGGTCGGACAGCGCAGAGCCGAGGCGGAGGATGACGAGCTCGATTGGGATGATGAAATCGTCGGAAACATGGAGGGAGGAGAGGGACGTGACCGCCTCTCCAGCTACTGGAACTACGAGACGAACATGACTCATCCGACGATACTTGCGAAGATCCCCGTGGACGAGCCATGGAAGGTGTTCGCCTGGCTGCCCTTCGGAGGCTGGAACGAGTGCCCCGACACCCCGGCGCTCATGGCGGTCTCGAAGTACTGGTACGAGCGCTTCGGAGCCGTCCCGGCAGCGATCACGCACGACGAGC
>CASFMM010000152.1 GCA_949295765.1 uncultured Methanomassiliicoccales archaeon | reverse complement strand
CGTGGAGGAAATCCCTGGGAATCAGGACTGGGTTCGACATCGCGGATCCGTCGGAAATCTGGGCCTCGGTCGTGTTCGCCAAGAACCGTCACAAGGTCGATGGACTCAGGATGTTCTTTCCCAACGCGAAGATTGACGTCGGGGGGGGGGCTATGATCTCCATAAGACCCTGCCAGAGGAGGTCGAGCTCATGATGCCCGACTACTCTATCTACCCCGGATGGCACGCGGACATCGGATTCACCACCCGTGGATGCAACAGGGCATGCCATTTCTGCGTCGTCCCCAAGAAGGAGGGCAGGTTCAGAGTCGTCCAGCACCCTTCCGAGTTCCATGACCCGTCGCACAGGGACATCGTCCTACTGGACAACAATATCCTGTTCGACCGCGAATGGTTCTTCGAGGTCACGGACTGGATCCTGGCCCGGAAGATGCGTGTGGACTTCAATCAGGGATTGGACGTCAGACTGCTGGACAGGGACATCGCCGAGAGGATCGCCGAGCTCACACCCATGAACTACTGGCATTTCGCCTTCGACAGCCTGGATTATCAGGATGCCGTCCTGAAGGGTATCAAGCTGCTGAAGGATGCGGGAGTCAATCTCCGTTCCAAGGCGAACTTCTACGTCTACCTGCACGGAGACGAGGATTACGAGTCCGCACTGGAGAGATGCAACATCCTGCGCGGAGAGAAGGTGCTCCCGTACATCATGGTCAACCGTGAGGCGAGGCGCACCCAGCGCATGACGGATCTGAAGCGTTGGACCAGGCCCCAGATTTACTTCACGACACCGTTCGAGAGTTATCAGAGGTCGCTCAGGAAGGGGGGATCGTTCTGAACCAGATCGATGTTCTCGCGGTCCTCAGAGATGGACCCAAGACCCCATCCGAGATTCTGGAGATTCTGGAGCCTGAGACCACCACATCTCAGCACAAGGGAAGACTTCAGAGCGTCCAGGAGAAGCTCCGTTCTCTCAGGAAGTGGGAAATGGTCGAGATTGTGGGCAAGAAGGACTCCAGCAAGCTGTGGGCTCTGACGTCGAAGGGCAGGGAGGGGTTGGAATGACCATCTACCTAGCTGATGTCACCATTCACATAGGAGGATTCCTGGTAGACGGCGATACTCCCGAAGAGGCTATCAGTGCAATCCAAGAGGCCATCGAGGGATTCGGATTCAATTCTCTTGACTCCGACACCGTTGAAACAGAAGTCACCCGTCTGAACGAATATAGAGATGAGTTGGACGGCTCCGAATACATTCTGGAGGGAACTGAATGAGTTCATTTCCCCAGCTATGCCAATTGGGATTCAAGTGTCCTCATCTCGGAATAAGTGAAGATTGGGACGACATCTGCATCCACCCCTATACCAACGACAACTGCCCGGAGGACGAATGTTTCTGCGAGATGGACGCGATGTGCGGTTGTCCCCTCATCGAATGTGGTTCTGAATTGGAGAAGATCATCTCCGTATTTCACCACAAGAGAGCGGAGTTCAACGAGTTCATCGAAATCCAGGACAAGCGTCTGGAACGCGAAGGACGTCGCAGCCCGTATTTTGCCGAGTTCAAAGAGCGGGTGGTCGCAAGAGCACTTCTAGATTACTGGAGGATGTGCGATGATCTCTGATTGGATCGATACGATCTACTGCGAGGATTGTCGCATAGGGATGGGACGCATCCCGGATGGAAGTATCGGATTGGTCGTGATGGATCCGCCGTATCGCATCGAAACTGTGGGAGGCGGGGCGTTTGGTCCAGCCAACCGTAGCTATCACGCCGAGTTGGAACCACTCTCTGATGGGATAGAAAAGTCTGTTCTGGACATCATCTGCCGTAAGCTCTCTGCCATCAACATCTATGTCTGGTGCAACAAGCGTCAGCTTAGGCAGTACATCGACTACTTCGAGGACAGAGGTTGTACTACCGAGTGTATCACATGGCATAAGACCAACCCTGTTCCCACGTGCAATAACAAGTATCTGAGCGACACGGAGTATCTTCTGTTCTTCCGTGAGCCTGGAGTGAAGTTGTACGGATCCTACAGCACCAAGCGGAAGTGGTATGTCTCTTCTTACAACAAAGCCGATAAGGAGAGATTCGGCCACCCGACAGTCAAGCCATTGGAGATTATTCGCAACATAGTTGGCAATTCTGCGCCGAGGGGGGGGGGAGACAGTGATCCTTGATCCCTTCATCGGAACAGGAACAACTGCCGTAGCAGCCGTAGAACTCGGAATGCACTATGTTGGATTCGAAATCGAGCCAAAATATGTGGCCGTAGCAAACCAACGCATTGCTTCCGCGAATCCACACGCTCATTCTACACAGACCTCGCTGTTCGAGCTTTCAGCGGATGCTCTCGGCAACACAAACCACTCTCAAACTTCAAAGGAGGATACTCAAT
>CASFMM010000151.1 GCA_949295765.1 uncultured Methanomassiliicoccales archaeon | reverse complement strand
CTCCTTGGCACGGTCGGACCTGAGCTTCAGAAAACGGACGATGTCGTCCTCGGCGGTTCCGACCTCTCTGAGGAGCGAGGCGCGGTCGGACACCGTTTCTGCTCTGCCGTATCCGAGGAGTTCCCTGGACATGTCGTCGTCCGAGTCGGGGACGTCGGAACCGTTCCATGATTCGGCGACGGCCTTCGATGTGGCGTAGTACAGCAGATCCCTCCCACGCTCACCGAACGCCTCCTCCAGATCAGACAGGAGGCCGCATGACTTCGACAGCGATATCAGCGCATACGGGATCCCAAGGCTCTTCGCCGTGGTCTTACCGTATCCGAGGGAGTTCCCCTCCCTCAGCCTGATGATGTCCAGCTCCCTGACGGCCAGACTGGCCTTGTCGAGTTGACCTTCCGGCCCTGCCGCGGAATTCCCGCATCCGCAGTCGTATGACCCTGTCCATTCGCTTTCGGATCTCATGCGTCTGCCCCGACGGGATCTGGTTCATCTGGACTTCCTGACGATGACCCTCCCCTGGCTGCTGGCGAGCCCGTTGATGAAATCCTTGAGGTCGTCCGGGCAGCTGCGCTTGGGGATGATGGCGGCAGTGTTCTTGTCTATCATGATGTAGTAGGCGGTCTCGACCTCGCACACCGCGTAGAGCTCCGAGTACTTGACGCCGTACTGGGTCCCGTTGGAGGAGAAGACGTCCATCCTCTCGGGATAGAAGCGGTAGACGACTGGCATCGACTTCAGCTCACGCTCCATGACCTTCTTGTCGATGTGGTTCTGGGACCATATGGTGTACCCGTCCAGCAGGATGCCGACGAGGACCATGACGGCGAAGTAGATCCAGTTGTCCATGTAGTACGAGCATAGCGCTCCGAGGACGGCGGACAGCAGGAGGTAGAAGACCAGCCTGATCTGGGTCTTCCTCAGGACCCACTTGTAGAACCAGAAGTAGGTCTTGTAGTCGTCGCTCGTGTACGTGAGCTCGAGCCTGTAAAGGGGTTGCTCCGTCATCGGACGCCCACCTCAGGTGTAGGAGAGGGCACGGGACTTGAGACGGTCCCTGCGCGCGTCGAACATGCGTCTGCACTCGGCCTCGGTGGCAGGGCGCCTGCCCATGTCCTCCAGCATCTGGATGACGTGCGTCACGCTCCTGCTTCCGTCGTCGATGTCCATGCAGCTCTGCGCGACCCCTGCGAGCTCCTCGTGGGGCGGGATGATGGACGTGATGAGGCTGGCTCCTGCATCGAGCCTGGACTTCATGCCCGCCACGCCCTCGACGTCAAGGGTCGCAGGAATCATCACATCATGGCACATGAGCCTCATGACTGCCATGCACAGCAGCTCGTTCACCGGGCTGACGGTGGAGTCGCCCTCCATGGGCGTGCCGGCCTGGGGGACGAACGTCATCGCCCTGACCTGGTCGCAGCCCAGCGCCAGCATGTTCCTGATGGTGTCGACCCTGTCGTCGACGGTCTCTCCGATACCGACCATCATGCCGTCCTCGGCGAGCATCCCGGAGTCCATGGCCCAGACCTTCTGGTTCCTGCGGAAGTCGAAGTCCTGGCCCAGCCTCCTCTCGGCGAACAGCCTGCGGTTGTAGGTCTCCTGGTAGACGGCGACTATGTCAGCACCCGCCTCGGCGAACCTAGGGAACGTGTTCTGCGGGACGGCTCCAGGGGACACCATAATCGGGATGTCGGAGAACTCCCTGATCTTGTTGACGATGTCCACGACCCCCTGGTAGTCGTTCTGGATCAGCTGGGGGTCCTCGCCCATAGTGAGGTCGACTATGTTGATCCCGGCATCGGCGATCATCGCGGCGAGGTCCACGACCTCATCGGTGGTCTTCCTGTAACGGTCGATGCTGTTCGAGTTCCTGAAATAACAGAACGAGCAGTTGTTCCTGCAGTATGTGGAGAAGTACATGAAACCGGACAGGTAGGTCTTGTTGCCGAACACCCTGTCCCTAACGTCCCTCGCAGCCGCGAATATGGTCTCCCTGTCTTCGCCTTCAGCCGTCAGCAGAGCCTTGAGCTCCTCATCGGATGCGCTCTCGCCCCTGCTCATCTTCTCCGTAATCTCTGCTATGTCCATAGTGAAGCCTGCCCGTTATTTTGTTTTAAATATTATAATACATTGTTTGACGGCCGCGGGACACCACAAGGATGGTGCAAGTTTCAGACACAGTGCCCCGCGACCGCTGGCACCATGTGCCAGAGTGGGGTGTGGCGCTTTCGCACCACCAAGATGTTTAACCTCAGGATCAGGCCGTGGGGCGCTCCTCGGGGTGGGCCGCGAGGTACTCCTCCTTGAGCCTGTCGAACTCGGCGTCCTCCTCGTCGGCGACGGCATCCCTCTTCTTGGTGATACCCTGGTAGAGCATCTGGATGGCGATGAGGATGACGACGATGGC
>CASFMM010000150.1 GCA_949295765.1 uncultured Methanomassiliicoccales archaeon | reverse complement strand
CATCTCCCTGGCTGGACCGGCCAACAGGCAGGGGCGCATCGCGGCCGACAACATCTGCGGCATCCCGTCCGAGTACAGGGGGTCCCAGGGTTCGTCGGTGATCAAGGTGTTCGACATGACCGTCGCCACCACAGGTCTCAACGAGAAGACCGCGAAGGCCGCCGGCATAGACTACGGGAAGGTCTACACCTACTCCGCATCTCACGCCACGTACTATCCCGGGGCCAGGAACATGTCCGTCAAGACGCTTTTCGAGAAGGGCACCGGGAGGATCCTCGGGGCGCAGATCGTTGGATACGAGGGTTCCGACAAGAGGATAGACGTCATCGCTACCGCCATCCGCGCCGGAGGGGACTACAGGCTCCTGGAGGAGCTCGACCTGGCGTACGCCCCGCCGTACTCCTCCGCGAAGGACCCGGTCAACATGGCGGGGTTCGTCATCGACAACCTGGTGTCCGGAAGGGTCAGGCAGTTCTTCTGGGACGAGGTCGGGGACATCGAGAAGGACGAGGGCTCCTATCTCGTGGACGTCCGCACCCCGGCCGAGTACTCGTGCGGGCACATCGAGGGGTCCGTGAACATCCCCGTGGACGACATGAGGTCGAGGATGTCCGAGATACCCAGGGACAGGAGCATCCGTCTGATATGCCACAGCGCCCTCCGCAGCTACATCGCGGCGAGGATGCTGTCCCAGAGCGGATACGAGTGCAGCCATCTCGCGGGAGGGTTCCGTCTTTACTCCTCGGTGGTGGCTGACATCGCCGTCGGGTCCCCGGACGACCCGCCCTGCGGACAGCCCTCGTCCTGAGGCCTCTTGGAGAAGAGGCTGGAGAACAGGTGCAGGTTGCGCCTGTCCTCCTGGACGGCGGTCCTGAACCTGTCGCGGTCCAGGGCCTCCACGTAATACGGCCTGAGGTCGGACATGCACACGACCTTTGGCCATCTCCCGTACCTTTCGGCGAGGACCCATCTTATCCCATCCGTGGCCACGCCCAGGTTCGCGTCCTCGGCCTTCATGGTCCTGATGAGGTTCTCCGACGCCTCCTTAAGGGGGTGGTTCGCAGCGGTTATCGCTATCACCAGCCCGGGGGCGTGCTCCAGCTCTCTGTATGAGAGGGTCACATCGGTGTAGCCCAGGGTGCGCACCATCGGGACCACCAGCACCCTGGATGTCAGGAACTGGGGGCTCTCCTGCGTCTTGACGTTGCGTCTCGGAGGTGTGGCCGAGCCGGATATGACCATGGCCGACATCTTCTTGCCCAGAGCTCTGTCCATCTCTGTCACGGCATGTTCTATCGTGCCGATGAGGTCCTCCTCTGAAGCGTCCATGATCGACCGATTCGGGGGGCGGCTTATGAGCATTGCAGAGGGAGGTGGCCGAACACGCCCATCGGACCCCGGGGCATCTGGCACATGCGAAGGGGTCTCCGAATGACCTATAAAATCCGATGTGCCAGCATGACCGAATCATGCTCGTGACTCCGTTTCCACGGCCTCCAGGATCGTCTCCAGCATGAACTCCACGAACGTCCCCGAGTCCCCGGATTCGTCGGATGCCTGTATAGAGTCGTAGTACTCCCGCCGGCGTTCCAGTATCACGGCCTCCACAGGAATCCATTTGAACTGCGGTTTCCAGCGCGACAGTATCAGGGTCTGCCACAGCCTGCCCGTGCGTCCGTTGCCGTCGGAGAAGGGGTGGACATACTCGAACCCGTGGTGGAACACGCATCCCCTGATCAACGGGTGGTCCTCCGACCTGTCAAGCCATCCCAGGAGGTCGTCGATGAGTTTCGGTACCAGGCACGTCGGCGGGGCGAGGTGGACGAGCTTGTGTCCGGAGTACACGCCGACGCCATGGTCGCGGAAACTGCCAGCGTTAGAGAGGATGCCCTTCGTCATCATGCCGTGTGCTTTCAGGAGGTCCCCGACATCCCCGGGGTCGAGACTCCCGATCGCGGCATAGCTGTCGAAGGCGTTTCTGATCTCCTGGATCTCACGGCGGCAACCCGGTACGACCTTCCCGTCCATCAGATCCCTGACGTGTTTCAGGGACAGGCTGTTGTTCTCTATGGCGGCGGTGGCCTGTACGGCCCTCAGCCGGTTGTCATACCTGATCTCGGGGGATCCCAGTCTATCGATAAGGCGGTTGGAATCCAGTGCGGACTCGATCCCTTCGATCAGAGTTCTGCATCTGTCTCCCAACGTGAATGGGGGGTTGTCGGTTTGAATGCATCCCATGACATTTGAATATTATATCGATATAAATAGCTGTTCAACAATTGCGTTACAACAGTTGTGTGGTCAGATTAGGCTTTTCTTCGGCATCAATCCGGTCGTCAGTGGGAAGGTCGCGTTCGGGAACATTCGGTGTCTGGAGATTCAGCCGTGTCCCGAACGCGTGTTGGGTGTTAAAGGCGTCAGATCAGAGATGTGTCCTTGAGGACGCTGCTCGATGCTATCCCGTCGGGCCTGTTCGTCTCGGAATTGTA
>CASFMM010000149.1 GCA_949295765.1 uncultured Methanomassiliicoccales archaeon | reverse complement strand
CGGTAACTTATGACATATTTAAGGTAATATTTCGGGCAGATATCGGAACCGCGTGACCATCACGCTTTCCGAGGTCTGCCGGGAGGGACCATGAACGGTAGGAGGATGTCGATCGTCCTGGCGGCGCTCGCCGTCGTGCTGGCCTTTTCGGCCGTCGCCCTGCATTCCGATGCTGATGGAGCGGAGCCGCTGGGGGTCCAGGAGTCCATCGGAGAATACACCATCACGTTCACCGTCCCCTCGGGAGTCACCTACGACATCGTCGACAGGGGCGCCGACTCCGTCTCGTTCACCGTCTCCGGCGAGGCCGGACTCACCCTCAACCCGTCAACCGTGGAGGTCTCCGCCGACGGCTCCCTGTTGGAGCCCGCGCAGGGAATTTATACCATCGAGAACATCCTCTCCGACGTGAGCGTCGACATCGAGGGGGACTTCTTCTACTCCTCCGACCCCGGCAACCTGCCTGCGATCGAGGAGTTCCCGCTGTGGGTCGTCCCGATGGTCCTCGCGGTGATCTTCGCCGTCGCGGCTGTGGCGGTGTGGGTGCACGGCGGAAGGTCCGGTGCGGAGTACTGATATCGGAACGTCCTGGAAGGCATTTCCCCGAGGATTCGGTTCTCTATTCTGTACGGGACGTGATTAGAAACAAGGGCCCCCGTGAGGGGGCGTTTGTTGTGAAAGACGGATCAGAACTCGTCCGAGTCCCTGTCCTTTATGAGCTTCTCCAGCGCGGCCACCTGGGCCCTCAGCACTGAGATCTCGGCCTCCATGGAGGCCATCCTGTCCTTCTCCGGGTCCGGCAGCTGGTTGTGCATCAGGTCGCACTCGCTGGTCTTCAGCCCGGCCCTCCTCACGATCCTTCCGGGCACGCCCACGACCGTGCAGTCGTCCGGGACGTCCTTCAGGACCACCGAGCCGGCGCCGATGCGCACGTTGTTGCCGATGGTGATGTCGCCGAGCACCGACGCGTTGCACCCGACGACAACGTGGTTCCCGATGGTCGGGTGCCTCTTGCCCTTGTTGGTGGACACGCCGCCCAGGGTGACTCCCTGGTAGAGCGACACGTTGTCCCCGATGATGGCGGTCTCCCCGATGACCACCCCGGTTGCGTGGTCGATGAAGAACCTCTTGCCAATGGTTGCGCCGGGGTGGATGTCGCAGCCCGTGAGCTGGTGGGCCCTGAAGTTGATCTCTCTGGCCTCCATCTTCCTGCCCTGGAGCCACAGCTCGTGGCTCTCCCTGTACATGCTGACCGCCTGCAGTCCGGTGTGGAACTTCCTGGCGTCCTCCTCGTCGACGATGGCCGGGTCCTTCTCCATTACCACCGCGAGGTCGTCTGGGTCAATCTTCATTTTATCGGCGGTGTATCGACGTCTGAGTATATGTTGGTTATAAGGTCGGATGGATTGTGCTATGACAATTCATACACCTATTTGCAAATTCATAATGGTGAAAAATACACCTATGAAATATTCAGATGATGGGAAAAATGGGAAGGGGTCCTTCCCGGACCCCTCCGTAAGTTTTCACTGGTCGAACCCGTCGTTGTCCCTGGCGAAGTTCACCGAGGGGCAGGGTCCGAAGCAGTCCCTGCAGTAGATGCAGTCGTCCTCGTGGATCTGCACGTGGCCGTCCTCCATGTAGAGGGCGCCCGGGTCGCACCTCGCGGCGCAGAGCCCGCATCCGACGCACTGCTCCGCCCTGACAACCACCTGGAACGCGTGGTCCATGTGCTTCCTGGCGTCGTTCTCCACGTTCGCCTTGCATATGATCGCGCCCTCGCGGTAGATCGTGGTGTAGTCCGCGGACACGAATTCCCCGTCCGGGTCCTCGGTAACGACCCATCCGATGGCGTGGCAGAAGGGCTTCACCTTCGCTATGTCGATGGGCCTGGACAGCGCCGCCTCGATGCTGTACCCTATGGTGCAGGGGGAGTAGCCCTCCTGGACCTTGATCGTCAGCGGTCCCCTCTCGGGGGCCTTCGTCTGTTTCGTCAATTCAGACACCTCCTTTCCTGAAATCCTGTGCACCTCCTCCCTGATGGACTTCGGTGCGTTCTTCCATCTCCAGAGCCCGTACTCCTTCCACTCCTCGGGAAGGCCGCGCTCCTTCATGTACTGCGTGAGGTACTCGTCCCACTGGTCCCAGCGGGAGCTCTTGCCCGCGATGGCCTCGAACTCCGCCAGGTCGGACGCGGGGCAGAGGAAGCACCCGATCCTGTCCAGGCCGCGGGTGTACCAGACGTTGAAGGGCTCCTTCCTGGAGAAGATGTAGAGCCACACGTGCATGGCGCACCAGTTCTGGATGGGGGACGCCCCGATCTGTCCGGGGGTCCAGGGGTTGGTCCACACTCTGGGCTTGGCGTTCCTGGCCTCGGACTCGTACTTCCTCTGGCCGATGAACGACAGCACCCCGTCGGGGAAGTTCTTGGTGATGGCGCCGACGGTGGGGCCGAGCTTGTTGGTCTTGCAGCACCACCTGTAGTCCTTGGCCGGCGGCCCGAAGTA
>CASFMM010000148.1 GCA_949295765.1 uncultured Methanomassiliicoccales archaeon | reverse complement strand
TCCTCTGCTCCGACATGTACCTGGAGAGCTATTTCCTCGGAATCGAACCCTACGACCCGGCCCAGGGTGGAGTCCCGTACGAGATCAACGACGACGGCACGGCCACCTTCACCGACCTCAGCGGCGGGACCATCACTGTTCCCGTAGGTCTGGTGACTTTCAACCTGACGGTCGACGGAACCGCCGCCGAGTACAGCTACGGAGCCACCGTCACCGTAGAAGCGAGCACATCCCAGGCGGGAATGGTGTTCGCCGGATGGTTCGACGGCATCCAGATCGCCATGCCTGGAGGGGACTACTACGTCAGGTACGATGCCGAGATCCAGGAGCTCTGGGCCCCGGCCGACTACGACGTCGTCTCGGTCGAGGGCGGACTGTCCGTGGACATCGGGGATGGCGGAGTGTTCTTCGTCGCCGACGTATCGACTCTTCTGGGAGCCAGGAACGCCGGGCCGGTCACCGAGCTGACGGTAACCAACAGCGTCGGATCCGTCACCGTGGACTTGGAGGAGATAGGTTCCGGACCCCTGATGGTCATGATGTCCGAGATGGGCCCGACCCCCGTCGGATACATCAACGACGCCGCGTCCGGTTCCGATGCGTACATGATGCAGGCAACCACGCTGGCCCCCAACGGCGAGCCCACCCAGTTGCCCACCAAGGTCTCGTTCTCCGAGAGCGCCCCCGTGTCGGGGATCACGTCCTACGGACAGAGGATAGATATAGTGCCTACCGCCGGCGACCGGTACCAGGTGGGCTACGGCGAGGACGTCGTGGCCTACGCGCTGGGATCCCCCGACGAAGGCGGCATCGACACGATGCTGATCGTCGGGATCGTGGTCGTGCTCATCGTGGTGATCGCCGTGGCGGCGGTCGTCGTCATGAGGCGTCGGAACTCGGTCTGAGCATAAACGGCGGCGAAGCCGCCTTCCTAAACTTCATTATGAAAAACCCCTCCCGGCCGCCCATGACCGGCGGGAGGGGGCACACGCCCTTCGGCGCGGAAAGCGTTTTCATCTGAGCCTGATGGTCTCGAGGTTGAGCGGAGCCTTGGTCTCGATGCCGAACTTCTTGTAGATCGACGACGCCAGGTCTGTGCACTTCCTGTCCTCGCCGTGTCCGATGATGATCTTGTCCGGCTTGGGCTCCAGGGACGAGATGTACCTCATGAGCTGCTTCCTGTCGGAGTGACCAGAGAAACCGTCCACGGTCTCCCTCTGCATCTTGATCTTGAGGTTGATGGGCTTGCCGCGCATGTTCATCGTGATCTCGGACCTTCCCCTCTGGATGGTCCTTCCGATGCTGCCCTCGCTCTGGTATCCCACGAACAGCAGCCAGTTCTTCTCGTCGTCGGCCCACTCGCGGAAGTACTCCATGACCGGCCCACCGGACATCATACCGCTTGTGGCGAGCACGATGCAGGGGTCGGGCGAGTGGCAGATCTCCTCCCTCATGTCGGAGGTCTCGACCCTCTTGAAGATGGGCGAGAGGAACGGGTTCTCGTTCTGCTGGAAGATCTGCGTCCTGAGCTGGCTGTTCAGGTACTCGGGGTAGGCGGTGTGGATGGCGGTGGCCTCCCAGATCATACCGTCGAGGTACACGGGCATCTTGGGGATGCGGCCGTTGCGCATGAGCTCCTCGATGACCAGCATGACCTCCTGGGACCTTCCGACCGCGAAGACGGGAATCAGGACCTTGCCGCCGTGCTCGGAGGCCTGCTGGAGGTACTGCCCCAGCTGCTCGGACGCGTCCCCCCTGGAGGGCTGGACGTCGTTGTGGCCGCCGTAGGTGGACTCGATGACCAGGGTCTCCAGCCTGGGGAACCTGTTGGTGGCGGGGTTGAACAGCCAGGTCCTCTCGTACTTGGTGTCCCCGGAGAACGCGACGTTGTGCAGTCCGTCGCCGATGTGGAAGTGGGCGATGGCGGACCCGAGGATGTGGCCGGCGTTGTGGAACGTGAGCCTCACGTCGGGGGCGATGTCGGTGGTCTCGTTGTACTTGAGCGTGATGGTGTGGAGGATCTCCTGCCTGACGTGCTGGGCCTCGTAGGGGGTCTTCTTGTTCTCCCCGAAGCCGAGCTTGATGTTGTCCAGCTGCAGCAGCGCCATCAGGTCCCTGGTGGGCGGGGTGCAGTACACCGGTCCCTTGTAGCCGTACTTGAACAGCGCCGGGAGCGTCCCGCAGTGGTCCAGGTGGGCGTGGGTGATGACGACGGCGTCGATGTCGTCCAGGGGCTGCACCTCGGGGATGCCGAAGTACGGGGTGTTGTCGGAGCTGGGGTCGAGGCCGCAGTCGATGAGGATCTTGCTCTCCCTGGTGGTGAGCAGGGAGCACGACCTACCGACCTGCCTGAAGCCTCCCATGGCGGTTACCCTGACCCACTGCTCTCCGTCGAGCTTGGGCCTGGCGAGCCTCCTGGCCACGCGGGTGAGCATCTCCTGGCGCTCGTCGTGGTTGGCCCTCAGGTACCCCCTGACGTCGGAGACCGTCTTCGAGGGGATGGGCGGGGCGCGGATGACCTTGACGTTCCATCCGCACTGCTTC
>CASFMM010000147.1 GCA_949295765.1 uncultured Methanomassiliicoccales archaeon | reverse complement strand
GCCACGATTGGTGAGTTAGGTTTTTCAGACCATCCTCCGAACTCCTTCGAGGCATCTGGGGGATCTGGATTGTACTGAGCACCAGGGACCCTAAAAATGTGGCTCTGCCCCGTCTCATATTCAGAAATCTGTGGAGGACCGCCAGTTCCTCCGTTAGGATCGAAGGACAATGTCCACATTGTTTCGATTTTTTCCCATACTGCATATAGGTATGTTGTTCCAGGAGGCAGGCTGATCTGGTCCCCAGGCTGTAGATCAACATGAGGTGTACTGCTATAGTACGACCATCCGAGGAATGTATATCCATCGGATTTGGGCTCCATTGCTGCAACCTGTGTGACATAATACGGTTCAGTGGATCTGTCACTGAACGAAGGTGGCATTCCCGTAACATTGTCATTTACTGGATCGTAGATCAGCGTGAAGCTATTCATCTCAACAGATGACGATTCTGTGACCGAGATCGTGAATGTGTCCTGTACCCTTTGATCTCCAGATACGCCAGCGTCGGCCATTGCTCTGATGACCGCAGTACCAACAGCCTGTCCTGTGACGGTAATCGTGCCACCAGTCTCAGTGTCTACCGGAACGCCAATTCTGACGTATTGTTCGCCACTGATGATGTCCCATACGACACGACGATTGCCGTCCTCATCGTTGTGAAGCAATTTCGATTCTGCCCTCAGAGTTGTCTGTTCTCCAACTCCTATGTTGCTAGAACCGCTGATGGTGATGTCTACAACAGGGTTGACCAACTCAGAATAGTGCGGATAAAGATCCAGGTCTCCATTCGGCGTATAGATGTCGAATGGGTGATCTCCTGCATCGCCTACGAAGGCTCCGCCAGACAAATCGGTGTACCATCCATCAAACTGCCTTCCCTCAGACGCTATGAGGTCCGGGAGCTCAATGCTCTGATCCAGAGAATAGTACCTATCGGGGATGGGTTGACTGTTTACACTCTGAAGGGTTCCACCGTCAGGATGGAATGTAATGGTATAGTAGAACTCCACATGACCCGTCAGATAGACGTAGTGGATGTAGTGCGACTCGACATCCATCTGGATTAGAGACACCCTGTAGTCGAACGACATTATCTCGCGGACGGTTCCGGTAACGGTGAGATAGTATGTGGAGGTCCAACCGTTAGACTCGCTGTCCACATCGAACGATATTCCGGCCTGGTTGAACTCGTATTCCTGGTCGGTGGAGATCGAGTAGTCGTAGTTGTTCTTGAACGTGATCTCGAAGCGTTCGTTGACGCTGTCCCCGACATGTCTCACCATGTCCAGTTCATAGTCCTCGCGGTAGCTCGCCTGATAGGTCGGATAATCTGAGACGTCCGTACCATACGCGGGCGAGACGGCCACGATGTTCAGGCGTTTGCCGTCGACATTGAGAGTGCAGCTATTCGTTATCGTTCCGGTCGCTTCTCCATTCTCGGCATCGAATGACAGTCCCGCGCCGATCAGCTCGCTCTCGACGAAATCACTCTCATCGAGATCGAATCCGATCCACAGCGTCCCACCTTTGACGATGTAGAACGTCGAATCGTCCGAAACCTCTGAAGGGATGATGTTGACATAGCCATACGGCTCTGGTTCAGAGCCATACGTGGAACCGTCGGATTCATCCAATCCGACAGCCACCACAGCCATGGACACGACCGCAATCACGGCCAGCATCGCCATAAGGCCATGCCAACGCACCCTTCCGGTTGCGTTTTTCTCAAGGTTCATTCGTATCACTCCAAAACAGGGCTTCCGTCGCGGTCTTGGAGATTCGTTCACGACGGAACCCGTCTCAGGTCCGGCGCATGGCCAGACGATGAACCGAGCGATGGCTGTCCATTTAGCCGAGGACAAAGCCTTTGGGCTTGGAACACAAGGAATCGAAAGTGCTTATATACTGGACTGATGCGAACGGGCATCCTCCCGGAGAACAGGCATCAGAACGAAGGGTTGAGGGGACGAATCCCCTCGAAGATGTTTACAGAAGGAACAGTGCGACGGTGGCCACCGCCGACACGACGGCGAGAACCGCGACGATCGGATTCTTCGTGCAGACCGCGGCGACCGCGAGGACTGCGGTGAGAACGCCGACGATCATCCATGCGGACACCGTCATGCCCTCCCCATCATCATCGCCGTTCCCGTCGGCTCCGGAGGAACCGTCGGAGACCCATGCCGCCCTGAGCGTCATGTCCGCTCCGACCGCCTGGCTGAAGTCGTACTTCGCTCCGTCCTGGGTGTACCATCCGACGAACCTGAAGCCGTCCCTGACGGGATCGGCGGGAGCGGTGGCGGTCCCACCCGACTGGATCCACTGGTCCTCGACCTCGGAGCCTCCCGACGTGACGAACTCGACACGGTACTCCATGTCCGACTCCATCACACGGATGGTGAACGTCTCGGAGGACGGCTTGTAATCCTCCCCGTCGGTGACAGTGACGACCAGCGTGTACGTTCCGGGGATCAGAGGTGTGCCACGGATGGTGTGGCCGTTCACGCTGAGCCAGTCGGCGGCGGTTCCGCCGATGGCGACGGTGAACGGGACGTCCGCATCGACCGTGACCTCGTAGGTGAACTGCGAGTTCACGTCG
>CASFMM010000146.1 GCA_949295765.1 uncultured Methanomassiliicoccales archaeon | reverse complement strand
CGACCCCTCCGTTCTTGGCGCGGGCCTCGATCCTCTTCTCCCTGGCGAGGTTCTTCAGCCTCTCCTTCTCCGCCTTGTTCCTCAGCTTCTCGATCTCGTACTTCTCCTTGGCCTTCCTGACCTCGGGGCTGTCCTTCCTAAACAGACTCATCTCCTCTGCCTCCTGATGTTCCTCACGACCTCTTCCGGGGTCGTACCCGTAACCTGTTTCCTCGCGGATCCGTCGCCGATCCTCAGCGGCGGACCTGCGTTCCTGCTCATCGGTTGCTGTTTGACCTTCTTAGGCGGCTGGGGCGGTTCACGGATTGTCTCCCGTGCACGTTTCCCCCTACCTTTCTGTGCATCCTTGCGACGATCCTTGCCGGTCCGCCGCCTCTCCGTTCTGGTTTCGCTCTTCGATTGCTTCCTGCACTTCGCTTCAGTTTTCGTCTTCGACCTCCCGAACATCGGAGCTCACCTCCTGCTGACGAGCTCGGCCCCCGGGCCTCTCCCTCCCTTTTTTGGTTGTATATATCCGCGCACGCGCGATCCCCCTTCGTTTCATCGTTAGTCAGTGATCCGGATGTGTTCTGTTTCGACGAGGGGTAGTCGCCTGTGAACTTGTAGAAACGGGACTGAACGGTGGTCATGGCCTCGCCCTCGATGGCGGCGATCTCCCTCCAGGTGAGACCCATGCCCCTTGCCCTCTCGATGCGCCTGCACTGGTCCGCGATACGAATATTTCCGTAGTCCTCTCCGGGAAGTTCCTTCTCCTTGTCGGATCCCTGGGCATCCCACTTGTCGAAGTATTCGTCGATCTTGTCCGGGAGCTCATGGGAAAGCCCCTTGGATGTGATCTTCAGGAACTCCTCCAGGCTGAACGGGACGCCGTACTCGTTCTCACCGACACTGAACGTCGCCATGGATTTGGTGTCGTAGCCGTACTCGCCGTCACGGAGCCCCCCGTAGATGCCGCGCATCCATGACGTCGGCTGGATGTAGATTGGAACCGGGCCCATGTCCGGCCCCGTCTTCACGAAAGTGATGCTGCGAGGATCCGTGCGGTTCCCCACCACGTTGCGTGCGAGTTCCTTGTCCTTGATCATCTGCGCCGAACAGTATCCGGACTTCGACTCCCCCGTCGGGAAGCAGCGGACCCTGGGGGTCAGGTTGTTCAGGGTGGGGGTCATGAAGATGTTGCAGATGTCGAACTTCCTGGCGTTCCCCAGATACTTGGTCAGGGCCAGATTCTCCTTCTTGCCGTTCTCGTCGGCCATCATGTAGTTCTGTGCCTCGTCGAGAAGCCACAGGATCGTGCAACCACCCGACCCGTACTCTCTGATGATCTCCCCGGCACGACGCAGAGTGCCGGCCAGGGTGTCCTCGTGATGCACATGGTCCGGATAGTCCTCCACCGGCTTCCCGCCGCGACGGACACGGCCGAACACGATGTTGGTGATGATCTCCACCTCGTCGTGGCCGTAGTCCCCCTCGACGGCATGCTGGGCCATCGACATGACCGTGGCGGTCTTACCGTGCCCTCTGCGCCCGCCCACGACTATGGTCTCCCCGGGTTGAAGGAGCTCAAACAGGAACTCTCTGGCGTTCACCCTGTCTCACCTCCTCGGATTCGTCGTCCAATCCCAGAATGGCCTGCTGTCTGGTCCCGATCAGCCCCTCGTCCCTCATGACGAGCTCGTACACGGTCATCCATGCACGGAACGTCTCGAAGTCCAGCAGGGCGTAGGGGTCGGAGGGCATGGGGGTCAGTCTGGCCTGCGCGATGTACTTCTCGGACTCCCACAGTGGCTTGGGCAGAGCCGTGGACAGGGAGAGCTCGAACGTCTTGAGATAGGCCACGCGGGTGTCCATCTCCTTCAGATGCTCGATGAGCTCCGCATAATCCTCGTTGATGCGAATGACCACGTTGAGGTAGATGTTTCTGGACGAGGGTCCGGATGCGACGTCGGAGATCATCTCAAACCACCTCTGAGCGTGGCCATCTTGTAGTCCGCGTCCGCGGAGCCGGAGACCGACGCGCGAGCGGAATGCTCTCCCAGACCGATGAGACGCCCGCGATGGTCCGCGTCGTCCATCCACGACTCCACCAGCCTCGCGCCGAGTATCTGCCTCTCCAGGTACCTGAGCGCGTACACCGTGTCGATGATGTCCGCCGGCCACTGCTGCGGGTTCAGGGGATCGTCCGACTGAACGAGGAACGGGGCCTCCGTGAGTATCACCTCGGCCAGGTCCAGGTCCAGCGATGCCATGATGCCGTCGATCCTCTCGTCGTAGACGCGGCACAGCTTGTCTCCGTTCTCCCGGGCCAGGATGGTCTCGATGTGCGCGGAACCGTAGAGCGCCGCCTCCATAGTGCCGTCATCAGGGATGCTGTACGTCGGCATCCGCATCACCTCCCCTGCGCCTGCGCTCCTCTGCGATCCTTCTCAGGATTTCCTCCTGCGAGCCGTTGGCATCCGTGGACAGGGACACCAGCCCGGAGACCAGGTCGGCACCGGCATCGTACCGGGCGGACTGCATCTGTATCTCCAGCCTCGCGGCCCTCTCCTCGGCTTCGATGGCCTCCTCGATGCTGGTCTTGTAGATCTCCTCCTTCACCCAGAACG
>CASFMM010000145.1 GCA_949295765.1 uncultured Methanomassiliicoccales archaeon | reverse complement strand
TGGCGACCCCTCTGAGGTACATCATGCCGAGGGTGTACGTGGAGTACAGGTTCCCGTCCTCCGCGGCCTCGACGTTGAGCCTGAGCGCCTCCCCCTTGTCCTCGTCGACCCCGAAACCGTAGTAATACATCTCGGCGAGATGCGCCTTGGCGTCGGACGAGCCCAGCGAGGCGGCGTACTCCAGGTGCGGCAGGGCGTCCCGGTACCTCTTGATCCTGAAGTACCCCGTGCCCACCGCCAGGTTGGCCTCCACGCTGTCACCCGCCAGTTCTGAGAGTGTGTCTAGGTCGCGCTTCTTGGTCAGGTCGAACTTCCTGACCTGGTAGTCCGGCTGGTTCTTGGGCATGCACGGGCCATGGGCTCCGGACTATAACCAACCTGCGGAGACAGAATGACGTGTACTGGCGCAGCATTCGGAAACCGGATTCCACGAAAGTGATAAATCCGCTGTCCGCACGTTACACTCCTTAGAATGGACACCAACATCCAGAAGTTCCAGGCTTTCGTGAAGACCGTCGACCTTGGAAGTTTCACCAAGGCGGCCGAGGCCCTGTCCTGCTCCCAGTCCGGCATCAGCCGCATGATAGGCGACCTCGAGAAGGAGTGGGGCATGACTCTTCTGGAGCGCGGCAGGACGGGGATACGCCTGACCCCGGACGGCACCAGACTGCTGCCGGAGGCCAGGGCGCTCTGCGACTCGTACGACCGGCTGCAGTCCAGCGTGGACGAGATCAACGGCATCCACTCCGGGATCATAAGGATCGGCAGCCTGTCGAGCGTCGCCACGCACTGGCTGCCGAGGATATTCGGGAGGTTCCTGACGGACTACCCCGACGTGAAGTACGAGGTGCTCCTCGGCGACTACGCGGAGATCGAGAACTGGATCGTCGAGGGCAGGGTGGACTTCGGCTTCCTCCGCATCCCGACCGTCCGCAACCTGGACACGACGTTCCTCTCACGCGACCCGCTGATGGCTGTCCTACCCAAAGGCCATCCGCTGGCGGAGCTCGACGTCGTCCCGATCGAGGAGCTTTGCAGGGAGGACTTCATCCTCGTCGAGAAGAAGTCCAGGTCGGACGCCGGCGAGCTCCTGAAGCAGCACGGCCTCCAGCCCAACGTCCGCTTCAAGACGTGGGACGACAACACGGTCCTGGCCGTCGTCGAGGCGGGATACGGCGTCACCATCCTCTCCGAGCTGATACTCCGGAGGAACCCGTTCGACGTGGAGATCCGCCCGCTGGACGTCCCGGCTTACAGGGACATCGGGATCGCCATGCGCGATCACGAGACGACCTCCGCGGCGGTTCGCAGGTTCCTCGGGTACCTTCCTCTGCGGGACGACATGGTGAACAACTTCCTGGCCGGGATGGGCGAGGCCTTCCGCGCCCGCACGCTGCCCGAAGACAACCCAGGAACCGACAAAATGGACCTGTGAGCCGATTGAAGAGCTGAGGATGGCTATGACTTGTCAACACTCAATGGCGTAAACGTTATCAAAGACCAATATATTAGTGTCCATCCGATGACGAGTCTGATGAGGTTCGGGATCTCTAGGAACACATACGCCATCAGCGGAGCGACCGTGAAGGGCAGACGGAACGAGAACCAGGACCTCTTCGCCTGGTCGGTTGTCAGCGGCGGACGGATCGATTCCTGCATCGGCGGCGAGATGCTCCGGTCCTCCGCAGAGGGCCGTCCTGACATGATGCTGGCCCTGGTCTGCGACGGACTCGGCGGGATGCGGGACGGCGCCGCCGCGAGCAGGGCCGTGGCGGAGGACCTGGTCAGATGGTTCATGACCGAGGGGCCGTCCGAGGACGACCCGAACTGTTCCCTGGAGACGGCGATCATCGCATCCGACACGTGGCTCGGCATCCGCCACAGCGGCAGCGGGACCACTCTGTCCGCGGTGATGTCGATTGGCGGCAGCTGGGTCTCCGCCCACCTTGGGGACAGCAGATGCTACCGCGTCTCTGGGAGAGGGGTGTGGCGCACCAGGGACCAGTCCCCCGTGGAGGACCTGTTCAGAGCCGGGATGATCACGGAGGACGAGATGAACACCCACCCGCAGAGCAACGTGATGGACTTCTGCATGGGCCTGGGCGAGGCCCGCCGCACCGTGTTCGACGACCTCGGGGACGATTGGGACAGGCTGGTCCTGTGCTCCGATGGCGTGTTCGGGTACATGGGGGCGGAGGACTTCCGCACCGTACTGGGGGCATCCGGGAGCGCTGAGGACATCGTTGATGCGGCCTATGAACGCGGCAGCACCGACAACATAACCGCGGTCCTGATCGAAAAGTCGCGAAGAGCCTAATAACAAGATGATATATCCCGCCACGATACAAATGGTCGACGAGAAAGCTATTCAGGTCGCGCAGGAGAAATTCGGCGCACTCGTCAGAAAGCAGCTCGAGAGGGTCGAGAAACTGAAGGCCGAGGATGGCCCCATCGACTACTCCAAGCTGGACAAGCTCATCATCGGTGTCTGCGGCGGAGACGGGATCGGACCCTACATCTGCGCCTCGGCCCAGAAGGTCATGGAGTTCCTCCTGGCGGACAAGATCGCCGCCGGGAAGGTCGAGATCAGGCAGATCGACGGCCTGACTATCGAGAGGAGGGCCGAGG
>CASFMM010000144.1 GCA_949295765.1 uncultured Methanomassiliicoccales archaeon | reverse complement strand
CTTTAATTTCCAATTTTTTATAAGAATCACTGCTTCCCGGAGTTCTCCGTGAGAAGCCTGCGGACCAGGTCGACGATCTCGGATCCGGATGCGGAGTATCCGTCGCCGCCGATCTCCTGCACCCATTCCTCGCTGCATGGGGCGCCGCCGAAGATCGTGATCACGGGGAGCTTGTCCTCGTTGAAGACGCGGACCATGTCCTTCTGCTGGTATAGGCTGGTGGTCATCAGTGCGGACCCGCCGACCACATCGGCATGGGATTCCTCGATGGCCTTCTCGAAGTCGTACGGGGACACGTCGGTGCCCAGGTCGATGACCTTGAACCCAGCTCCCCGCAGCATCGCACAGCACACGTTCTTCCCGATCTCGTGGATGTCCCCTTTGACGGAGCCCATGACGATGATGCCCTTTAGTTTGACGTCGTCGCCCTTCTTCATGTAGGGTTCGATGATCTCCAGGGCCGCCTCCATGGCCTTCGCAGCCATGAGAATCTGCGGGAGGAAGATCTTGGCCTCGTCGAAGAGGTGGCTGATGGTGTCCATCCCCTTGGCCAGACCCAGGTTTATGGCGTCGTCTGGACTGATGCCCGACTCCATCGCCTCCCTGGCGTACTTCTCGGCCTCCTCGATGTTGAACGTTTCAATGGAGGTCTGAAGCCCTTCGAGAATCTCATCTCTGTTCATGGGAACTGATGGATATAGTCAGCAGATGGTCATAAAGGTAACTAATAGTAAAACATGTTGGATATATAATCCAATTATGGTACGTTGTCTCGGAAAATGGCGGAAGATTGTAAAAGCTCCCACTTGGATTACAACCCATCAGAGGCTGACATCATGAGCTACGGACTGGGACTCGACACAGGAGGAACGTACACGGATGCGGTCATCATGGACCTGGACAAGGCGCAGGTCCTTTGCAAGGCCAAGTCCAGGACGACCCACAGGAACCTGAGCATAGGGATCAGGGGGGCCATCGACGGCCTCGACCCCTCTCTGCTCGGGGACGTCGGTGTCGTGGCCCTCTCGTCCACCCTTGCCACCAACTCCGTCGTGGAGGGCAGGGGGTGCCGTGTCGGTCTCGTCAGCATCGGGTGCGACTACGACAACACCCTGCCCCCGGACTACAGCGTGAGGATCCAGGGAGGGCACGGGATCCACGGCGAGCCCGTTCAGTACCTGGACGAGGCCGCCGCAAGGGAGTTCCTGGAGTCCATCAGGGGAAAGGTCGAGGGAATAGCGATCTCCAGCTTCATGAGCGTCAGGAACCCCGAGCACGAGATCAGGGTCAGGGACATGGCCAGGGAGATCCTGGGGGTCCCGGCCGTCTGCGGATTCGAGCTGTCGTCCGAGCTGGGCTTCAACGAGCGCACGACGACCTGTGTCATGAACGCCAGGCTCATCCCCGTCATGGAGGAGCTGATCCGTTCCGTGCGTTCGGTCCTCGACGAGAAGGGCATCGCCGCGCCGCTCATGATATCCCGCGGCGACGGCAGCATGATGAAGGACTCATTCGCCAGGGAGAGGCCGGTGGAGACCATCCTGTCCGGCCCGGCGGCCAGCCTCATGGGTGCCATGAGCATGACGGGCGTGAAGGACGCGGTGGTCATGGACATGGGCGGCACAACCACGGACATCGGAATCCTCAGGAACGGCCATCCGAGCCTGGATCCGGAGGGAACGGTTATCGGCGGCAAGAGGACCAGGGTCATGGCCGCCAGGATCTACACCTCCGGCATCGGCGGGGACAGCCGTATCGTGGTCAACCCCGGCAGACCGGTACTGACCCCCATAAGGGCGATCCCCCTGTGCGTCGCGGCGCAGAGGTGGCCGAAGGTTGCCGAGTCCCTGGCAGGCCTGGCGGGAGAGAAGCCGGCTCCGATGATGAAGGAGCTGTCCAAGCCCGGGAGGCAGGTTCTGGCGTCCGAGATGGTCCTGACCATGAGGATGCCCCCGGAGGGATACAGCATAAACGAGGCCAACACGGAGCTGCTGAAGCTGGCGTTCGACGAGCCCTGCAGCGTCCTCGAGGCTGCGGAGAGGCTCGGCCGCGAGACGTCCGAGTTCTACCTTGAGAGCCTGGAGGAGATGGGCCTCATACAGAGGATAGGTTTCACGCCCACGGACGTCCTCCACGCCGACGGAACCTACACGGAGTTCAACGCGGAGGCCTCGAAGGCCGCCGCGGCGTACCTCGCCGCATTGGCTGGCATGGACGCCGACAGGTTCGTGTCGGAATGCAGGAAGGCCATCAGGACCAAGCTCTGCCGTGAGCTGATGGGCGCCCTCATCACCGAGGACTCGGGCGAGCCCGACCTTGGCAGGACAGGGGCGGACCTCCTCACCAAGGCCATAACATGCGAGCACGCCAAGGACTTCGGGTGCTTCTTCAAGCTGGACAAGCCAATAATAGGGATAGGGGCGCCCTCGGGCGTGTACATTAGATGGGTCGGCGACGTCCTCGGCACCGATGTGCTCATATCGGAGGACTCCGACGTGGGCAACGCCGTGGGTGCGATCTGCGCATCGGTCTCCGAATCCGTGAAGTTCCAGATCACGCCGATGAAGGCCGTGGAGGGCAGCGCCTACGAGGTGTTCTCCAGGTTCGGCAGGGCGGTGTACACCACCATGGA
>CASFMM010000143.1 GCA_949295765.1 uncultured Methanomassiliicoccales archaeon | reverse complement strand
CCAGATCCTCTCGTCGGGTTCCGCACCGTCGTTGACCGTGGAGGCCAGAAGCTTGGCCCCTTCCATGACGAGCATGGGCCTGCGGACGATGAAGCACTCCGTCTGGGGGTTGGTCTTGGAGAGGATCCTGATCAGACCCTCCCTGTAACCGCGCACCTCGTCGTCCTTCTGTGAATCCTGATTATCTGAGTCTTCGGAGACGTCGCCGAAGCCCTCGTCGCCGACGGGGTGGAGGAGCTTGACGCCCTTGCGGTACCAGCTCCTGAGCTCCGAGGTCGGCACGCCGAACTCTTCGGCGATGTCCTGGAAGGACTTCCCCTCGGAGAGCCCGGACTCGACGGCGGTGACCATGTTGGACATGCTGTCGGTCATGAGCTGCCTGTAGGTCTCCTTGAGGCCGTTGCGCTCGATCGCCCTCCTGAAGGTGTCCCGGCTGACGCCGAGCTCCCTGGCGGCGGCCGACATGCTGTAGCCCCTCGACGCGAGGTCCATGACGTCCTCGCGGGAGACGACCTTGGTCCTGTTGGGTCCGGAGAGGCAGACCTTGTCGGGGTGGGCCTCCACCTCGTCCATGAAGCAGAAGGTCCAGGTGCCCCCGATGGTCTTGCCCTCCTCCTTGGCCCTCCTGATGCCCGCCTTGATCCTCGCGGACTGGAGTGCCTCCTCGTCGACGGGGAAGATGGGGGAGGGTGTCCACTCGCGTGTCACACCAGCCACCTCCTCTTCATGACGGGGACATCGGAGACGACAGGGACGGAGACCTCTGTGCAGTCGGACAGGAACAAAGTGAGCCTGCCCACCTGCTTGTACATGAGGCCGTCGCGGTCGAAGGCGACGTCGTTGTCCACCTTGTCGTAGACGGCGTCGCGGATCAGGGCCTCCTCCCCGGAGCAGTAGGCGAACTGGCCGTCGCGGTAGGCGAGCCACGCCCTGTGGGAGCGGATGATCCAACCGTCGCCGGACTTGGTCCAGATGCGCTGGTCGGGCTCCGCGCCCCTGTAGACGGTGCTCCAGATGGAGTCCCATCCGCTGATCGTGATGAGTGAGTCCTTGATGCGGACGACCGTGTAGTGCTCGGGGTCCTCCGGGGAGTTGGCAGCCTTCTCTATCGAGAACATGCGGACGTCCTTGGAGACGGTGGGCACGGGAGCCTCCGTGGGGGCTTCCACCACGAAGACGTCCTCGGGTGCCTGTGAAGCGACCTCGGTCGTATCCTCGGGCTCGGAGACGGGTTCCTCGGGCTGTGCGGATTCAGAAGAATCCACGTTCAAGGGAGCGGGGGAGATCTCCGAATCGGAGTCCAGGCCGTCTAAGAAGGCGTGGATCACCTCCGCCTCACAGCCCCTGAACTCCACTCCGTAGGACTCGAGGAAGTATTCGTCATCCAGTGCATCGGAGAGCACAGAGGTGGCGACACCGATGGCCCTGGCGGTGACCCACAACGGGATCGCCAGCCTGGCGCAAGCCATGACCTCCTCCAAGGGGGCGAACCTCGTGGACTTGCCGTCCTTCTTGGAGATCTTGTTCCTGTTGGCGTTCCTCATGTGCTCCCAGCAGAAGTCCATCCAGCGTCCGTGCCTGTTGAACCTGGGCTCCACCGTGTTGCCGTCCTGCTCGGGGAACCTGCCCTCCCAGAGCTCCCTGTGGGAGCCGAGGAAGATCAGCTCGATCCCGTGTCCGTCGCAGAACTCCGAGAAGAACCGTAAGTCGTCCACGGACATTCCCGCGGGACTCCACATCACGAGGCATCCGTAGTCGACGCCCTGGATCAGACCGGGGATGCTGCGGATGCTGTCGACGGAGTAAATCTCAGGATTGTCGCCGTCGACCTCGCACCACGCCCTCATGAGCTGGACGTGCAGGGGTCTGGCCGGGTCGGGACCCATGATGGTCACGATGGCCTTGCGGAGAGAGCCGTAATCCGGAACAACCTCGGACGATTCGGACTTCGGTTCGGATTCCGAATCATCCGGCGAATCATCCGGTATGGGGGCTTCCATGGCGCGGATCTCGGCCTCGGGGAGCGGGGGCAGAAGCGAAACCGCCTTCTCCCTCTCCTGAACGAGGAGACTGCGCTCGAGGGCCTTCATCCTAGTGATGTCGTCCTTCTTCACGCCGTACATCTTGGCGATCTCGCCGCGGGAGCGGTTCTCCTTCTCCAGGAAGGTGAGCCTGTCGCGGTCGATGAGGACGGTCCTGTCGTCCACCAGCCCCTCCTCGAGGAGCTGGCTGTAGCGGTGCTCGAAGCAGCAGGGCATGACGGCGGAACTCATTCCGCATCCCTCCCGCCGGACGTCGCGGTGTCTATGATCCTCCCGAACCCGGTGTCGAACTCGTGGAGGGATCTGTCGACGGTCTCGAACAGGTCGCGCTCGATCTGCGGGAGACCCTGGACGGACTCGGGAGCGGTCCCAAGGGTGTTGGAGACGGCGGCGAGCCTGATGACCTTCTGGCCCCTGATGCGGTGGATGTCGTCCATGAGCCTGGACGCCTTCCTGTACCTCTGCCTGGCCCCGTCGGTCATGACTGACTCGGGGTCGGCATCGAGGGCGGAGTCGTACTCCCTCTTCAGGGAGACGACGTACTCGGCCATGTCCTCGTAGAGCCTGCGGGATGCAGGGGTGAGTCCTGTGGACTTCATCTCCTGACGGTAGATCT
>CASFMM010000142.1 GCA_949295765.1 uncultured Methanomassiliicoccales archaeon | reverse complement strand
CATATCCAGGTTCTCTGGTCCATTGACTGAAATGAACTTCACAACAGACTTGGAATCATCTATGTAACTGATTTCCACTCCTGGACATTCGAACATTACCCCGGAGGGGGCATTTACTGAGATCTTTGATGCTCCGTGTTCAAATATGTTGTTTTCAACTGTGATGTTCTTGCTCAATTCAATCAGTGTCAGTTCAGGACTCAGCATGAATACATTCGTACCAAAAATAGGCTCGCCCAGAATAGTTACGAACATTAGGTTGGGACAACTTCCGAATGCACTGTTACCTATAGATTGAACAGTTTCAGGAATGATGACCTCGACCATGTTTTTGGCATAAAAGACACTGTCGTTTATTCCAACCACATTGTATGTACTGGTTCCATCAGAAACTGTTGATGGAATCTTTACGACAGCTTCGTTTCCGGTATATTTCGTAATGAATGCCGAATCTCCTGCGGCTTGGAATTCAAATCCGTCTTCAGTTGATGCAGCATCGCTAGCATCGGCTGTGACTGTGACCGCGACCGCAGACACAGTCATGACGACGACAGCGAATAGAGCCAACTGTTTGATTGAAATCGCCATGGAGCATAAGACTATGCTCATACACGTTAAAGCCATCCGTCGGATGGTCCGAGGAATCGGAAGCGTTCGCGGGATCCCCGAGCGATCAGCGCCTCTTCTTCTTGTTGGCCCCCGGCTTGTACGCCTTCAGGTACTTCAGCACCGCCTGGTCGTCCTCCGAGTCGGACCACTCCGGCGTGTAGCCTCCCTTCATGTACTCGTTGTACCAGTCGACGCACTGCTGCATGTACCCCGTCATGTCCAGCCTGTCCTTGACGATGACGTAGGTGTTCTCCGGCGTGGGCACCCACTGCTTCGGACGGTCGTAGTCCGGCTCCTCCAGGAACCCGACCAGGAACACGATCTTGTCCAGGTTCGACAGCTGGGCGTAGAGAGAGGCCTGCAGCATGTAGGATATGGGGACGTTGGTGAGACCTCCGTCCTCGTCCCTCCACTTCTCCCTGTCGCCGGAGGTCTTGATCTCCAGGATGTACGTCCTCTTCCCGTCGAGCTGGATGTAGCCGTCCACCATCCCGCCGAACACCTTCTCGTTGTGGAAGTGGTCGTATCCGCACTGCTCCTTGGGGACTGGTTCCTCGACGGCGAGCTTCGAACCTTCGGGGACACCGAGAACATCGCCCAGCATGGCGTTGACCCTGGTGCCGAGGTACTCCCTCAATACGGGCTCCAGGATGTTCCCTGCGTCGATGTACTTGTTGGCCTTGTCACCGGGGTAGAGGCCGGCCAGCTCGCAGGCCACCTTGAACGGGGTGGCGAACTCGCTCATCCCCAGGATGGGCGCGACCCTGGTCCCGGTGATCTTCTTCAGCCTGTAAGTGTCGAAGATGACCGTGCGTTCTTCCTCGTCAATGTCAACAATACCCGCTCTACCGTCAAATGGCATGTAATGGGGAACGGTGTGGTCCGATAAAAGTCTCGCAGGAGCGATGAAGGATGCACAACACGGAGACATGCCCGGTACACACCGGATGCGGGACTTTCACATACGGTCCCGGGGACCGTCACCCTCTGACAGAGAATACCGTTTCGGCGGAGGTCGCCGGATCGGTCAGAGCCGCACTCGACTCGATCGTCCTGTCCGATGAAGGGCAGACGGTCATCAACGACATCAGGACCTCGCCCTACACCCTGGCGGAGACGATGTACCTCATCTCCCAGGCACAGGGCAGATGGCCCGGCTACGAGGTATTCATGGACGGCGACTCCTACGCCGTCGTCGCCCGCAGGAGGAGGTGCTGAGATGTCCGACTCCGAGGGATACGAGGGATGGACCAACCGCGACACGTGGCTGGTCAGCCTGTGGCTCAATAACGATTACGATTACTACCACTCGGTCCTGGACTACACCCGCGAGCTCGTGAGGCAGGGTCTCCCCAAGGACGAGATCCGCAAGCTGGTCCAGAAGAGGATCAGGAAGGAGTCCTCGCGCATCAAGGACCCGCGCGACGACTTCAAAGTCCACTACAGGGAGGTCGCGGAGCACTGGATCGACGACGTCTACGACTTCCTCCTCGAGGAGGCGTCGGAATGAACCCCTCCGTCTGTCCGATCCCGGGGAACCGTTTCAACCCCGACGGCACCCTCAGCCCCGACTTCATCAACTCCATTCTCTACGCGAAGCTGATGACGGTCGCCAAGGGCGTCTCGCCCGTATCCGTCGCCAGGTACGTCAACTCCATCGGCGACAGGGGCGCGAGGCTCCTGAAGTCGATGAAGCACCCCGAGCTCTCCTACAACGTCATGAGGCTGGAGACCGACGACGAGGGCAGGCCGTACATGCTGCTCTCCGAGGAGGGCTACGGCTATGTCTGCGCCCGCCTCAAGTCCGGTGAGCTCCACCGCGCGGAGAGGTCCGACCTGAGCAAGGTGAGGGACTACTACCGCATCGTCTCCGAGTTCGACGTCCTATCCGACGCCCTGATCCGCGGGGACAACGCCAAGGCGGGACGCATACTCAACAGGGCGGTGAGGGCGTGAACCGCGCCACCGTGGGATCCGTCAGGGATTCCAGGGGGCCCGAGGCCCCGATGCTCTCCATCGACGTGGGCGAGGACTTCGCCGAGAACGTCCAGGACGTCTGGCGTTCCATG
>CASFMM010000141.1 GCA_949295765.1 uncultured Methanomassiliicoccales archaeon | reverse complement strand
ACTACAAGAGGAACGGTGTCCTTCCCGCAGACTGGAAGTACAGTCTCAGCAACGCGGAACTCATGCTCAAGTGAGTCCCATGGAGGACAAGGTACCTTCTAAACTCCTTACCACTCTTTCTAAAGCCGCGGATATAGTCCGCGGCCATGATTTCATCCAGGTGTTCTCGCACTACGACGCCGACGGGGTCTCCTCTGCGACCATCCTCGCGAAGACCCTGCTCAGGGCCGGGAAGGAGTTCCGCGTGACGCTCTTCACCACCCTGAACGACTACAACATGGACGTCATCCGCAACACCAAGGCGGACTGCATAATCATCTCCGACCTCGGAGCGTCGTACATCGACCAGCTGGACGAGATGGACTGCGACATAGTTGTGCTGGACCACCACACGATCATCTCGGAGGCCAAGAGGGTCTGCTACGCAAACCCCCACCTCTACGGTATCGACGGCATGACGTCCGGATGCGGCGCGACGATGTGCCTGCTCTTCTCCGTCACCATGGACGAGAACAACTGGGACCTCGTGCAGATCGCGTTCGCCGGCATCGCCGGGGACAGGCAGCACATCAACGGCCTGTCGGGCCTCAACACCTACCTCCTCGAGGAAGGGACCAAGAGAGGGTACATCGAGAGGATGCAGGGATCGCTGATCCCCGCTGGCGACCTCCAGACCGAGCTCTTCCTCGTCACCGACCCGTACATCCGCGGTGTCAGCGGCAGCGTGGAGGGCGTGGCCAAGCTGATGTCCGACGCGGGCATCCCCAACGGGAAGACCTTCATGGACCTGACAGAGGAGGAGCGCAGGAGGCTCTCGTCGCTCATCGCCATCAAGCTCACGGAGCAGGGCGTCCAGCTCTCATCCATGAACGAGATCGCCAGGGACAGGTACTACCTGACCGGCATGAAGATGGATGCGGAGTACCTCTCGGCGATCCTGAACAACTGCGGCCGCTCCGGCATCGGGGGCATCGGCATCGCGGCAGGCATGGGGGACGAGAGGTGCATCAACGAGGGCGCCAAGCAGAACCAGGAGTCGGCGAAGCTCGTCGTGGAGAGCATGGTCGACCTCGACAGACGCGGACTCACCCAGATGGAGCACATCCAGTGGTTCGACTCCACGGACTCCGGATTCACGGGGATGCTCTGCGGAATCGCGATGCAGTCGATAGGCGACCACAGCAAACCGACCATCGGCATGAACAAGTCCAACGACCCCGTGAACCTGTCGTCCAGGGGCATGTGGTGCCAGCTGGACCGCGGAGTCGACCTCGCCAAGGCGATGAGGGAGGCCTGCGCATCGGTGGGCGGACAGGGCGGCGGACACAAGATCGCCGCCGGGGGATCGGTGCCCCTCGACAGGGTAGACGAGTTCCTTCAGAACCTGGACAGGATAATCGGCGAGCAGATCAGCTCCGCCATGTGACTTCCACTTCGTCAGTCCTGAACCTCTGCCTGACCGCGGTCTCGGAGACGTCCATCCTCACTCCTGAGTTGTACATCTCGGCACCGAGCCAGGCGATCATCGCCCCGTTGTCCATGCAGAACCTGCGGTCCGGAACGTACATCTCGGCGCCGCGGGCATGGGCCATGTCGGCCACCATGTCCCTCAGACGGTTGTTCTGGGCGACACCTCCTCCGAGGAGCACCTCGTCCTTCCCGATGTGGGCCATGGCCCTCTCGGTGACCTCTGTCAGCATGGCGAAAGCGGTCTCCTGGACGGACAGTGCGATGTCCTCCAGCGGGACGCCCTTCTTCTGCAGGGCGACCGCGGCGGTCATCAGACCGGAGAAAGCGACGTCCATCCCCTTGACGGAGTACGGCAGCTCATAGTACCTGTCGCCCTCCTTGGCCAGCTTCTCGAAGACCGGCCCGGCGTAGAATCCCATGCCCAGCTCCCTCCCCAGCTTGTCCAGCATGTTCCCGACACCGATGTCCTGCGTCTCGCCGAAGATCCTGTAGCGGCCCTCGGCGAACGCGATGACCTGGGTGTTCCCTCCGGAGGCGTACAGCAGCGCGGGATCGTCGCAGCCGCACTGGGCGCGACCGATCTCGACATGGGCGACGCAGTGGTTGACCCCGACAATGGGCACTCCGAGGGAACATGCGAGGGCCCTTGCGGCCGTACCGGCAACGCGGAGGCACGGACCGAGACCCGGACCCATCGAGAAAGATACGAGCCCGACGTCGGAGAGGCTTATGCCTGCCTTGTCCACGGCGCTACGGATTATCGTGGACACCACGTCGGAGTGGTGGTTGGCGGCTTCTCTGGGATGCAGGCCCCCCTCCTTGGGACGGAACATGTCCAACTCGTTGGCAAGGACGTTGCATTCGTCATCGACGATCCCCACACCGAGCGTGTGGGCGGTCCCCTCGATTCCCAGAGTGATCATGCTCCTCTGCACGTCCTTCTCGGTATATCAACCCGCGTAAAGCCCGCCTAACCGGACACATATATAATCTACTCGGAACTCGAAGCACCTTAGTGTACAATTGCTCTGAATTATCGCCGTTTAACGCTCATTCATACACGTTTTGTCCGTTAACACCAGTATCTAGCTGAGTATGAACCTGAAAGTAGAGCCAAAAGATATAAGAATAGGAAGGATATCATGCCAGGAAGGATATCATGCCCTATGCTGGGCTCGTGGTCTAGGGGTTATGACGTCGCCTTGACATGGCGGAGGTCGCCGGTTCAAATCCGGCCGGGCCCACCAGCTTTCTCTCATTTTATCGCGGCTCCGATTGACTTTTCGATGTCGCGTAGGATTTGATATAATGATTGATTTTGCGAGCATTATCGGGACCATCAACACGTACGTGTGGTATGTAGCGTTCGTGTTCCTCGTAGGTCTCGGTATATATTTCATGATCAGGCTGAAGGGCCTCCCGATTCTGAGGATCCACAAGACATCGCGTCTGGCGCTGTCCGGAACCAAAGAGGGGAAGCACAGCCACACTGTATCGTCGTTCGAAGCGTTCTGTATAGGCCTTGGTGCCCGTGTCGGTGTCGGTAACATCGCCGGAGTCGCCAGTGCGATCATCGTCGGAGGACCCGGAGCCGTCTTCTGGATGTGGATCTTCGCCATCATCGGATCCGCCAGCAGCTTCATGGAGTCCACCCTCTCCCAGATGTTCAAGGAGAAGAAATCCGACGGCCAGTATCACAGCGGCCCTGCATACTACGCCCTCAAGGGAGTCGGGAGCCGCCCCCTCGCAGTTCTCCTCGCGGTTCTGATCATCATCACATTCGGAATCGGATTCGTCGGCGTTCAGGCTACCAACTCCGCTGCGGCTCTGGCCGGAGCGTTCGAGTTCGAGAACAACATGCTGATCTTCGGCGCCATCATCGCCATCGCCGCCGCAGCCATCATCTTCGGCGGTGTCAAGAGGATTGCCACATTCTCCACCAAGGTCGTCCCCATCATGGCCCTCCTGTGGTTCGTATTCTGCATCATCGTCATCGTCATGAACATCGACGGAGTCGTCCACGCTGTGGAGATGATCTTCACCAACGCGTTCGGAATCCAGTCCGTCGGAGGAGGAGCCCTCGGAGCCGTCATGATGATGGGTCTGAAGCGTGGAGTGTTCTCCAACGAGGCCGGTCTCGGTTCCATCGCCAACATCGCCGGAACCGCGGACGTCAAGCACCCCATCAAGCAGGGAATGATCCAGTCCTTTGGAACCATCGTCGACACCCTGGTCGTCTGTTCCTTCACCGCCTTCGTCATCCTGTCCTTCGGAACCTATGGCGACATAACCGCCATCAACCCGACTCAGGCCGACGGCATCGGAAACGCCCAGCTCGTACAGGCCATTGTCAACTCCACCCTTGGAGGAGAGATCGGCGGAATCATCATCTCACTGTTCATGCTGATCTTCGCCTTCACCAGCCTGATCGGATACTACACCATGAGCGAATCCAACGTCAGATTCATCAAGGACAGCAAGGGATTCATCTTCGCCGTCCGTGTCCTGGTCATCGCCGTGGCGTTCCTGTCTTGTATCATCAGCACCGGACAGATGGAGACCATCTGCGACACGTTCATGGCAGCTATGGGTGCGGTGAACATGATCGTGGTGTTCTACCTCAGCAAGTTCGTCTTCCGTGCGTACAAGGACTGGAAGGAACAGGAGGATGCGGGGGTCGAGGAACCAGTATTCCACCGTTCCGTGGTTCAGGACATAGCAGACGAGAAGAGGTCCATCATCACCGAATGGGAGTGATGTAAAACGCCGGGGGAAACCCCGGCTT
>CASFMM010000140.1 GCA_949295765.1 uncultured Methanomassiliicoccales archaeon | reverse complement strand
CGTCGGCCATGACAGCGGAATAGGTCCCATTTGCCACACCAGAGATGGTGGTGATGGTGTGGGTCCCGTTGACCTCTCCATCAACGGCGATGACGACCGCGTGGAACTCCATGGGATCGACCGTCTCCTCCGCCTCCCCGTCCAATCCAGGGACGGCCAAGAAGTAGAGGTCCGTGCCACCGTCGAACATATCTGTTGTGATCACAGTGAAACCTTCGACAACGGATGCTGCGCTCATATCCTGGCTGTCGGACATGAACCATGCTGCCGCCTCATCGTCGTCACCGGTTCCGTCCACTGTGTCGGTGCTGTACCCCCACTGGCCCGCTGGATCCCGGTAGACAGCGTACCATGTATTGGTGTCGTCGAATGAATCCGACGTTGTCGTCCTCACGTGTATCGTGTACTCGACGGCGTTGAGGATGATGCTGTGGTCGACACTGTCGCTACCCACCAGTAACGTTTCCGAGTTCGAAACGAATCCTCCGAACGTCGCAGACACGATGTACGTTCCGCTGTCAACGGTCAATGTATACACCAGATGTCCCATATTGTCCACAGTCGGCACCCCTGCCCTCAACTCGGTGCCATCCTCCGAAATGACCGTCAGGGTCCCGTCCGGATGCCAGCCATCCCTCAGGGTAACTTCGGACGTTCCGCACATGAATACGAGGTCGACGGTCAGGACGACGCTGAACACCGGGAGACTGAGGCCGGCGTTCCCGGTCCCGTTCACCGTGAAGGTCCAAACATAATCGCCGTCATGTCCGTTGGACCTGAGCCCGTATGACTGTATGCCCGTGAGGGAGTTGCCGCTCTTGGACTGCACCGTCAGGACGTCGCCGGTAAGCACATAATCCGGCGATCTATCGGAATCGTACGTCAGATTGCCGATTTTGACATCGTACCCTTCTCCAGAGATGGTCAGGGACCACATCACGTTCACGATGATCGTGACCGTCACTTCATCTCCAGCCTGGCTGAGGTCTAGCGTGACGTCTGAGGGCGACTCATGTTCGTACTTCTCCTGCCCGTTCACCAGAACCGTGATCAAAACACCGGTTCCAAGATCGGTGATCACATCGATGCTCGCCGAAGTAATGTTGGTGGTAGTCGTACGGGACTTCGTGCTGAGCGTGTCGGAAAGCACTATGGACATGCTGCTGCCGGAATCTGTGATATCTCCGAGTCCGAAACGGTCGCTGTCGGATGTCTCGGTGCCGTCGGCGAGTTCCACGGTTACCGACCTCTTGTCGGTCAATATGATCGATATTGTCAGGGCGCTGGACGGCATCTCGAAGCTGATAGTGTACATGTCGGTGCCGTCCTCGTCTGTTCTTTCATGGCTCAGTCCGGGAAACACTCCCAGCTGTGTGGTGCCGCTGATGGATCCGATGTGGTATCCATCCCTCCAAGTGAACATGACCTCGACACTGTCCCCGAAGTGTGCGGCACTGGTGCTGTGCTCCGTGTTCTCCACACATTGGGTGACACTCACTTCGTAATCGGATTGGAACATCTGCTCTTCACCGTCGATGACGAGGGTGATGCCGTAGCTCTCGCGCTCAAGCATGAGGTACACGACGGTGTCGACGCGGGGTGTGATGACATGCCTGCCGTCACTGTTCGTCCCTATCTCTCTCAGCGCACTGCTGTCCATGGAGAACCACATCCCGCTGTCAACGGCCCCGTATCCGCGGGTGATGGTCAGGCTGCCCAGTATGTTGCCCAGATCGACTTCTTCGCCGGGGACGATCATCCTGGTCGACGGCGTGACCGTGTATTCCTTGTTGGCAGCGTCCGGATCGTCCTTGTCGGTGAACGGGACGACGGTGACCGTGATGGTGTATCCCGCGAAGACGTCCAGGTCGTTGGAGATGCTGGAGCTGAACCTGAACTCGGTGATGCACTCGTGGGTGTCGTACCAGCTGTAGTGATCTGAATAGTCAAAAGTCCTCTGAACATCCCCGTCCTTGTAGTCGGTGCCCGGCTTCAACGAGATGTAGA
Source organism: uncultured Methanomassiliicoccales archaeon (assembly GCA_949295765.1). Classification (GTDB taxonomy): domain Archaea; phylum Thermoplasmatota; class Thermoplasmata; order Methanomassiliicoccales; family Methanomethylophilaceae; genus Methanoprimaticola. The sequence continues at coordinate 2,364 of CASFMM010000140.1, read as the reverse complement.
GGTTGAGGAACTCCTCCACACTCATAACTTCGTATTCATCCTGAAGGGCCTGATCGCTCAGGATCCCGTTGACATAGGATTCATCACCGCAGAGAACAGTAGTGGCTGGATTTTCCGAATCCGACTGTAGGAGCAGGATGTCGCCGAACCACGCTTCTGTCGAAGAAGTCGCGGATATGGCCTCACGAACCACTTCTATGTATTTGTCCGCCTCGAGGTCCTGTATCGCTGTGCTCCCTATCTTCCCGTTCAGGAAGGATTCAGAGACGGCCACCCTAAGGGTGTCGAGCTGCATTCCGAACTGGAGCTTCAGGATGAATACTGGATCAAGGTATTCCCCGTCATCGCCCTGCGTCCACTGGGACCATGAGATTGAATCGTCATCATCGTCGTATATCAGGTACTTGTCGTAGAATGACAACTCCACGTACTCGGCCAGCTCGGGCTCCAGTATGATTATGTACACCTTTGGATTGCCGCCGTTCTCGTCCTGGATCGTTAACTCGAAATGGATCTCCTCGAACGGCTCGTCCGCAGTGTACGAGAACCTGATCACCGGAGCGAACACCCCGCCGACACCGAGGGGCGTGTCCTTGTTCCATACAGGCACCATCTCGCCCGTGTGCTCGGTGCTCTGCCAGCCGTTCTTGTTCAGGTTGGTGGCCACCGTCTCCAGGGTTAGTGTCCCACTGATGTCAACGAATGTGCCTTCGGTCTCCCCCGTCGTCCCGAGAAGCTTGACGGGGAGGTAGACGTCCGTGGTACCGTGCTTGCTGTCACCAAAGGCCCTCATCACTATGGTCTCGGTGATCGTCTGAGTCTCCGAGGTGACCCTCAGATAGATGCCTACCTCCACGTCGAACATGTTGATCGGGATATCCCCGATGTACTCGACCATGTGGAGCGTGACGGTCCCCGCGTATCCCGTGGTACCGAAACCGCTCATCGTGGAGACCTTGATGTTCAGATATATCCCGCTGCCTTGGAACTGCACAGAGGAATCGGGGAACGCTGCCACGCCTCCGTTTCCGAAATGGATGTGGTTGGCGTCGCCCTTGCCTCCGACTAGGACCTGGAAGTCCGTTCCCGGGTTCTCCGTGGGTGATCCGACGAGGTTCAGGGAGCCCTGGCTGTCCGCGTTGACGTATCCTCCGACAAAGCTTATCGTGGAGTTGGAAACGGTCTTGGGCGCCATGACGTCGTCCTCTGCCGAGATGGTTCCCCCTCCAGAATCATCCTGGAGGACCATCGTCGTCTCCACCTTGTAGACGCCGGCGATGAACCACATGGTCATCGCGACGGGTACGGTCGATCCGGACCCGTTGTTGTAGTGGAATGTGTAATGCCCCTCCTGGGCTGCAACCAGGCCTGCGTTCGTCTTGATCATGAACCCGGTGTACCCGTTCTGGACGACGTCCGTGGGCCCCATGGCGAACGTGCCGTAGTAGCTGTCTCCGCCGTTGTCCAGGATGGTGAACCCTCTGATCTCGTTCATCTCCCCGGAGAGGCCGTTGTTGCCCTCACCGAGTATGGACATCATCATTCCGTCGCGGAGTGTGATCGTGTTCAGGTTGGTATCGGTCTCGGAGTACACGATTGGGTCCCCCGACTCGTCGAGGCTGCCGTACCCTCCTATCTGGGAGGCGGCCGCCTTCATGTCCAGAGATGAGATTTCACCGTTCAGTCTCTGTAGCCTGAGGTCCCCGATGAGGTTCATGGACAGCCTTTCGGATGCCTGGGTGTCGGAACCGTCCACGTTCCCGTCCAGGACCAGGGACGATCCGATTACGTCGAGGATGTCAGCCTTCTGAACCGACAGCATGGAGCCGTCCTGCTCGAACGCCGTGAATGTCACGTATGATTCCCCGGTTATGGCGCAGTAATCGCCCTCGCCGAAGACGTCTCCCGTTATGGAGAAGTTGACGTATGGCGATCCGCGTGTGTCGGGGTCGAGGTTGCCGATCGTCACCCTCGCGTCCCCTATAAGGAGCTCGGCATCACTCAGGTAGTCGGAGCTCTCGCCCACGCTGGATCCGCCGTATACCGACTCGATCCTGAGCGTGTCTGAAAGCAGATTTTCTCTGGATTCCTCCGCGGCGGGTACGCCGACATAGACGTACGTATCCATCGCCGAGTATCCCCTGTATCCTCCGCCGTAGACGTTGCCGGAGCTTCCCGCGGCGATGTCCCCGCTTATGATGTACAGGATGGCTGAGCCGTTTGTCAGGATGTTCCCTCCGGATTCGGTGCAGTTGTCGTCCCCGAACCTGCTGCCGCCGTAGACCGACCCTCTGATGGTGGAACCGTTCACGGTGACGGTGCGGGTGATCAGCTGGTCGTGGTTGCGGCGCAGCAGCTCCTTCT
>CASFMM010000139.1 GCA_949295765.1 uncultured Methanomassiliicoccales archaeon | reverse complement strand
GTGCCTGTATTATATGTACCGACAATTTCCAGTATTGCAAGACATCGTTTGGGGAGCTTTATTCCCTACTATTATAGATGTAAAATAAGAGAAAGGACGAATGTAGATGAGCAGGCTAGGGCTAGGATTCGACACGGGCGGAACGTACACGGACGCGGTTATCATGGATCTCGAGAGCGGCGAGATCCTCGAGAGGGCGAAGTCGCTCACCACGAGGAGCGACCTGTCGATCGGAATCAAGGGCGCCATAGCGGAGTTCGACAAGGGCCTGCTCTCCAAAGTGGTCACAGTGTGCCTTTCCTCCACTCTCGCCACGAACTCCATAGTCGAAGGCAAAGGTTGTCGTGTCGGCCTCGTCCTCATCGGATCGCAGATCACCGTGTCTGCCAATGTAGATTATTCTATTATGATAAAGGGGTCCCACACCGCCACAGGGAAGGTTGACGAGCCTCTGGACATCGAGGCCGCCCGCAAGTTCCTGACATCCATCAAGGGGAAGGTCGACTGCATCGCGGTCACCGGGTTCATGAGCGTCAGGAATCCCGAGCATGAGCAGGAGGTCGCCGCCCTGGCGAAGGAGATCCTCAACGTGCCCGTGGTCTGCGGGTACGAGCTCTCGTCCGGGCTCGGGTTCAACGAGCGCACCATCACCTGCGTCATGAACGCCAGGCTCATCCCCGTCATCGAGGAGCTCATCCACTCCGTCAACAAGGTCCTCGGGGAGTTCGGCATCGACGCGCCCCTGATGATCGTCAAGGGAGACGGATCGGTCATGAGCGAGGAGATGGCCAAGATCAGGCCGGTGGAGACCATCCTCTCCGGTCCCGCCTCAAGCATCAACGGGGCGAAGAAGCTGTCCGGCAAGGACAACGCCATCGTCGTCGACATCGGGGGTACCACCACCGACATCGGCATCGTCAGGGACGGGAAGCCCCGTCTCGATCCCGAGGGCGCACTGATCGGAGGCTACAGGACCCGTGTCATGGCCGCGGAGATCACCACTGCCGGAATGGGAGGCGACAGCCGTATCATCGTCAACGGCGACAAGGTGTACCTCTCCCCGGTCCGCGTGGTCCCCCTGTGCGTCGCGGCCTGGAAGTACCCCCAGCTCCGCGAGAGGCTGCAGGCCCTGGTGGACGACGGACCCAGGAGCATCCCCGTCGCCCACTACGCGAGGAACATCGTCATCGACACCGAGTACTTCGTGAAGGTCAAGGAGATGAAGAACGCCGACTACCTGACGGAGCTGGACGAGAAGTTCCTGGATTTCGTCAAGGACGAGCCCCACTCCCTGGCCGAGGCCAAGAGGAAGCTGAAGGAGCCTCCGATCTCCTTCAACATCGACAAGATGGAGGAGCTGGGCATCATCCAGAGGATCGGTCTCACGCCCACCGACCTGATGCACGCCCGCGGATGCTTCACCAAGTACGATGCCGAGGCCTCGAAGCTCGGAATCGCATACCATGCCGCCAACCTCGGCATGACGCCCGAGGCGTTCATAGCGAAGGTGGACTACCTGATCACCGAGAAGATCGGTATGGAGATCGTCAAGAAGGTCCTTCTGGAGGACAACAGGGAGACCGACCTGTCCGGATTCGGGATGGACCTGGTGGACAAGGCCGTCACAGGGGCCCACGCCCTCGACTACGACGTCTCCTTCAGACTCAACAAGCCCATAATTGGTATGGGTGGACCCGCCTACGACATGCTCCCCAAGGTCGCTGATCTGCTGGGCACCGATCTGGTCATGCCCGAGAACTACGACGTGGGCAACGCCGTCGGTGCGGTGAGCGGAAAGGTTGTCGAGAGCATAGAGATCCTCATCCAGACAGCCACCGGCACGACCATCGACAACCCTGCGTGCACCGCGTTCTCCAGGCTCGGCAGGTTCTACTACGAGAAGTTCGACGACGGTGTTGAGCAGGCCACCGAGGCCGGTAAGCAGTATGTCATGGAGATGGCCAAGAAGGCCGGTGCCGAGAACATCCAGGTCACAGTCGGTTCGGACAAGTCCGAGGTCTTCGTCGGAAAGGAGCATCTCAGGACCAGGTTCGTCGAGATCAAGCTCATCATCACCGCCACCGGAGATCCGGCGTACAGGAAGGCCGCCTGAACCATACATCCAACAAACATCCATCCCATGGGAGGCGTGAATCTTGTTCCGCCTCCCAACAACCTTTCAAATCAGGAAGATAGCAAAGCCATAGTCGCTTGGAGTGAGGTCCAGACGATTCAGATTTTAATGACATTTTAATCGAATTAGATGTGCGATTCATCATAAAAAAGGAATCTATAAATATAAGTGGTTGAACATCAAACCGATATTGGACAAAAATTACTTATAGAATATCTAAGAGATTAACAAGAAACTGATACACGAAAATGTACATTCCCGCATCCAACTGCTACCCTTTAATATGTGTAATTCCGCGATATCACAAGACATGGAACCAATGTTATCGTGGGTATGCTTGATCATAGCATGCATCCTCGAACCGATATGGGTGGTCTTTCTCGAGAAGTCCGACAACTTCAAGAAGAAGGGCTGGGGAATCGCCGCGATCGTCTCAGTCCTGTGCTGTCTGTACATGCTCTCCCTGGCCGTCCTCAACATCGGTCCCGGTGTGGCGTACAGTATTCTCGCGGGAATAGGTGCGATCGGAACCGTGATTGCCGGTGTGTTCCTGTACAAGGATCCGATCAACGCGAAGAAGATCTTCTTCATCATCCTGATAGTGATCGGAATCGTCGGAATACGCCTGACTTCGGGAGGTGCCTGATATGGAACTCAACCTGGGCGGTGTTTTCCAGGTCGGATGGTCCATCGGTCTGGACTACACCGAGGGTATGACCAACATAGTGTGGGACATCATCGTCCTGGTGTCGCTGCTCCTGAGCATGCTCTGTCTCTCCATACCGATGAAGAGCGGAATCAGCATCAGCACCGCTTACGCGGTGTGGGTCGGGCTAGGGGTCGTCCTGACGATCATCGTCTCGGCCGTGCTGGGTCTGGAGACCATCACTCTCGGAATGGTCCTGTTCCTGCTCGTCACCGTGGCGGGAGTGGTCGGACTCAAGATGGTGTCCTGAGGCCGGCCTTCAAAAACCCTTTAATTTCCAATTTTTAACTCTAACTCGGTAACGTTGGGTATCAGTTTCCGACGTTGCCGAGATCTTGATTTTATCATGTCTGGCCGGCGAGAGCCAGATGTTTTCCTGGGTTC
>CASFMM010000138.1 GCA_949295765.1 uncultured Methanomassiliicoccales archaeon | reverse complement strand
GATGGTGCCGTACGCCATGGGCGAGAAGACCAAACGCGCCCTGGACGGGAAGATTCTCGGCAACCTCTTCTTCGAACCCTCAACACGCACCAAGCTCTCCTTCGAGAGCGCCGCATACAGGCTCGGATGCGACGTCATCGATGTGTCGGAGATGTCCATGACATCCATCTCCAAGGGCGAGACCCTGGCCGACACCATCAGGATGGTCGACGCGTACTGCGACCTTATCGTCCTGAGGCACCCCTACGAGGGGGCCGCCAGGCTCGCCGCCAACTGCTCCATCAACCCCGTCATCAACGCCGGGGACGGAGCCGGATCCCACCCCACCCAGACGCTGCTGGACCTGTTCACCATGAGGGAGGCCAAGGGAACCCTCGAGGGACTCAACATCGTCCTGGTCGGGGACCTGAAGTACGGAAGGACCGTCCACTCCCTGGCTGACGCGCTCACGATGTTCGGCGCCAAGCTCACCCTGGTCGCCCCCGAGACCCTGCAGATGCCCGAGGACACCATCGCGCACCTCGAGGAGAAGGGATGCCACCCCACCAAGACCGCCGACCTGAACGACGTCATCGACCAGGCCGACGTCCTTTACGTCACAAGGATCCAGAGGGAGAGATTCCCCGACCCGACCGAGTACAACAAGGTCGCGGGCACCTACAGGATCGACAACGCCATCCTCAGGGAGGCCAAGAGCGACCTCATCGTCATGCACCCCCTCCCGAGGGTGGACGAGATCGCCCAGGAGGTCGATTCCACGCCGCATGCCAGGTACTTCAGGCAGGCTTTCAACGGGGTGCCTGTGAGGATGGCCCTCCTCTGCGAGATCCTCGGAGGTGATATCGATGCCTGAGGGAACAATCAAGGAGGTCAAGCTGGCCCCGATCAGGAACGGGACCGTCATCGACCACATCACATGCGGACAGGCCCTGAACGTCATGAAGATCCTGGGCGTGAACGAGAACAACATCGACTCCGCCATCAGCATCGGGATGCACGTCATCTCGGCGAAGACCACCGAGTGGAAGGACATAATCAAGATCGAGGACAGGGAGCTGGACTCAAAGACCGTCGACAAGATCGCCCTCATCGCCCCCGACGCGACCATCTCCATCATACGCGACTTCTACGTCGCGGAGAAGTTCACCGTCAGGCTCGAGGACCATGTCGTGGGGCTCGCCAGATGCAGCAACCCCAACTGCATCACCAACCGCGGCGAGCCCGTCAGCCCCGAGTTCAACGTCATCAGCAGGCACCCCCCGCAGCTCAGATGCTGCTACTGCGACAGGATCCTGATGAACATCTCCGACAACCTGCTGTGATCGGGATGAGGATCCTGTTGATCGCCGGGATGCCCGGCGCAGGCAAGGAGGAGCTCCTCGGGGTCGCCCGCTCCATGGGCGTCCCCTTCCTCAGGATGGGCGACATCGTCAGGGAGTACCATGCGTCGTCCGGCACCGATCTCTCCGTGGGCGCGTTCGCGAACGCACAGCGCGAGGAGCTCGGCAAGGACATCTGGGCCAGACGCGCCCTCGAGCGCATGGACGGGGAGGTCTTCCTCGTAGACGGATGCAGGAGCATGGACGAGGTGCGCTCGTACCGCGGACTCAGCGAAGACGTGCTCATCGTGGGGATATTCGCTCCGCCGGAGGCCCGCTACGACCGCCTGGTGAAGAGGGGACGCGACGACGCCCCCCGCAACATCGAGGAGTTCGAGTCCCGCGACAGCAGGGAGATGGGCTGGGGCCTCTCGGACGTCCTGGCGCTGGCCGACGTCATGATCGTCAACGACTCCGACCTGGAATCGTTCAAGGTCCGCGCCGCCCTGACCCTGGAGGGGCTGCTGTGAGGTTCACAACGGCACGCCTGTGCGGGGGCAAGGCCCTCATGGCGGTATCCACCGACGAGATGGACATCGACATGGAGAAGGCCGCCGAGAAGTTCAGGTCCGATGGCTGCGAGATCACACAGCAGGACGACATGATGATTGTGTTCCAGTGGAACGGCATGGAGACCACCCTGTACAGGCAGGGCAAGGTCATGTTCTTCCCGCTGGAGGACAAGCACCTCTGCATAAAGTACGCCACGGAGATGCTGGAGTCCCTGTGAATCCGGCACCTCCAACGTACTGTTTTTCTACCTCTGGCACATTCGGACCCGTATGGAGTTCTCCTACCTCACGGTGGCAGCCATCGTGCTGTCCGCCGCCCTGTCCGTGGAGGCGTACAAGCTCCAATGCCTCACCAAAGGCGGTGCGGTCGCATCGTTCGCAGTGGGAGCTTTCGTCGGCGTTTTCGCGTCGATCAACGCCTTCTTCCTCCTGACGATCTTCACCATCGCGGGTTTCGTCGCGACGATGAAGGATTTCAAGAGGAAATCCGAGACAGGACTTCAGGAGGGGACGAAGGGCGAGCGCACATGGAAGAACGTCCTCGGCGTCGGACTCCCGCCCTGCCTGGCCGTGGCCCTGGAGGCCGTCGGCGTTCTGGATCCCGTATCATTCGCCGTGATGTTCGTGTCGACGATCACGGTCGCTGGAGCGGACACCATCGCCAGCGAGATAGGGGTTCGCGACAAGAACGTCTACATGATTACGAACTTCCAGAGGGTCGAGCCCGGGATCAACGGAGGGGTCTCTAAGACCGGGACCGCGGTGTCCACCCTGGCGGCCCTGCTCATAGCCGCCCTTGGATGGTTCGTGCTCACGGAGTCCCTGGACTGGCTCCTGCTGATCCCGTTCGCCATGGGGGTTCTCGGGAACATCCTGGACAGCGTGTTCGGTGCCGTGTTCGAGAACAAGGGGTACATGTCCAAGTACACCAACAATTGCTCGACCGCCCTGATAGGCGCGGTTGTCGGTGTCGCGATATATTTGGCCCTCTGAGAATCGTACCAGTAGAAAGTATTATATACTATTCAGCTATCCCATGTTTCGGTATGACGGCCATAGCGGCGGGGTCACACCCGGTCCCATCCCGAACCCGGCAGTAAAGTCCGCCCGCGTATCTGTCT
>CASFMM010000137.1 GCA_949295765.1 uncultured Methanomassiliicoccales archaeon | reverse complement strand
GTACGTAATCGTCAGCATCTAAAAATTAGAATAATCTCTCAGCATGTACATACAAGGGCAGAGATAGGCAGTACCCACTCCACTTCAAGCATGCAACTCCTGACATGTTCAGTGCGCGCAGAGCGGGATGTTAGTCTTCTAGCACTCACAGACCGATGTCAGTACGCAGGTGTTCTCGTATCTCGGAAGTATCCAGTCGTGTGTCTCGGTATGAACGTCCTTGTCAGGCTCCGGCTGTTCCGTCCTGGTTGTGGCCTGCCATGAGGTCCTCCGTCCTGACCACTATCCTCATCGCCCATGGCGGGACCTCGTGGTCCCTGTACCGGTCGTCGCAGAACACGAAAGCGGTGTCATACCGAGGACGCCTCGTCGGGTACGTTCCGAAGCCGTCTGTGAAGTACATCAGACCCTTCAGGTTCCTGAATTCCCCTTCGTCGACCATCCTGTCGACGTAGTCGAAGACGGGTCTGAAATCCGTCCCCCCGCCACCACTGAGCTCGAACCCGTTGACGAGTCTGCGCAGGTCCCCCTCGCACGTGACGACGTCGTCGGAGCGGACCATGTCGTCGCACTGGATCACGTGGAGGTTGGCACCCCTGTCGATGTGGGTCTGCCTGAGAACGTCGAACGCCTCCTCCAGGAACCTGACCACAGGGCCCCTCATCGTGGACCCCGAGGTGTCGATGGCGATCACGAACTCCTCCAGCCTGCCCGAGTCGGACTGCTCAAGCGAGTCTATCAACGGCATGTTCCCGTAGACGGACAGTCCGTACGTGTAGTATATCGGGTCGAACTCGGTCCGGCTCTCCCTGACCACCGTGCGGCTGGTCATGAACTTCCGCAGGAACGAGCGGTAGTCGTACCTCCTGCGGTTGCGGATCCTCAGGATGGACATCAGCGCCCCCGTCCTCCCCTCGTCGTCCCTGACGAAGCCCTCGACCTCGGCCATGACCTGCTGCGAAAGCTCTATCCACATCGCATCGTCGGCGTCGGTGCGTGCGGTGTGGTCGTCCCTGACGAACATCTTCCTATGGGATTCAAGCTGCCATGGCGATGTTCCCCTGACGATCTGCGATAGCAGGTCCGGTGACGGCGCCCCGGCCTTTGCGAACTGCCTCTCGCAGGCGAACATCCTGTCGTCCCTCCCGGGAACGGATGTGTGGGGGGTGTCCAGGCAGTCGAGGACGTACTCGACGACCATGTCCTCGGCCAGGTCGGTCTCCGGCGGGTTGGACGGCGAGTCGTGTCCGAGGATGCAGTGGAGCACGCAGTGGGCGAGGTCGCGGGTGACGGAGTTCTGGTCCCTTCTGAACGATGAAACCACGGTGTCCGAGTGGAAAACGACGGTCCTGCCGTCGCACCTCGGCATCCCCTCGCCCTGCACGACGGAAGTCCTGAGCGATAGCACCGCCCTCGTCAGGAAGCGCATGTCGAGGCAGAGCCTGCTGGCCGCCGCGGACACTATGTCGGTCGCGGCTCTCACGGTGTCCATGGCATCCCTCGGTAGTTCCCGCGCCTGTACTGGCGGGTGTCCTTGGTCCTGCTCTCGAAGATGGCCCTGATCATCTCGGAGTCGTCGTAGGACAGGTCTCCGAGCTTGTAGTTGAACTTGGATGCCGGGAGTTTGAAGGGGCGGTCGGTGCGGATGTGGGACGTTCTGTCCAGCATCACCTCGTACGGGTCCATCAGCCTGATGTCTGTCTCCGGATGATGCGGGTGGGATGTGACCATGTACACTGTGAAGTCCTCGCCCCTCTTCTCCAGGACGATGACGGGGCGGTTCTTGGCTCCTGACCTGTCGTCGAAGTAGACGTTGGCGTTCCAGACCTCCATGGGTCTGGGGTTACCTCCGGATGACGGCGGACGGAGCTTCATGGGCAGGGGGATGCCGTTCCATCGTATAACCCCAGCGGAGTAAAACAAGGTTTATATCCAGGGTCGGGTTAGGGTGGTTCACCGGATTAAATGGGCAAGTAGATCAGCCCGGTAGATCGCTGCCTTCGCAAGGCAGAAGTCGCGAGTTCGAATCTCGCCTTGTCCACCATCTCTCTTTCACACTGGTTTTTTCAAGTGCGTCTTTGAAAGTGATGTTTTTGTCCATCTTGCGATGGCTTTACGGAGCATCCTCGACAAAACGTTGACCTGGTGACGGCCCGAATCCCCTAAGTAACCACCCAAGTAATCCCCTAAGTATAGAAAAATATAAATAAAGAAACAAAAAGCCATATATAAAACTACAATTCAATAGAATCAGAAACTTATACCCAACGTTACAGGGTCGGAGCGTCCACCACGCCGTTTTTTCGTAATGTGTCTTGTTCCCTCAGCCAATCCCAATCGTTGGAAACCTGTACACATTTTGATGATTCATTATTTAAAGCTTTATGACTATTTCAAATACGAGGGATGTAAAATGGGCAAGTTCGCAATCAAGCCGACTAACGACGGGAGGTACATGTTCAACCTGATCGCCAACAACAACCAGGTCATATGCACATCCCAGACATATGCGTCCATAGCGACATGCAAGGTCGGTGCGGAGAGCGTCCGCACCAACTGCGCGGTCGATGTGGAGGATCAGACCGTGGAGGGCTACGAGGTCCTCAAGAACCCCAAGTACGAGATGTTCCTCGATGTGGGCGGGAAGTACAGGTTCAGGCTCAAGGCCTCGAACGGCGAGATAGTCGCCGCATCTCAGGCCTACGCGGACAAGGCGTCCTGTCTGAAGGGCATCAGGAGCATCGGGAGCCACGCCCCGGATGCGGAGATCGTGGTGATGGAGTCCGAGGAGTGACTTCGGATCCAAGAGGGGCGAACGCCCCAGATCTTTTTCACAAGTTCTGAAAACCAGTTTGTGCCGGGGGTCAATCCCCCGGCTTTGTTCAATTCAGGAGTTGAACCTCATCCTGGACAGCAGTTCCTTCGCGGCCTCCACGGGGAAACCCTCCGGAGGGTTCGCAACGAACGACTCCAGCATCCTGCGGACCTCGCCGCTCTGCGGTAGCAGGTACCCTGTCTCCCTGATCAGGTCCTCTCCCATCAGGCGCTCGGACCTGCGGACGGCCTTCATCAGGACCTGCAGGTTCGGGTCATCGGTCGTTCCGGCGACCTGCCTGGCGATGTTTTCCTGGGCCGCCTTGCTTCTAG
>CASFMM010000136.1 GCA_949295765.1 uncultured Methanomassiliicoccales archaeon | reverse complement strand
CGATGATCACGATCACCGCGACGATGATGACGAGGATCCTGCGGTCCTGTAGCATATTGGCTAGTGCATCCCCTTTCATCAGGGACGAATCCCTATAGAAAGTATATAATGTGAAAGTTTAAGATACTAATACCTTCTACGAATGAAGGCCTTAAGTTACGTTAAAACAGAGAGAAACCGATGGAAAAAACGGGTTTCGGGGACCTGGTCCCCGGGGGCCTCACTGGGCGGGCTCCCACTTGCACCTGACGGGGGACACAATGGCGCCCTCGGCCTTGAGCTCCTTGAACGCCTTGTCGATCTCCTTCCTGTCGATCCCCGTGGCCTTCTCGACCTCGCCGGCGCTCATGGGCTTGCCGGCCTCCTTCATGGCTTTGATGACATCCTCTTTGACTGTCATGTTAACACCGTGAACTGCATCGACGAGGTTGTTCATATACATTCCCGACTCCCCCAAAACTTTGTATCCGACCCCGCCGGTGAGGTCGCCATGGAGGGCACGGAGTCCGTCGGGTCCAGGGCGAGGAGGTTCGCGAAGGGGCAGGTCGTCCTAGTGGTCTCCGCCGTCCTGGCCGTCGTGTCCATGCTGGTCGTCCCTCCGAGCGCGGACTACGTCGGGTACATCGACGTCCGCATGCTCTGCATCCTGTTCTGCTTCATGGCGGTGGTCGCCGGCATGAGGGAGTGCCACCTGTTCGGGGCCGTCGCCGCCCGCCTTCTGGCCGGCAGGCGCAGCCTCAGGGCGCTCTGCCTGATCCTGGTCCTCCTGCCGTTCTTCTGCTCGATGTTCATCACCAACGACGTGGCGCTGATCACCTTCGTGCCGTTCACCATCCTGGTCCTCGGCATGGCCGGCGAGGGCAGGAGCATCCTCCCCGTGGTGGTCCTGCAGACCGTCGCCGCCAACCTTGGCAGCATGCTCCTCCCCTTCGGCAACCCGCAGAACCTGTTCATCTACTCAAGGTACGGCGTGGGCACCGGCGAGATGGCAATGCTGCTCGCCCCGTACGTGATGGTCGGGGGGATTGTCATGTGCCTGATGTGCGCCAGGTTCGCCACTCACGAGGTGCACGTGGACATCAGCAGAGACAGGGACGTCCGCAGCAGGGGGTTCCTGGCGCTGATGTTCGTCCTCTTCGCACTGTGCATCCTGACGGTCCTGCACGTCGTACCCTGGCAGGCCGTGCTCGTCGTCACCGTCCTCGCAATCGCCCTGACCCACCGCCGCGTCCTGGCCAGGGTGGACTACGGACTCCTGCTAACATTCGTCTGCCTGTTCGTCTTCACCGGCAACATCGCCCACATAGACGCCGTCAGCTCCGCGCTGGAGGGGCTCATGTCATGGGAGCCGATGCTCGCATCCCTCGGGATCAGCCAGGTGATTAGCAACGTCCCAGCGGCCACCCTCCTCTCCGGGTTCACAGGGGACTGGCAGAGCCTGCTGGTCGGGGTGGACGTCGGAGGTTTCGGCACCCCGATCGCATCGATGGCCAGCATGATCTCCCTGGGGTTCTACTCCAAGACCGAGGGCGCGGACACCAGGAGGTACCTTGTCTGGTTCACGGCCGCCAACGTCGTGATGGTCGCCGTTCTCGTGTGCGTGTACTACGTGATCGGCGCCCTGCGAGCCCTTCCGTATAAGTCGTAGCACGCCCATCCGCAACCATGGACTTCTGGGACCCGGACGACTCGTTCGAGGACAGGGCGGAGAGGTTCCTCCGCAGCCAGGCGGTGCTCGTAGCGTCGGCTGTCCTGGCAGTGGCGTCCATGTTCCTGGTCCCTCCGTCCTGGGACTACGTAGGCTACATCGACGCCCGCACCCTGTGCATCCTGTTCTGCTTCATGGCGGTGGTTGCCGGTCTCAAGAAGTGCAACGTGTTCAAGATCCTGGCCCAGCGCATCCTGGGCGGGGACAGGAGCGTGAGGGTGCTCTGCCTCCTGCTGGTGCTGCTCCCGTTCCTCTGCGCCATGTTCATAACCAACGACGTCGCCCTGCTCACATTCGTCCCGTTCGCGATACTCGTGCTCAGGATGGCGGGACGGAGCGACCTCATCATCCCGGTTGTGGTCCTGCAGACGGTGGCGGCCATCCTCGGGAGCATGTCCATCCCGTTCGGCAACGCCCAGAACCTGTACATCTCATCGAACTACGGCCTGGGGATGGGGGAGTTCTTCTCCGTCATGCTCCCGATCACCCTGGTCGGGCTTGTACTGGTGGTCGTGCTTTCCCTCAGGTTCGGCAGCGAGAGGGTGAGCATAGAGTTCGACAAGACGTACATCCTGAAGCACAGGAAACTGCTCGCCGTGAGCCTGGTGCTGTTCGCCATGTGCGTGACCACCGTCCTGAGATGGGTGCCCTACCAGGTGACCTTGATCGTCACCGTGGTAACCATCCTGCTTGTAAGGCCGAAGACCCTGCTGAAGGTGGACTACGGGCTGCTGCTCACGATGGCGTTCATGTTCGTCTTCGCCGGGAACATGGCCCAGATAGACGCCGTCAGACATGTCTTCGGCGACCTCATGGCCTGGGACCCCACTGTCACGGCCATGGCGCTGAGCCAGGTCACCAGCAACATGCCCGCCTCGGTGCTCCTGTCCGAGTTCACGACGGACTGGCAGGGACTGCTCGCCGGGATCGGTGTCGGAGGGTTCGGCACGCCGGTAGCGTCCATGGCCAGCATAGTGTCCCTGAGGATCTACATGAGGGAGGAGAGGGACGGCCCAGGAAGGTACCTCAGGCACTACACCGCCGTGAACGTCCTGATGCTACTGGTGCTGGCGCCGATCGCCATCGTGATGGTCTGACGGCATTCAGAGGAATGATTGTGGCCAGACACATGTCATTAGAAATGAGAAGAGGGAAGACCCGGTCCGGGCGGTCGCACCGGACCGGTTTGGATCGTTCCTTCAGTACCCGTTGTGGTGGATCCTCTCGGGCTTGAACCTGTCCTTGTGGGGCTCGGGCCTCTCCTTCGGGTAGCCCACGGCGACGATGCAGAAGGGCATGAGGTTCTCCGTGAGGTCGAAGATGTCGGAGATCGCGTTCATCCTCTCCCTGACCGGGGCGACCCCGATCCACACCGAGCCGAGCCCCAGACTTGTGGCCGAGAGCATGAGGTTCTCGGTGCACGCGCCCAGGTCCTGCTCCCAGAACTGCGGTGCCGTCATGAGGTCCCTG
>CASFMM010000135.1 GCA_949295765.1 uncultured Methanomassiliicoccales archaeon | reverse complement strand
AAACTTTCCAAGGAGGGGGAAACCCCTCCCCTTAACCTTCTGTTTCCACCACACTTTCCATCGTTCTTCCGCGGTCGTGTCACAGCTTCCATGCGGGTATGTTCGCAAAGTTCAGATACGACGCGATTATGCTCTGGACTCAGAGTGATCGTCATGAGAAGCGACGCCGTCAAGAAAGGTCTGGACAAGGCGCCGGCGAGGAGTCTCCTCCGCGCCGACGGTCTGGACGACGAGGATTTCGAGAAGCCGTTCATCGGTATTGCCAACTCCTGGAACGACATCGTCCCGGGACACATCCACCTCAACGAGATCGTGGAGGCCGTGAAGGAGGGCATCATCGAGGCCGGCGGAAAGCCTTTCGTGTTCGGAGTCCCCGCGGTATGCGACGGCATCGCCATGGGACACAAGGGCATGAGGTACTCCCTCATCTCCAGGGAGGTCATCTCCGACTGCTGCGAGGTCATGGTCGAGGGACACGCCCTCGACGGATGGGTCGGAGTCTCCAACTGCGACAAGGTCACCCCGGGGATGCTGATGGCCGCGGGACGCATGAACGTCCCTGCGCTCATCGTGACCGGCGGCGCCATGGAGCCCGGCGTGGGGAAGGACGGTAACATGGACCTCCAGTCCGTCTTCGAGGCCGTCGGTGCCTACAGCGCCGGAACCATCGGCGAGGACGAGCTCCGCACCGTCGAGTGCACCGCCTGTCCCGGGAGGGGTAGCTGTTCCGGGCTCTTCACCGCCAACACCATGGCCTGTCTCACCGAGACCATCGGGATGAGCCTCACCGGCTGCGGGACGTCCCTGGCCGACGACAACAGGAAGCTGCAGGTCGCCAAGGAGACTGGCAGGAGGATCGTGGAGCTCGTGAGGAAGGACATCAAGCCCAGGGACATCGTCACCAGGGACTCCTTCCGCAACGCCATCCGCGTCGACATGGCCATCGGCGGCTCGACGAACACGGCGCTCCACCTGCCCGCCATCTCCCAGGAGTTCGGATGCCCCGTGACCCTCGACGACTTCGACGAGATCTCCAGGGACACCCCGCACATCACCAGCCTCAGGCCCGCGGGACCGTACGCCATCAAGGACCTGGACCGCGCTGGCGGCGTGCCTGCGATCCTCAAGGTCCTGAGGGACAAGCTGGTCGATTCCATGACCGGCAACGGCACCACCATCCATCAGATCGCCGACGCGGCCACAATCAACGACGAGGAGGTCCTCAGGCCCCTCGACAGGCCGTTCCACCAGCAGGGCGGCATCGCCGTCCTCAAGGGTAACATCGCCCCCGAGGGATCCGTGGTCAAGCAGGCCGCGGTCAGTCCCAAGATGATGAAGTTCACGGGAACCGCCAGGGTCTTCGAGGGCGAGAAGGACGCCGCCGACGCGATCACCTCCGGGAGGATTATCGCCGGGGACGTGGTCATCATCAGGAACGAGGGCCCCAAGGGCGCTCCGGGAATGCCGGAGATGCTCTCCCCCACAAGCCTCATCGTCGGAAGGGGACTGGGCGAGTCCGTCGCGCTGATCACCGACGGAAGGTTCTCCGGCGCATCCAGGGGAGGCGCCATCGGCCATGTCTCCCCCGAGGCATATGCCGGCGGACCCATCGCCGCTGTGAGGGACGGGGACATCATCGACATCGACATCCCCGCCAGGTCCCTGAACGTCAGGCTCTCCGACGAGGAGATCGCCGCACGTCTGAAGGACTTCAAGCCCGTGGAGAGGCCTGTGGTCGGTGTCCAGAAGAAGTACAGGAAGCTGGTCTCCTCGGGAGCCACCGGCGCTTACCTGAACCGCGATTGAAATCCATTCCCGGGGGAGACCCCGGGCTCAACAATCGAATTGCATTTATGCACCATGAAATTTCATTTTCGGTGCAAAAATCCCGTTTTGAAATTTCATTTTCGGTGCAAAAATCCCGTTTTGAAATTTCATTTTCGGTGCAAAAATCCCGTTTTGAAATTTCATTTTCGGTGCATCATCGTCTATTTTTTGGTACGAATTTCAAAAGCCAGATATTCTGAAATCCTCTATTCTTCATTGTTGATTCAATATGCAGAGCTGGGTCTGATTTTATGTTCGTTTGAACGTCGTAGAATTTCATTTTCGGTGCAACAATGACGAAAGCATTTTACCTTGGATTGCGATTGTGAATCCATGGTCGCCTACTTCAGGAGGAAGGTGTATGATGAACTGTCAGAATGGAAGGGCAGCAGCGGTGGCAGCACCGCCCTCTTGATAGAAGGTGCTAGAAGGGTAGGAAAGACCACCGTAGTAACTAGATTCGCTGAGGAGAACTATCGCAGCCACATCATCATCAATTTCGCGAATACGGACACGGATGATATCAGGGAGTGGATGAAAACCGAAGGCACGGATTTCGACAAGTTCTTCTTTCTTCTTCAGAACAAGTACAACGTTCGTCTCTATGAGCGTGAGAGCCTGATCGTGTTCGACGAGGTTCAGAAGTTCCCTCTCGCCAGACAGATGATCAAACAGTTCGTAGAGGATGGAAGGTACGACTACATCGAAACAGGGTCTCTGATATCCATCAAGCAGAATACGAAGGACATCATCATACCATCGGAGGAGAAGCCAATCGAGATGCATCCCATGGATTTCGAGGAGTTCCTCTGGGCGATAGGGGATGAAGGCACGATGGAGATCATCAGGGCCGCTTTCAAGGCCCGTACCCCTCTCGGACGTGCCACGCACCAACGTATCATGAACACATTCAAGATCTACATGATGGTCGGCGGGATGCCCCAGGCTGTGGACAAGTTCATCACCACCAAGAATATGGATGCTGTCGAAGAGGTCAAGAAAGGCATCCTATCGCTGTATTCTGAGGACACATCCAAGATCGAGGGGCCAGGTAAGGCCAAGGCGCGTCGCATACTCGAAAGCGTCCCCAGTATGCTGTCCAAGCATGATAGGTCCTTCAAACCCTCGGCCATCCGTAAGAAATCAAGGACCAGGGACTATTTCGATGTGCTGATCTGGCTACGTGAATCGAAGATGGTCAACATGTGCACGCGTGTCACAGACCCGTCTCCGGCTCTGGATCTGAACCTGGACGAGTTCTCCTTCAAGATCTACATGGCGGACACGGGTCTTCTGTTCACATCCGCATTCAGATCCAATGTTGCCTCGAGAAGTGCAATCTACGCCGATGTGATGCGGGGGAAGATGAACGTCAACGAGGGGATGTTCTTCGAGAACGTTGTTGCA
>CASFMM010000134.1 GCA_949295765.1 uncultured Methanomassiliicoccales archaeon | reverse complement strand
CCCGAGTCGTCCCCGTACTCCAGGTAGTCCAGCATGTACCTGGGCAGCTCCATTACTATGGAGTAGTCCCTCCCGAACATCAGCACGCCGGCTATGGTGGGCCTCAGCGTCCCGCCCTCGTCGTATCCCGCCGCCCCTATGAGCCTGAGGAACTCGTCGTCGGACTCCTGGTTCCACGGGTGGTTGGGGATCCTGTTGGACATCATCCTGCGATAGGCGCCGACAGTCTCCCCGTCTAGGTCGCGGAGGAGGACCCTGGTGCACAGTGCGGCGTCCATCGGCTCGTCACGGGAGTCGCGGAGCATCTCCGCGACCTCCGACACTGTGCAGTGGTAGTCCCCGGACCCGTTGCGTCTGTAGGTGCCGCTGTTCATGTTGCCGTTGATGAACACGGGGCGCTTCTGGCGCTCCGCGCGTGGGACATGAACGACTATGACCTTCCTCCCGTCGATATCCTCGATCCTCACATCGTCCTCGGACAGGATGTTCACGCTGACCTTCTGGGGGTTGTTGACCTGCGCCCAGAGGTCGTCGAGGATCTTGTCGGGATCGTCTACGCCGACAGGGATGAGCCTGCGCCTGTCCTCGGGGTCCTCCCTCAGGCCGATGGCTATGTCCCCTCCGAAGGTGTTGGCGAATGCGGAGTACGTGGGCCAGAAGTCGGAGGACAGCTTCCCTTCGGATCTCTTGGCTTCGAAGCGTTCGTCCTCCCTGAGGCGGTCAAGGTCGAGGGTCATGGTCAATGATTACATCATTGACTGATATAATGATTGTTATGATGATCGAATGGATGTGGATTGATTTAATCATGATAATTATCTGATAAGATAGCATATGGGTTTTGCTGCATGCTGTGCTATGCCAGCATACACAACCGCAGGAATGGAGTTGATTGGTGCTGTTGATTGATCCTTTACATCATATCAATCAGATTGATTCAATCACTGACTGATACATTGATTGAAAGAATGATGGGATGGATGATTGGGGGATAGATGAGTTTCCTTCGGAGACCGATGATCTCTCTCCGATGGTGTCGAAGTTGGGTCCCCGGCCCCTTAACTCCGGGGACCCGTTTGCTGTTCAGGTTTCTGGTGAGTTGCGCTCTCTCAACGCGGGAGCAGATGTACTCTTTGTTTCGCGTTCCGTTGCGTTCAACCCTTCATTTTCTGTTGCTGTTGTTGCCTTCAGCTCCTCATCAGCCTGAGGGCGACCATGATCGCCATGACGACGATCAGGACGACCAGGATGATCAGGAGGTAGTCGGTGAGGCCCATTCCGTCGGAGGAACCGGAGTCTCCGGAGGGAGTGACGGGTGCGGAGGGCTCGACTCCAACCAGGTTGATGGTGTAGTTTACGTAATCGGGTGAATCTCCACTGCCGCTGACCTGAGTGGACTCTCCGGGCTTGAGGTTGCCCTCAAGGGTGAAGGTCATGTCGGAGTCCTCGGTTCCGTTGACGTACATCTTGACGGTTCCGCTGAAGCTGTTCTTCAGGATGTAGGAGATCTCGTGCTCGCCGGCTGCAAGTGCGACAGGCTCTCCGCCCTCCATGAGGACGAAGACGTTGGATCCATACAGGACGGTGTTGGTCATAACCTTTCCATCGATGTAGACGGTTCCGATTCCCTCGTCCGCGACGACGTAGACCATGTAGATGTCGTAGTTGATGTCGGCGTAGATCTTCTCGAAATCGGTGGCTCCAACGTTCTGGTTGACCTTCTTGTCGTTACCCAGGATTCCCTTGTCGTCGGCGTTCTTCCATCCGAGGTACTCGGCGTTCTCGATCTGGGCGTTGAGATCCACGATGGGAGTCTGCTTGTCGGCTGCATAAGCAGTCATCCAGAGGGCATCAGCGATGTAGTACTCTGTGGAAACGATGTTCTCAGCCTGGGTCTGGACCGCGGTGAATGTGGATCCGGGGGTCACAAGGGCGACACCCTTCTCGGCCAGCCTGACTCCGGTGACGGATCCGGTGGCGATGTCGATGACGAGGTAGTCGTTCTCGGCATCCTGGTCGAATCCGATGTGCAGGGTCTTGGCGGTCGCGGAGGCATCCTCCTCGACGGCGATGGTTCCGTACACGACGGCCGTACCGTCCAGAGTGACGTTGGCGGCATCCACGACGAGGTTTCCGTTGACAACAGTCTTGTCGTTGAAGTCGGCACCCTCTCCGTTGACTGTGGCTGTGGCACCCTCTGCGACGGCGAAGTCGACGTTAAGGGTTGCGATGGCGATGGCGACGGTTCCGTTGGCCGTGACCATTCCGTCGAGGTACTCGACATCCTGGGTTTCTACATCGTCCTGAGCTGTCTCCTTCTGGGCGTTGTTGACGGTTCCAGACAGGGTTGCGATGTGGGACTCGTTGTTGTCCAGGTCGAACACGGTCTCGTCGGTGATGACGGCAGGAGTCGAGGCGTCTCCGACGACGTCCTTCAGGGTGAAGGATCCGTTGGCGACGGCGACTGTCGCGTTGACCTTTCCGATGAACTGGAAGTCGATTCCGTTCAGTGTGATTGTTCCGGCGGTGAGGCTGGAGTCGGCGATGACGGAGATCTTGAATCCCTCGTCGGCGGTGTAGTCGAACTCCACATCCTGTGCGGTGACGTCTCCGACAATCTCGACGTCGGACTCGATGTCGTTGATCACGGATGCGGCGTAGGCGACGGGTGCGATGCACTGGAGTCCGTCCATGTCGAAGTACGCTCCGACAATCTGGCTGTCTCCGTCGTTCATGTCGCGGTACTCGACGGTTCTGTCGGTCTCGAGGAGTCCGTTGACGATTGTCTTGGCGGCATCCTTGTTGCCGGTGCCATCTTCCATGGAGTAGGTTCCGTCCTCGAAGGACAGTGTTCCGTCGACTGTGACGACGACTCCCGCCTCGGCCTTGACGGTCTTGTCCGCGGGAATCTCGAGAGTCACTCCGGTGGGGATAGTGAGGTTCCTGTCGAGTGTGACGACTCCTGCGTCAGCTCCCTCTCCGCCCTTGGTGATGGTGACGGTGTCACCATCCTGGGCGGCTGCGAGGGCCTTGTAGATGTTAGTGTATGTCGCAGAGACGCCGTCGGTGGTGGCGACATCGCTGATGACCTGGTCCTCGTTGACGGAGCTCTTCTTGAGGTTCTGGACGACCATTGTTCCGTCGACGGTCACGAGACCGTTCTTGAACTTGGCGCTGCCGGTGGAATCGGCGGCCACGGTGAGGGTGGCGTCCTCGTCGACGATGACTTCCTTCGCCTTGGTGGAGTTGACGGTGGTTCCGATGGGGATCGTCACGTTCTCGTCGATG
>CASFMM010000133.1 GCA_949295765.1 uncultured Methanomassiliicoccales archaeon | reverse complement strand
CCTCTTGGGTCCGAGCCTGTAGGCGATGCTGCAGTTGCCCTCCGCCGAGACCATGCAGGGGCCCATGGGGTTCATGGGCTTGCAGACCTTGCCGAACATCGGGCACTGCTCCGATTTGATGAGTCCCCTGAGGACGTCCCCGCACCTGCATCCCTTGGCCTCGACATCGACCTCGGGCGTGAGCCTGAGTATGTCCTCGTGGACCTTGGTGGCGTCATGGTCCTGGAACTCGGGCTTCAGGGCCAGGGCGCTCTTGGGGATGACCGGGAACCCTCTCCACGAGCGGTCGACGGGCTCGAAAGTGTCCCACATCAGCTTCATGGCGGTGGGGTTGCCCTCGGGCCTGACCAGCCTGGTGTACTCGTTCTCGACCTCGTGCCTGCCCTCCTTGATCTGCTTGCACAGCATGTAGCAGGACATCAGGACGTCCAGGGGCTCGAACCCGGCGACGACCTGCGGGACCTTGTGGACCTCCGAGACGGGCTCGAACATCTTGGTTCCGGTGATGACGGCCACGTGACCGGGCATGATGAACCCGTCGATCCTGTTCTCTCCCAGGTCGAACAGGGCCTGGATGATCGGGGGGCAGATCCTGTGGCAGCTGTAGACGCTGAAGTTCTCCGGGCAGTGCTCCTTGTGCAGCGGGACAGCCGTCGAAGGGGCGGTGGTCTCGAAGCCCACGCCCACGAACACCAGGGGCTTGTCGGGCTGGTCGCGGGCCATCTGGACCGCGTCGTCGATGGAGTACACGATCCTGACGTCGGCGCCGTCGGCCTTGGCGTCGAAGAGGGATCCGGCGGTGGTCGGGACCCTCATCATGTCGCCGAACGCGGTGACCGTGACGCCGTTCCTGGCGAGGGTGATCGCCTCGGCGACCTCCCTGCTGGTGGTGACGCACACGGGGCATCCGGGCCCCTGGGCGATGTGGACGCCCACGTCCTCGAGCATCTCCTCGAGACCGAAGCGCACGATGGTGTCCTGATGAGTCCCGCAGATGTGCATGAACCTGACATCCAGGTTCATCTCACCGATGCGTTCGAGAATCTTCTTCGCCGTCTGCTCGCCCTGTACTTGAACATCAATCAGCCTCCTCGATATCCATGCATTTCACCATGCAGGACTGCCCGCTCGTGACCGTGACCTTGCCGCCGCACTCGGGGCATGCGAGGATTGGTATAGAATGGGTGTCGAAATCCGGGTCGGTGAGCACATTCGCGGGTCCCTTGTACCCGCAGTCCCAGCACTCGAGCTCTATCGGCTCGTGCTCCACTATGAACTCGGAGCCCTCCAGGATGGTGCCCTGGGTGACGATCTCGTACGCGAAGCTCATCTGCTCCTCGCCGAGATTGGTGAGGTCGCCGATCACCACGGTGACGCTGTTGACCTTGATGACGTTGTACTTCTGGAGCTCCGCGATGACCGCATCCACGAGGCTCGTCACTACCGACACTTCATGCATCGCGCAGGTATCCGCTGAGTGGTTTAAACCACTTCGTTTTAACAGCGGTTATCGGCGTAAAATCTGCAGAATTGTGTTACGCGGCACCTCTCGCAGTGGGGGTGGTTGGGCAGGCATGTGACCTGCCCGTGCCTCACGAAGTACCTGTTGATGTCGGACCACCTCTCGCGTGGGGTGATGTCCATCAGCGCGAACTCCGTCTCCTCGGGGGTCTTGGTGTCCACCAGGCCCATCAGGTTGGATATCCTGTGGACGTGGGTGTCCACGCAGACGGACGGGATGCACATGGCGTAGGACCTGACGCAGGCCGCGGTCTTCCTGCCGACCATCGGCAGCTTCACCAGCTCCTCCGTCTCCTCGGGCACCTTCCCGCCGTACTCGTCCCTGAGCATCCTGCAGCAGTCCACGATGGCCTTCCCCTTCTGCTTGGGGAACCCCGCGGGGCGCACCAGCTCCGCGATCTCGTCCGGGTCGGCCTCCGCGATCTCGTCGACGGAGTCGTACCTGTGGAACAGCGCGTCGGACGCCTTCCTCGTGTTGTCGTCCCTGGTCCTCTGCGAGAGGATGGTCGCTATCAGCACGTGGAACGGGTCACACGGCCACTCCGGGTTGAGGCCCTCGGAGTTCCTCCCGGGGTACACGCCCTGGTCGTAGTCCTCCGACATTATGTTCAGGATCTCGCATATCTGCTCTGAAGCCATCTCAACGCATCCTCCGCTGTGCGGAACGAGCCCGTCACGAGCACGTTCAGGTCGCCCCTGTCCTCCAACGCGGCGTCCAGTGCCTCGCCCACCGTGGGGAAGACCCCGTCCACCCCGTGGTATCTCGACATGGACTCCGACATCCTCTCCGGGGAGGCGGCCCTGTGCGACGCGGGTGCGGTGACGTAGACCTTCTCGGCCACGGGCGCCAGCTCCCTGGAGACCCCGTCGAGGTCCTTGTCGTTCAGCATGGCCAGGACCAGCACGACCCTGCCGTATATCTCGGAGACGTCCGAGTGCAGGCACCTCGCACCGTTGGCGGTGTGGGTGACGTCGACGATGACTGGTTCCGCGAAGAGCTTCTGCATCCTGCAGGGCCACGAGACCGTCTCCAGACCCTCGGAGAGATGCTCGGAGATCTGCTCGTCGTACTCAGGCAGCGCCATCACGGCCTCTATGGCCAGCGACGCGTTCCTCGCCTGGTGCCTGCCCGGGAGGGCCACGGTGTAGCTCTCCCCCCTGTAGACCATGTCGACGTGGTCGGGCCAGCTGGCCATGACCTCGGCATCGTCCCGCATGACGCGCTTCAGTGGGCATCCGACGTCCTCCGCATGGGCCTCCAGAACCTCGAAGACCTCGTCCGGGTTCATCGTGACGCAGGGTACGCCGGGCTTCATTATCCCGGCCTTCTCCATGGCGATCTCCTGTATGGTGTCGCCGAGGAACTCCGTGTGCTCCATGCCTATGTTGTTGATCACGGACACCACGGGGGTGATGACGTTGGTGCTGTCGAGCCTTCCGCCCATGCCGACCTCGATGACGGCGATGTCGGCGGACACGAGCGAGAAGTACTTCAGGGCCAGGACCGTGAGCACCTCGAAGTTGGTGCACTCCCTGCCCTCCGCGGCCATGGCCTCCGCATGGGGCCTGATCATGCCGATCAGCTGGTCGAGGTCGGCGTCGGATATGTCCTCGCCGTCGATGCGGATGCATTCGTTGACCTTCATGATGTGCGGCGACGTGAACGCGCCCACGCGCATGCCGGACGCCTTCAGGATCGACTCGACCATCGCGCAGACCGACCCCTTCCCGTCGGTCCCCGCCACATGAACGAACCTCATGCCCTCGCGGGGGTCCCCGACCCTTCTCAGAAGCTCCTCAGTGCTGTCCAGGCCCGGCTTGACCCCCCTCCTGGTGAGTCCGTCGAACCATTCCATGTTCCCGTCTGGGTCCAAAATGATCTCCGTTCCCGCCCATGTGCGACACTCTTTAAAATCTATCGGCGATAGGCAGGGCATGAACGGCGTCTTCGTGTCCAACGCCTACCTCCGCGACCCCAAGTTCGCGGAGCCGGCGCAGATGTTCAGCGCGGCGGCGGAGGAGCTCGGCATCCGCCTGAGATGCGTCACCAACGCGGACCTCATGTTCGCCGTCGGCGTCACGCCCGAGATCGACGGGATCCTGGGCGACTACGGGGACTTCGTGTTATTCTGGGACAAGGACGTCCGCCTCGCCCGCAACCTGCAGATCTGCGGCTACCCCGTGTTCAACTCACCTCGCTGCATAGAGGTCTGCGACGACAAGGCGATGACCCACATCGTTCTGGCGGACAACCTCATCCCCTCCATCGAGACCCTCGTGTGCCCGATTTGCTTCGGGGAGTATCCGGATCTGGATTTCCTGGACGAGGCCGCCTACAGGCTCGGCTTCCCCATGGTGGTCAAGGACTGCTACGGCTCCTTCGGCCAGCAGGTGCGCATGGTCAGGGACCTCCAATCCCTGAGGAGACTGTTCGAGGGGCCCTACACCCCCAGGATCCTCCAGAGGTACGTCGAGTGCTCGTCCACAGACATCCGCCTGGAGGTCGTCGGAGGGGAGGTGGTCGCGTCCGTGCTCAGACGCGGTCCGCCGGGGGACTTCAGGTCCAACTGCACGATCGGGGGCAGGATGACCCCCTACGAGCCGACGATCCAGGAGAGGGACCTCGCCATCGCCGCCGCCGACGCCGTGGGGGCGGACTTCTGCGGCGTGGACATCATCCGCACCGGGGAGGGTCCCAAGGTGTGCGAGGTGAACTCCAACGCGCACATCAGGAACCTCTACGAGTGCACAGGCAGGGACGTCTCCTACGACATCCTGCGCCACATCGAGAAGCAGATCTGGTGATCCCTTGAGATGCTGGATCCTGTACGACACCGTGGACCTGGAGAAGAACGGCTTCTTCGCCGAGAGGCTCCGCACGTGCGGGGAGGCCCTGGGGATGGACACGCGGGTCGTC
>CASFMM010000132.1 GCA_949295765.1 uncultured Methanomassiliicoccales archaeon | reverse complement strand
CCCTCGGACGATCTGCCCAACGTGAACCAGTCCCCGACCGGCAGCCTGCGGGCCGGCCCGTCGCCGACCCTCTCGGGACACGGCTCCCATCCGGAGACGTCCCCGTCCATGCCCGCCGAGACCAGCTCCCTGATCCTCTGCGGTTTCATGCCCTCAGCCTCCCGACCGAGCGCCTGGCACTGTCGACGCATATCAGGAACACCGTCCTGAGCTGCTCCTCGTCCAGGTCCTCGTACACGGCCCTCACCACCCTGCAGTCGTCGCCGAGCTCCATCTCGAGCCCGGTGGGTTTGAAAACGAATGACGCGGGGGCGTCGGGCATGTCATGTCCGGATGACGCCGGGATCACCGCGAAGACGTCGTCCTCGAAGCCGCCGCCGTCGTTCCTCAGCTCCCTGTAGTCGGTCACCCCGTCCTCCCTGGTGCGGGTGACCCTCATCAGCAGCGTCCACTCCGATACGGCGCTCCAGGAGAGCGGCGGGTACTCGGTCCTCACGGACCTTCCCGGGAACGAGGTCTCCCCGGACCTGGACAGGAACCTCGTCTCGGGTTCCATTCCCTCCAGGGACGCGGCGTAGTACTCCAGATACGGCAGGGCTGCGGCGCGCATCCCGTCCGGATCCCCTCCGGAGGACACCGCCTTCAGCAGATGGTCCAGCGCGGCCGAGTCGTCGCTTTCCGTGAACCTCGAACTGAACAGGATGTCCGCAAATGCCAGGTGGGCCATCCAGTCGTCCGTTCCCTCCAGGATCCCGACGGCCTCCCCGAACGACCTGGCGCCGTCCTCGGGGTCCTCCGCCGAGTCGGCGTCCTCCAGGAGGCACAGTGCCAGCACCAACCTCGACCGCTCGCATCCGTCCGCGGCGGACCTCTCCGCCCATGCCCGGCACCTGCCGTCCCCCGCCCTGAACAGGGCCTCCGTCAGGAGCTCCCTGAGGGCCGGGGAGCGCTCGGCCATGGCCTCGGCCTCCTCGATGAAACCGTCGGCCGCCCCGCAGTCCCAGGTGCCGTCCGCGAGCCTGGTGCGGACGGGCAGCGCAGCATCCATGAACAGCCTCCTGCGCCCGGCCTCCGCCTCCTCCGGCGGGACGGAGCAGGGGTTCCGCTCGATAAGCTTCCATGTGGCGCGGGTGTCCCCGAGCCTGTGCGCGCGGAGGTACATGTTGGCCGCCTCGACGTGGTCGGGCGTCCTCCCGTACAGTCCGAACTCGGAGACCTCCCCTGCACGGTACGCCGCGTAGGGGTTCTTCCAGGACATCTCGTAGAGCCTGCCCACCGCCCTGCGGCGGTCGTGGCGGTCCGTCGCCTCCTCGATCCTCGCTGCGACACGCCTGTACCTCTCCTGGAAATGCTCCGCCTCGTCGGGCCCCATACGGTTCATGCACTCCATCGCAACAGCCTTCGGTTGCGGAGCCGTTGGAGCCGATATATAATTTGATAATGTATATTCCTTAGAGTTAAGTATTCTATATAGTCCGATGACCGATGCGACCGCCTGACGGCACACTCTTGTCAATGTGACCGCACGGTATCTGATTCAAACACTGTGATGAAGAAAACGATGATATGAACCAAAATGGAGCATCTCTGCAGAATGATCCTGTGGATGAATTAAATAGTGCTTTCGCCATCGAAGACACAAAAAACATGGACTGCTCAGCCACATCTCTGATGATCGCCGTATCAAAAGCCGCAGGAAGACCCCTGCATCCCGATGTGACAGATGACATGGTGACGATGCAGATCGGATGCGATGTCCTCAACCACTGGGGCTACGGTCCGGGATTCAGATACAATAAGTGCTTCTACTGCCCGCATTCCCTGGACCTGGGGGATGCGTTCATATCTGCAGGCGTCATCGATGGAGAGACGGGTGAGACCCACGTCTCCGATGACGATGTGAAGTCTCTGTCCGAGATCCTCTCCAGAGGTCGTGAGTTCTCAATAGCCTACACGGCCATGCTGGTGGCGATCGACTACAACCCTGGCCTTGAGATCGAATCACTCAAGAAGATCGTCACGATGGTATACCCGGAAGTATCGGCTGAACTGGAAGCGGCGGCATCATCTCTGACCATGTGAGCCATGTGGGCATCGAAGCTTGACGACCGGCGCTCACAGAGCGGATACCCGGAGGTTTCGATCCTCAGACTCCTGTCGGCCAGCCGATGCCATCACACACCGTGGAACAGGCACTTGGTCTGGTGCTCCGGCTCGCTGGACACGTACATCCCCAGCTTCTTGTAGGTCCCCTCGTCCACAGTGGATATGACCACCGACGAGTGCACGTCGCATCCCCTGAGCTCCGGGATCTTTGCGACCGCCCTCTCGACCACGGGGTCGGTGTTGGCGGCGATGGACAGGGCCACCAGCATCTCGTCGATGTGCAGGCGGGGGTTCCTGTTGCCCAGGTAGTCGACCTTCAGCCTCTGCATGGACCTGATGACGTCCGGGGAGATCAGCAGCACGTCGTCGTCGATGCCCGCGAGGATCTTCAGCGCGTTGAGGATCATCGCCGAGGACGCCGTCAGAAGCGGCGACGCCTTGCCCATGACGATCGTACCGTCGGCGAGTTCCGCCGCGACCACGGGCCTGTCGGTGCTCTTGGCCATGGCCCTGGACGCCGTGACAGTCCTGCGGTACTCGATGGACAGCCCGGCCCTCTTCAGAATCAGCTCGGACCTGAAGACGGCGTCGTCGTCTATCCTGCCCTCCCTGCGGTCCCTCAGGGCGGTGAAGTAGCGCCTGATGATCTCGTTGTTGGCCGCGCGCCTGACCGCCTGGTCGTCCACGATGCAGTTCCCCGCCATGTTGACGCCCATGTCCGTGGGGGACCTGTAGGGCGACTTACCGGAGATCTCCGTCAGGATGGCGTTGAGCACGGGGAAGATCTCGATGTCCCTGTTGTAGTTGACCGTGGTCTTCCCGTACGCGTCCAGGTGGAACGGGTCGATCATGTTGCTGTCGCTGAGGTCGGCGGTGGCCGCCTCGTACGCTATGTTGACGGGATGGTTCAGAGGGAGGTTCCAGATGGGGAAGGTCTCGAACTTGGCGTATCCGGCCTTCCTGCCGAGCCTGTGCTCGTGGTAGAGCTGGGACAGGCACACGGCCATCTTACCGCTGCCGGGGCCGGGGGCGGTGACGACCACCAGCGGCTTGGTGGTCTCCACGAACTCGTTCCTGCCGTACCCCTGGTCGGAGACGATCAGCGGGATGTTCGACGGGTAGCCGGCGATGGGGTAGTGCCTGTACACCTTCAGGCCCAGGGCCTCGGCCTTCTTCTGGAAGGCGTCCGCGGCGGACTGCCCGTTGTACTGGGTGATGACCAGCCCGCACACGCCTATACCCCTGTCGTGGAAGGAGTCCACGAGCCTGAGGACCTCCTGGTCGTAGCCGACGCCGATGTCCTTGCGGACCTTGTTCCT
>CASFMM010000131.1 GCA_949295765.1 uncultured Methanomassiliicoccales archaeon | reverse complement strand
ACGATGATCTGGATGCTATCCCCCGTGGTCTCCCATGTGTCGGGTGTCGGAGTGGGAGCTCCCGTGCCTCCGTTGGCGTCGTAGGCGATCTTGAAGACGTGAATCTCCTGCCAGACGGCGTACAGGGTCTTGGTCCCAATGGGGACTGTGATGGTGTCCCCCGCCTCGTACTCCACACCGCCAGTGGACGTGGTGGACCATCCGAGGAACCTGTGGCTCTCGCGGGTGGGTTCGGAGGACGTCACGACGAACGTGTACTGGTCCTCTGTGCCGAAGTTGGTCCCGTTCTGGGTCGTCGGAGGGTTGATTCCCCCGTTGGCGTCGTAGGCCAGATGGTACTCGTTCTCAGTGATCGTCCAGACGTCGTAGAGGTCGTAGGTCTCCCCGCCCTCGATCTCGAACCTGCTTCCGGGCTCGTACTTGGCGGTGGAAGCGTTGGAGCTGTCGGACCATCCGAGGAAGGTGTATCCGGGACGGGTCGGGATGTCGCCGTCCCCGTTGGGGATGTAGAACCAGTCGGTCTCGCCATCCATGACGATGACGGTCTCGTTGGACGGACCTCCCGTTCCGTACAGGACGTTGAAGGTGATCTTGGTCTCGTGGCCCCATATCGCGTAGTACGTGGTGCCGTCCCTCAGCGAGGCGTATCCGCCCGCGTTGTAGATCATCCCGCTCCCGTCCTTGTCCGTGCACCAGCCCATGAATGCATAACCGGACCTGGTGGGCTCCTTGTCGGGGAGGTAGCCCATCATGTTGTTCGTGCTGCTAATC
The DNA here is from genome assembly GCA_949295765.1 of uncultured Methanomassiliicoccales archaeon. Taxonomy (GTDB): domain Archaea; phylum Thermoplasmatota; class Thermoplasmata; order Methanomassiliicoccales; family Methanomethylophilaceae; genus Methanoprimaticola. The sequence continues at coordinate 2,662 of CASFMM010000131.1, read as the reverse complement.
CTGTAGACGTCGGAGGGAGCGTTGGAACCGCCGTTGGCATCGAAGGATGCGCATCCGACGTAGAATGTGCGGTCCTTGTAGACCCCCGAACCGTCGGCGGCGGTCGCGCGGAGCGTGACCTCCCCTCCGCCGGAGTGGGTCGGGGACATCCTGATCTCGCCGTCGGAGCTGTACTCGGAGCTGGACGACAGAGTGACCAGGCTGTTTCCCTTGACCACGGACCATGTGATGTTCGTGTTGTACGCACTGGACGGCGACACGTCGGCGGTAACAATCAGGTCCTCGCCGTCGGCGAATCCCTGGTAGACCGCGATGGACGTGACCAACCTGGCGGTCACGGTGACGACAAAGGTCTCGGAGGCGTATCCGTCCTCGGATTCGCACAGCACCACGATCCTTCCGGGTTCACTGCCCTTGACGACACACGTGCCACCTGTAGAAGTGTCCCTGGTGCTGGTGATCTCGCCGTACTGCGAACCGGAGCTGATGCTCCAGTCCACATGGCGGTTGTCCGCCGATGACGGGGATGTGGTGGCGGTAAGGGTTATCGAACCGCTGGTGGAGATTGACCCGCTGGAGATGGATCCAGTTATCTTAATCGACTGGACACCGCCATCATCGGGTTCGACGGCGTGGATGACGAAGGACCTGTTCTCATCCTTCGGATAGTTTCCGCCCTGCACGTAGTGGTAGGAGACGGTGATGTTCCCTGCCTTGCTTATCGTCCCGGAAACGGAGGTGTCACCGGACGTGCTGACGGACAGCCCGTACCCGGACGTGACGCTGGTGAAGTTGTAGGTATAGTTCGAGCTGCCGTGGGACCAACTGTCCGTGCATCCGGTGATGCTGACGCTGGCTCCGACGGCGACATAGACATCGCTCAGCACAGGCACGTTCGTACCCGATATGTCGATGTCGACCGAATCGTAAGGATTGGCGGCGGAACTCCCGCTTGGGTTCCCCCCGTCCCATGTCCCTGCGGCGTCCGCATCGTCGATCAGGACGATGCCGACCGACAACGCGGAGACCAGGAACGCGAGGACGGCGAGGGCCGAGAGGAGCATCCTGCGATGCTCATCCATGGCGAACGCCCCCTTTCATCCCGACGATGCGGAATGTGTATTCTCTCTCATTCTCGTGCATAATTACTCTCCTGCGCAGAAGCCGTCCGAAGGAGGTCCGGACGGTATGCGAACAATCGAGAGCGTCGAAGGTTATGAGCTGGCGAAAGGCTTGTAACACAAGGAATCGAAAGTCCTTATATACCGAATGTAGAAGATTCAAGATGTCTCCACGATACAAAGAAAATAATTTCGATGAAAGTCGATTCCATGAGAAATTTTCACAAAACTTTATCTTTAACGAGAATTATTCTCAACCATAATCGGAGGAATGCACGTGATAATAGATTACACGCTGGGGAACTTCGGTCCGTTCAGAGACGACGTGACCCTGAGCCTGGAGGCGACGAAGCTCTCCGAGCATCCGGAGAACGTCATCCGCTCGGACGACGGGAAGGACGACCTCCTGTCATCCGCCATCATCTTCGGCCCGAACGCGGCAGGCAAGTCGTTCCTGGTCGACGGCCTTCTGGCCCTCAACAGGGTCGTGTCATCCAGAGGTGGCGACGACACCCTGGACCGCGCATACGTCCCATACAAGGTGTCGATGGAGTGCCGTGATGCCCCCGTCCGCCTGGGCATACGTCTGCTCATCGACGGGATCCGCTACGACTACCGCGTAGAGTACACGGACAGGGAGATCGTGGCGGAATCCCTCCACTACTATCCTAACAGCCGTCGTGCGAAGATATTCGAGAGGGACGGCCCCGCCTCGTTCCCGAAGGCAAAGAAGAAGGTCGCGGACCTGACCGCCTCCGACACGACGTATCTGACGATGGCATCCATCGGCAAGGATCAGGACTGCTCTAGGGTCCGCGACGCCATCACTGGCATGGTGTTCGCCGCCTCGGATTCGGACGTCCTCATCGAGGACACGTGCCGTATGTGCGACGAGGACCCTGAGATGAGGGCGATGCTGATACGCGCCCTCCAGACCGCCGACCTGGGCATAGACGACTTCTCCTACAAGGAGAGGCAGATCGCGCTGGCCGACGTGAAGAACGTCCTGCCTCCGAACGTCTACGAGGATCTCAGGATGGGCTCCGACTCCATCTCCGCGATGGACGTCTACGTGAAGCACGGGTTCAAGGATGCGGACGACGAGGGCAGGACGATACAGATAGACTCCGAGTCGTCCGGGACCAGGTGCATGTTCGGTCTCATGGGCATGCTGATCCCCGTCATCAGGAACGGCGGCGTCCTGGTCATCGACGAGCTGGGCGGCCACCTCCACTCCCGCCTCACCCGCTGGGTGGTGCAGATGTTCGCATCCTACAACAACGGGAGCGGTGCGCAGCTCATAGCGAACACCCACGACCTCGGTCTGATGGACATCGACGAGCTCCTCCGCAGGGATCAGATATGGTTCGTGAACAAGAACCGCGACAACGGCTCGTCCGAGCTGTACTGCCTGTCCGACTTCGAGGGCGTGAGGAAGGACACCGATGTGCTCAAGGCGTATCTGAACGGCAGGTACGACGCGATGCCCGTGGTCCTCCATCGCGGGGTGCTCCCATGACCCGCAACAAGGGCAAGTCCGT
>CASFMM010000130.1 GCA_949295765.1 uncultured Methanomassiliicoccales archaeon | reverse complement strand
GGGGATGAAGGTGAGCGCCGCGAGCAGGGCGACGACGATTCCGAGGGCGAGGCAGATTCCCATGTTGGAGATCATGCTGAACGAGCAGATCGACATGGCTCCGAATCCGATGATGACGGAGGCTCCGGAGATCGTGATCGACTCGCCGGCCCATTTGATGGCGCTGTGCAGGGCCGCGTGGTGGTCCTTGCCGTCGCGCCTCTCCTCTCTGTAGCGTGCGAGGATGAAGATGCAGTAGTCGCACCCTGCTCCCATCATGGAGACGAGCAGCAGGATCTCGGTGATGAAGAAGATGTCCAGGAAGAACATCAGGCCGTAGATCAGCCCCATGGTGACGGCGAAGGCCACACCCATGGTTACCGGCGGCATCGCCGAGGTGACGAAAGACCTGAAGAAGAGTCCGACCAGGATCAGGATCATCAGGACGGTGAAGATGTCGATGTGGGAGATGTCCTCCATGGCGCCGCTCTCCATGTCGTAGGAGACTGCGGGGTTTCCGGTGAGGTAGGTGGAGAGCGTGAACGTGACGTCGTTCTCCTCCTCGTAGGAGGCGAGTGCGGCCTCGATCTGGTCCCTCAGGACGGGGGTGTCGTCGATGACGTCTCCTCCCCACTCGGTGTAGGACAGGGACAGGACGACGATTCCGGGGACGATCGTCTCGTCTCCGGTCTCGGGGTCGATCGAGATCCCGGTGTCCATCATCAGGCTGACGGACGATATCTTCTCCAGAATCTGTCCTTCATCGTCCTCGTAGACGAAGAAGTCGCTCATCCCCTGTTGGAGAGCTGAAACCATTTCCAGAGCCTGCTGGTGCTCTTCCTCGTCGTCATAGCCGATCACGAGCATCGGCAGCGCCGACGCGTCCACGTCGGACGAGGGGAAGTAGGTTCCGATGATCTCGAAACCCTCCATTGACTCCGATTCCTCGATGCCCATCTCATTCATGTCGTAGCTCATGTTCTGGAAGGCGTTGATCGCCGGGTAGGCGGCCACCAGCAGGATTACGATCCAGGCGACCATGATGAGCTTGGCATGCTTGATGATGGCATCGGCGAGTCTGTCGTATGCCATGAGCACGATTAACAACGCGTTGTATAAGAAGGATGGGATGAAGGACGACGGAACCGATGAAGGAAACTGACACTGATACTACGTATCAGTGCGAAAGCCTGAACTGCGCGATGTCCCTTGGTCCGAGGCTCCCGCGGTACTCGGCGAGGCTGTCCTTCCTGAGGACCCTGTCGGTGTCCGTGAGGACGTAGACCTGCGCGCTGGCGAACCCTGCCAGGGACGGGTCGATGAGCTTCACGGCCTTGTGTCTGCCCGGCTCACGGGTCACCGTCCACGCCGTGACGAAGTCGCCCTTCATCTCCTTGATCAGCACCATGCTGTTCTTCTGGCCGGTGTTGAGGATGGCGTCGTTCAGCCTGAACACGTCGCCGATCCTGGGCTTGCTGTGCTTCGTCGGGGGCTTGTAGTAGCCGAGCTCGTCCCTCTTAGGCTGCTCCTGGGCGATGGGCTTCTTCTTCGGCTCTGCCGGCCTCCCCTGGGAATCCAGCCACTTCTTAGCCTCGGCGTCGCCGGAGGCGGCCATGCGCCTGAGGGCCTCCACGGACTCGGGCATCTTCGCGGAGCGGATGAGCCACCTCCTGGCCTCGTTGGGGTCCGTCCTCAGAAGTGCCAGACCCAGCGCGTTCTGCGCCTTGATGTCCTCGTACTCTGCCTTCTTCCTGAGCTGCGCGATGGACGCCGCATCCCCCGCCTTGGCCTTCTCGGCGGTCTGCTCGGGGGTGTCCGGCTTCTTCACGGGAGCGGTCTTGACCTGGGGTTTGGCGGGCTTCGGAGGCTCCTTGACGGTCCTGAGCACGCGCCTGGCGTCCTCGTTCGTCCTGGCCAGCGCCTTGAGCTGGTCGTACGCCTGGCGGTTCCCCTTGTCGATCTCCATCGTGAGCCTGATGATGTGAAGCGGCACTGCCATTTCCGAACCCCTGCTGACGGCTCTATGCGGAACTCCGTTATAGCCTTGTCCACGGCTTCGCACGCGCGCGGATAAGTTTTATAGTAATCCCGACTACGCACCACCGTTAGCCATGGCACAGTACGACTCTTCATCCATCGAGAAACGCTGGGAGGAGATGTGGAAGAACGAGGCAGTCTACCGCTTCGACCCCGAATCGGACAAGCCCGTCTTCAGCATCGACAACCCCCCGAGGTACACATCCGGACCCCTCCACCTGGGACACGCCACAGGGTACTCCCTGATCGACTTCGCGGCCCGCTACAAGAGGATGCGCGGGTACAACGTGTTCTTCCCCCTCTGCTTCGACGTCAACGGAACCCCGATCGAGGTCAAGGTGGAGAAGAAGTACGGCATCAACAAGCTCAACACGCCCAGGCAGGAGTACAGGGCCAAGTGCGAGGAGTACGCCAACGGGTTCATCGAGGAGATGACCCACCACTTCGAGATCCTGGGGGAGAGCATGGACCCCAGCATCTACTACCAGACGGACGCCCCCTACTACAGGAGGATCACACAGCTGTCCTTCGTCGACCTGTTCAACAGGGACCTCGTCTACAAGGCGAACTTCCCGGTCAACTGGTGTCCCAGCTGCATGACCGCCCTCGCCGACGCCGAGGTCGAGTACAGGGACAACGTCAACAAGCTCAACTACATCAAGTTCCAGATCGACGGAGAGGACGGACACGTCCTCATCGCCACCACCAGGCCCGAGCTGCTCTGCACATGCAAGGCCGTCGCCGTCCACCCCGATGACAAGGAGAAGGAGCACCTCATCGGCAAGACCCTGATCGCGCCTCTGTTCGGCAAGAGGGTGCCCGTCATCTCCGACCCCAAGGTCCAGATGGACTACGGAACCGGGACCGTCATGATATGCACCATCGGTGACAAGGACGACCTCGAGTGGGTCATGAAGTACCACTTCGAGCTCGAGAAGGGGATCGACGAGTCCGGCAGGATGACCGAGCTGGCGGGCAAGTACGCCGGCATGACCGTCCTCGAGGCGAGGGAGGCCGCAATCCAGGACCTGAAGGACCAGGGCATCCTCGTCAAGCAGGAGGACAACCCCCAGCAGGTCTCCATCTGCTGGAGGTGCCACAGCCCCATCGAGTACCTCCAGGTGCCCCAGTGGTTCCTCAAGACCATCGACTTCAGGGACAAGATCCTGGAGAGGGCCGACCAGATCAACTGGTACCCCGAGTTCATGAAGGTCAGGCTGCAGGACTGGGCCAACTCCCTCGAGTGGGACTGGGTCCTGAGCAGGCAGAGGATCTTCGCCACGCCGATCCCGGTGTGGGAGTGCGAGAAATGCGGCCACGCCGTCTGCGCCACCAGGGAGATGTGCTACTGCGACCCCACCCTGGACGCCCCGCCCGTGGACAAGTGCCCTGAGTGCGGTGGGAAGCTGATCGGATGCACCGACGTCTTCGACACATGGATGGACTCCTCCGGGTCCTCCCTGTACAACACCTTCTGGGAGAGGGACCCCGAGCT
>CASFMM010000129.1 GCA_949295765.1 uncultured Methanomassiliicoccales archaeon | reverse complement strand
TTTGACGCCAACGCGCGCCGCCATACCTCCTTTGCCTCGGTCAATGTCATCCCCGAGTTCGGGGCCGTCCCCGACATCGTCATCGAATGGGGGATGGACCAGGTCGCCGGACGCGACCTGGGCTACAGGGCCGTCGCCAGACGGATCTCCAGGCGCATGGAGGGCCTGGGTCTGAGGGGGATCTCGTACTCCCAGTTCCACAAGCGCGCCGGGAGGCTCAGCGTCCTGGCCGGGACCACGGACGTCACCGACGCCAGGGTGATGGCCTACGGGGCCGGGGCACCGCCCCGGCCCGTCCCCATCACCGGGGCGATCGACTCCACCGGCCTGTCCCCGGACAGGCCGTCGGGATGGATGGTGGAGAAATGGAACCACAGCAGGGTCCGCGGATGGTACAAGCTCCACGTCGCGATCGACGTGGACGCCGGCACCATCCTGTCGTACGTGGTCACGGAGCCGTACTACAACGACTCGCTGGCCTTCGAACGGCTCATGGACATCGTCCTGGACGCGGGCCACGACGTGGCCTGCGTCCTGGCCGATGCCGCCTACGACAAGAAGGTCAACTGGAACCGGATGCACGGGCTCGGCATAGAGTTCGTAGCCAACATCAACGGCGTCTTCGACCCGACGAAGCGTAGCTTCGGGTGCGGCAAGTTCAGGGGATGCGCAGTGCGTGCGAAGCACGTCCTGCGCATACTGGAGGTCGGTCGCGAGAAGTGGAAGGAGGAGGTCGGCTACTCGCGCAGATGGCGTGTCGAAGGGACGTTCTCGGACCTCAAGAGGATGTTCGGGGACACGCTCCGGGCGAGAGCCCGGGAGCGTGTGGCCGAACTGATTGGGAGAATCGTGCGTTGCCTCAACATCTTCAAGTCGATCCGGTGGTCTCTTTGATTCAGGAATTAGGAAACACAGTTAAGGTTGGGGGGAGGGTGCCGGGGCACCCTCAAGGTTGGGGGGAGGGTGCCGGGGCACCCTCTTAGAAAAGGGATCACTCGTCGATGACGTCGACGCTGATGATCTTCACGTCTTTGAGGGGCTTGTCGTTCCTGTCGGTGTCGACGCGTCCGATGACGTCCACGACCGCCATGCCGTCGATGACGGTCCCGAACACCGGGTGGGCGTAGGGGGTCCTAGGGTCCTCCTTGTCCAGGTAGGTGTTGTTGACGGTGTTGATGAAGAACTGGCTGCCTCCGGAGTGGGGCTGGCCGGTGTTGGCCATGGACATGGTCCCCCTGATGTTGGAGTGTCCCTTGCCGAACTCGTCCTCGATGGTGTAGCCGGGTCCGCCCATTCCGGTTCCGGTGGGGTCCCCTCCCTGGATCATGAACCCGTCGATGACCCTGTGGAAGATGGTCCCGTTATAGAAGCCCTCCTTGGCGAGCTTGACGAAGTTGCCGGTGGTGATCGGCATGTCCTCGTGCATCTTCACTTTGATGTCTCCTTTGGAAGTGTGCAGTACGACGATGGTCATGAGATGGGGTAGTCTCCCATTCTGGATATTGGTTTCCCCCGGTACCGTGTAGGCGACATTCCGATTTATGTCTGTTAATTGTGGTAATCAAACGTAACAATTCAGAAATTGTTTTATATCAATCAATTAACGCACCTTATATTGTGGTAATCAATTACCACAATCGTCAGGATTATTTCTGTTCTGCACCTTATTCCATGTGTTCACGACCTTTTCAGGTAGGTAGTATGAAGCCTGAGATGGGGTTGTTACCAGTCCATGGTATCCCATCCGAAAAATATGATACCTCCAGGTTGATTCATAGGTATGGGCGATTTCTTCAGGCTGAAGGAGCATGGAACGACCTGGAGCCGTGAGGTTCTGGCCGGCCTGACCACTTTCTTCTCGATGGCCTACATTATCATAGTCGCCCCGAGCATACTGTCGCAGTCCGGCATGGAGTGGGGCGCCGTGTTCCTGGCCGCGGTCATCGCATCCGTCGTCGGGACCCTCGTGATGTCCCTTTACGCCAACGTCCCCTTCGCCCTCGCCCCGGGGCTGGGGATGGCGTCGTTCTTCGTGGTGACGGTCTGCGACCAGATGGGTTTCACATGGCAGCAGGCGCTGTCCATGGTGTTCATCTGCGGGATAATCAACATCCTGATCACAGTCACCAACGTCCGCAGGCTGATCATAGCCGCCATCCCCCGCAGCCTCCAGTACGCCATATCCGGAGGCATAGGGCTGTTCGTCGCGTACATAGGTCTGGTCCAGGTGGGCGCCATCGCCTTCGACGGCGGGACCCCGGCACTGGCGTCCTTCGCCGAACCCGCGGTCCTGCTCTTCATCTTCGGACTGGTTCTGGCGATCGTCTTGTACATGAGGAACGTGCGCGGCGCCATCATCATCGCCCTGGTGGTGACGACGCTCATCGGGATCCCAGCGGGCCTCACCAGCGCCTCCGATTCCGTGTCCTTCACGGAGGCCGTGAACCAGCTGCCGGACACATTCGGGGCGATATTCACGTCCGAGGGGCTCCCGTCGCTGTTCTCCGACCCGGTCCTGATCCCTTCGGCGATAGTCGCCATCCTCTCATTCAGTCTGGTGGACACCTTCGACACCATCGGGACCTTCATCGGAACCGGAAGGCGCAGCGGCCTGTTCAGCGAGGAGGAGCTGTCGTCGGTGGAGAGCAACGGATTCAGGACCAGACTGGACCGTGCGCTCCTGTGCGATTCATGCGCGACATCCGTCGGTGCGATCTTCGGCACCTCGAACACGACCACGGTAGTCGAGTCGACGGCGGGGATCGAGGCAGGCGGTCGCACCGGCCTGACGAGTCTGGTCGTGGTAGTGTGCGTCACCCTCAGTGCGCTGTTCGCATCCGCCATCAGCATGATCCCGGCGTCCGCGTACGGGGCGGTTCTGGTGTTGGTGGGTATCCTGATGCTGCCGTCCTTCAAGAAGGTGGACTGGGAGGACATGGCCGAGGCGGTCCCTGCGTTCTTCGCTGGGCTGTTCATGGCCCTGTGCTACAACATCTCCTACGGGATCGCGATGGGATTCATCACGTACTGCCTGATGAAGGTCGTCACGGGCAGGAGGTCTGAGGTCTCGGGCGTGATGTGGGTGGTGACTGGGCTGTTCATCCTGGTGTTCGCGCTTCAGGCCCTGATGACGGTCATGGCCTGATCGCTCGGAATCATGGGGTGGTTTGGATCGAAGCCGTGTCAAATCAAGGCGAAGGTTGGGAATGCAGGGATACGGCTCCGAACATCATGCAATGGAGGCGATGGGCCTGCGCCCACCGTGGTTTTCGATCTCAGAGGATCTTCTTGTTGTCAGCATCAGGTGTCGTGACGATCACCTTTTCGGGAGTGATGATCATCGCGCCTTTGGCCGTGGCGGCATTGTTGAACATCTTTTCGACCAGGGCCTTGAAGGTGTCCACGATTGGTCCGGAGGTCACATATTCGGCTCTGCCCTTGATCTGGTACCCCTTGAGCGTGTTGGCGTTGTATGCGGATATCGCTATGCGACCGTCATTGTCCTGGATGTTTCTGATGGTGGTCTCGAGAAAGACGTCACCTACAACCAGTTTCCCATCGTCCGTAACATCTTTGAACGCCACGGGCACGACATTCGGTTCTCCATCTTTGCAGGTCGCCAGGTCCCACATGCTTTCTTTCAGCACTTTAACGACATTCTCGTTCATCATGGTGTCTCACCCCTCACATAGAGGTCGTGTCTGGGATGTCGCAAAGACAATTTAGGTTGGTTCTAACGTCGACCTGAGCCACTAATGAAAAACTGAGTGTGTTATCTGGAGATGAAATCGCATGTCTGGCATTGTGTCAGGACATGTTCCTCGTCGACACGGTGGAATAGGCTGGACCATTCACAGATGCTCTGCAGGATGGGGACTATGCTCACCCCCTTGTCGGAAAGACTGTACTCGACGCGAGGCGGGATCTCCTCGAACTGTTCCCTGACGACGATGCCGTCCTCGACCAGTTCTCTGAGGGCTGAGGAGAGCACGGTGTCCGTGAGGTTCACCAGCTCCTTTTTGATGTCGCTGTACCTCATGTGCCCTTTGTGGTTGAGGATGCATATTATGCGGGGTTTCCACTTCCCTCCAAATATGTCCATGCCGTATTCCAGAGGGCATCTTATCTCCCTCTCATCCCTAGGTCTGTATGTCATGGATCTCACCATGGGTATCGATGGTCCGTGATGTTCATTTCAGAGTGTCGGTAATAACGCTTTGTCTCCTCTCGAGAGGATTAAACCGTCATTCAATCCCGGAAGTCGGATTCGAACCTTTCCGACGAAGGGCGGCGGACAGCTCCATCGACTTCCGACATTCTGTCAATCGGATGAAATGGTGGACCTTTGTCACATCAAACACATGGCGGGCCTGAAGGGATTCGAACCCTTGGCCGTTCGATTAAGAGTCGAACGCTCTACCTAGCTGAGCTACAGGCCCACAAAATCCCTTGATAACCTGCTCATATATAATGATATGCTTTATACCGCGGTCCGATAGGGCTTGCTGGCTGTCCGAGCATCTCAACCAAACGAATATAAGAGGATTAACGGAATACCCTCACCGATGTCTAAGTTGAAGGTAAGGGACCTGATGACCACCCAGGTGGTGACGCTTAAGCCTGATGACACCGTCAAGAAGGCGGTCATAAAGTTCGCTCTGGACAACATCTCCGGAGCACCTGTAGTGGATAACAGGAACCATCTCCTGGGAATCCTGAGCGAGAACGACGTCCTCGCCATGCTTCTGAAGTACCAGGACGAGCTCGACGAGGACAGCCCCGGAAACGTCATGCTTAACTACCCCATGGATTCCGGCATGGAGGAGAGCTCCATCCTCAAGAGCATCTCCGAGGAGATCTCCAACACGCTCGTCTCCGACATCATGACGCGCACGGTCCTCACGACCACCCCCGACACCACGATCATGGAGGTCCTGTCCTCCATGCTCGAGATGAAGGTCAACCGCCTCCCCGTCGTCGAGAAGGGGGTCGTGGTAGGTATCATCTCCAGAGGGGACATCATCTTCGCTCTCTACAAGAGGAAGGCCTGAGGCGCAGGCGGATGATCGAGGTCCATGTTCTGGCCAGCGGTAGCGATGGCAACTGCACCGTGATCGAATGCGACGGCGAGGCCGTCATGATAGACGCCGGCATCAGCTGCAAGAAGATCCTCTCCCTGATGGACCAGGAGGGCGTTGACAAGGATGTCGTCAAGGCGATCCTCCTGACGCACGAGCACAGCGACCACGTGGCCGGCGCAGGGGCCACTGCCAGGAAGCTCGGCGTTCCGGTTATGTGCAATCCCGCCACATTCTCCCAGCTCAGCCTCGGTAACGTGGACTACGTCCCGTTCGACACGGCCAGGGCGTTCGATTTCAGGGGTTTCCACATAACGCCCCTGCCCACGTCCCACAACGCGGTGGAGCCCAACGCGTTCTTCACGCAGGTGGACGACAGCAGCGTGCTGGTGGCCACGGACACGGGCAAGCTCACGTTCCAGATAGAGGCGGCCCTCAAGATGGCCGACATCGCGGTCATAGAGGCGAACTACGACAACAAGATGCTCGTTGACGGCCCCTATCCCGCGAGCCTCAAGAAGCTTATAGGCAGCGACAGGGGGCACCTGTCCAACGTGGACTGCGCCAACGCCATAAGGCGCACGATGACGGAGTCCAGGCGTCAGCTGTTCCTGGCACATCTCAGCAAGACCAACAACATCCCCGACCTGGCCAGGGAGACGGTGTCGGACATCACGGGGATAAAGCGTCTGAAGATAGACTGCCTGGAGTTCCCGGGCGACACGAGGACGCTCAGGGTGTAGGCCTGATCAGCGTCGCCTTCTCGGTGTTGATCAGAACCTCGGCGAGGACCCTGGGCAGCATGACCAGGTCCTCTTTGAACAGCTTGTAGTCCCTGTCCGGTCCCGCGAACTCCGGCAGGTCCTCGAGGACCCTTATCAGGATGGGCTTCAGCTCATCCGGCTCCGGCGTCGGCATGACCTCTTCCGCGCGGTGCTCCTTCTCGGGCATCGGTTCCGGTTCGGAGGGCCGCACATGCGCATCGGGTGTTTCCGGAACGTTCCCGGCCTCGGTGACGGGCGCCGCAGCGTGTTCCATCGCGGGTTCGGACGGGGGTTCCGGGAAATCGTCGAATTCGTCCGGTATCGGTTCGTCCTGGAAGTCCTCGGGCGAGTCGTCGAAGGGCACCTCGTCGGGTTCCCCGGCGACGGCAACCGGGCCGGGCGCAGGGGCCGCCTGCTCTTCCGCCGGTTCAGGGGTCCTCTGGGTCGGAACCTCGTCGATGTGGGTCGCGACGGTTGTCTTCCTTCCCCGCAGGCGGTCGATCTCGGACATGTGCCTCTTGGAGAGGTCCAGCACCCTCTCGTAGTACTCCTTCTCCTCGTCCGTGAGCATGTCCACGGCGTTCCTTCCGCCCATCGCTCCCCTGATCGCCATCTGGCAGATCTTCTGGGTCCTCAGGTGCACGACGTCCTTGGCGAGCCTCTCCGCCTTCTTCCTGCGCTGTTCGGCCCCCTCGCACATCACCGATTCGGGGTCGAGGGCCATCTGGCGGTCGTACTCCAGGCGGAGGGATGTCAGCAGGTTCGCCATCGCCCTGAACAGGTCCTTCCTGACCTGGGTGATGGCGCTGCTCTTCATCTCCACCCTGTACAGCTCGGACAGCTCGTCGAATGACATGGGTTCCAGCGCAGGGCTCATCGTCAGGCCATCAGCGGTGCCATAGATAATCCCTCCGACATGGTGATATGCGGGTGTGCGGATGCGGTGTCCATGAAGGTGGCCGACGTCTGCAGGGTCCGCGACGGATGCGTCGAGGTCGACGTGTCCGTCTCCCCTAGGTCCAACCGCTCCGGTCCCGACGGGTACGACGAGTGGAGGCGCAGGATGAACGTGAGGGTCAAGGCCCCGCCCCTGGACGGACGTGCCAACAAGGAGGTCGCAGAGCTCTTCAGGGACATGACCGGATGCAGGGCCGAGGTCAC
>CASFMM010000128.1 GCA_949295765.1 uncultured Methanomassiliicoccales archaeon | reverse complement strand
ACAAGGGTCTAAAGGCCGGACTCCCCATGGGACCATGCTATGCTGTATGGGTTGGTATCGGAGCCGTCGGATCCATCATAGTCGGTCTGGTGGTGTTCAACGAAATGCTGAACATTATCGGTTGGATTTTCCTCGTAGTGATCATCGTAGGAATCCTCGGGCTCAACCTGGTCACCGAAGGTGAGGTGCCCTCCATCGATGATGATGGAACGACCAAATGACACCCGCCTGTAAACCTATTCCCCAACACCCTTCGTTGTCTTCTTCTGAATTCTCTCATTCAGTCATGCGCGCGACTGAAACCTTATTTACGACGCGATTATAGGGAATCTCCAGAGGAGCCAAATGACGCTTAAATTCGGAGTACCCAACAAAGGACGCTTGAACGAGAGGACCATCGAGCTGCTCGCCAAGGCGGGCATCGACCTCGGTGAGGACGTCGGACGCAGGCTTTACATCAGGGCCAGGAACCAGGACATCGAGGTCCTGTTCCTCAGGGCGCAGGACATCCCGGAGTTCGTCGCAACCGGGGCCATCGACATCGGCATCACCGGCCAGGACCAGGTCGCCGAGGCCGGGGCGCAGCTGGAGCAGGTCCTGGAGCTCAGGTTCGGATACTGCCACATGGCGGTCGCCGTCCCGGAGGCCTCCGGAATAAAGGACGCGTCCGAGATCAAGGACGGCAGCAAGATCGCCACATCCTACCCCAACATCGCGAGGCGCTACTTCGAGTCCCTCGGGAAGGACGTCAGCATCATCGTGGTCACCGGCGCCGCGGAGATCATGCCCTACCTCGGCATCTCCGACTACATCGTCGACCTCGTGTCCACAGGCTCCACGCTCAAGATGAACAGGATGATCGAGGCCGGCAGGATCCTGGACTCCCAGGCCGCCGTGTTCACATCCAAGCAGTCCATGGAGAGGTACGGCGAGCAGATCGAGGAGATCGTCAGCTCCATCCAGAGCGTCATCGACGCCGAGAACAAGAGATACATCATGGCCGACGTCCCCAGGGACAGGCTCGCGGACGTCGAGCGCATCATCCCTGGCATCGGGGGCCCCACCGTCCTCGACATCGCCGGCAACAGCGGCTTCATGGCCGTCCACGCCGTCATCGACTCCGACCAGACGTTCCACGTCATCGCCGAGCTCAAGAAGATCGGCGCCAAGGGCATCCTGACCACCCCCATCGAGAGGCTGGTGAACTGAGATGGAGCCCGACAGGAGCATAATGAGGGAGACCACCAGGGACTTCCAGACTTACTACAGTCCCATGCTCCACGGAGAGGTCAGGCTAGACACCAACACCAACGTTCTCGGCTCCAACCCCGCCGCCGCGGAGTACCTGAGGACCCACACCTGGGACCTGAACGGGTACCCCGACACGTACTCCAGGAACCTCCGCAACGCGATCGGGGAGCTCTACGGCGTCGACCCGGACTGCGTCATAGCCGGGAACGGCTCCGACGAGATGATCGACGTCATCTTCAAGACGTTCACCAACTGGGGCGACAACAGCGTCGTCCCCGTGCCCTCCTACTCGCTCTACGACTACTTCGTGAGGATGAACGGCGGGAAGGCGATCCCCGTGGACCTGACGGAGGACTTCCAGCTGGACGTCGACTCCATGGTCAGGCAGGAGAACGCCAAGGTCACCATAGTGCCCTCACCCAACAACCCCACCGGCAACTGCTTCAGGACCAAGGACCTGGAGGAGCTCATATCCAGGTTCGACGGCATCGTCGTCATGGACGAGGCCTACACCGAGTACACCGGCACTGACGGGTTCATCAAGAGGGCCTGCGAGTTCGACAACCTCGTGGTCACCAGGACATTCTCCAAGGTGTACGCCATGGCCGCGCTCCGCGTGGGCTACATGGTGGCCAACAGGAAGCTCACGGACATGATGATGAGCGTCAAGATCCCCTACTCCCTCAACGCCATCAGCGAGGGCGCGGCCGTCGCCGCCCTGGGTGACCAGGACTTCGTCAGGAGGAGCGTCGAGATGGTCAGGGAGCAGAGGCCCAGACTCGAGGCAGGCCTCAGGAAGCTCGGCTTCGAACCCTTCCCGTCCGACTCCAACTTCATACTCGCGAGGTCGCCCATCGACCATGCGGCCCTCGTCGAGGGCCTCAAGAAGAGGGGTATCCTCATCCGCGACTTCGGGTCCAAGCGCAGGACCGAGAACTGCGTGAGGCCCACCGTGGGCACCGAGGAGCTCAACAGGCTCCTGCTGGAGAAGACCGCCGAGGTGATCGACGAATGCCGCTGAGCATAACCCTCACCGACTACGGGGTCGGGAACCTGTACTCCATCCGCAGGTCCCTGGAGAACTGCGGAGCCGAGGTCACCGTCGTGAAGGACATGAAGAACGTCCTGGACGCGGAGTGCGTGGTGTTCCCCGGCGTCGGTGCGTTCGACAAGACCATGGAGAAACTGCAGCCCTACAGGGAGGACATCAGGGAGAAGCTGCTGTCCGGCACCCCCGCCCTGGGCATATGCATCGGCATGCAGATCATGTACGGCTCCAGCGCCGAGGGTACCACCCCAGGACTCGGGGTGTTCGACGGAGACGTCGTCCCCCTGGTCGGGAAGGTCATCCCGCACATGGGCTGGAACCAGGTCGTCTCCGACGACCCCCTCATGGACGGGGTCGGGGACAGGAACTTCTACTTCGCCCACTCCTTCCGCGGGAACCCCGCCGAGGACATAACCATCGGGACCACGGAGTACGAGGGGGCCGAGATCCCCACCTTCTTCAGGAAGGCCAACACCTACGGCACCCAGTTCCACCCCGAGAAGAGCAGCGCATCCGGCATGGCGTTCCTCAGGAACTTCATAGCCTTCGCGGAGTCGGTACTGTGATCGTCATACCCGCAGTGGACGTGCTCGACCACCAGGTCGTCCAGCTCGTGGGAGGGGTCCCCGGGAGCCAGCAGATCGTCATGCCCAACCCCGCGGAAGTCGCCGAGATGTGGGTCGAGAGGGGAGCCAGGTACCTCCACCTTGTGGACCTCGACGGCGCCTTCGGGAAGGAGAGCAACATCCCCGTCTTCAAGAGAATCATCAGGGACGCGGGCGTCCCCGCCCAGGTCGGCGGGGGCATCAGGTCCGCGGACACCATCGACGACCTCATCGCCGCCGGTGCGGACCGCGTCGTGGTCGGCACCAAGGCCGTCAAGGAGCCGGACTGGCTCGCCGAGATGGCCGACAGGCACCCTGGGAGGATCGTCCTGGGCATGGACACCAAGGGCGGGCGCATAGCCATCAAGGGATGGCAGGAGTCCGCGCAGATGACGGTCGAGGAGATGTTCGACATCATCAGGGACCTCCCCCTGGCCGGCGTCCTCAACACCAACGTGGACGTGGAGGGCCAGAAGAAGGGCATCGACAGCGACCAGGCCAGGGACTTCATATCCCGCTGCCCCTGCAAGGTCATCGCGTCCGGAGGCGTCACCTCGAAGATGGACGCGGACATACTGTCGGAGGCCGGGGCCGAGGGGGCTGTCGTCGGTCTGGCACTGTACACCGAGGTCATCAGGCCCTGGGAGTGGGACACACCCTGGATGGCGTGACCCCCACCTCAAAC
>CASFMM010000127.1 GCA_949295765.1 uncultured Methanomassiliicoccales archaeon | reverse complement strand
GGTCTCGACGCAGCCCTTGAGCCTCCTGAAGTCGACCGTGGGGTTGCCCATCTTCTTGACCTCGTCCCAGAGGCACTCGTCGAAGACGCACTTCCAGACCACTCCCAGGAGCCTAGCGGGATGCACCTCGCCTCCGGTCTGCACTGCAATCTTGGCGTACTCCTTCTCGACGAGTCCGTAGGTCACCGAGTCCTCGGCGATCCTCTGCTCGACGCTGCCGTCTGTCTGGGCCCTCCTCGCGAGATTGAAGTTCTTCGATGCCCGGAACTTGGCGCTGAGCACCTTCGCCCAGGTCTCCTGTCCGAACGGGTTCCTGTAACCGTACCTCTTGACAACGATCCCCTCGCCCGGGCCGTCCCCGTAGACCCTGTAGCCGCTCCTGCTGTCCGCGATCGCCTCCAGGTCCTCCTTGGAGGGGAACTCGACGGTGGTGATGAGCGGGATGTAGTCCACGCCGTAGGCGTCGAGGAGCCTGGAGTAGGTCTCGTACGGGAGGTACGGGTCGCCGGAGTGGTCGATACTCGCCTTCTCCCCGCCTACATCCACCTCGGCATGGAACTCACAGGTGTCGCTTACGACGTCGAACACGAAGAACCGATCCCATGTGTCCCTGGTGTAGTCTCTCACGGTGTGCGGGACCATCCACTCGCCGTAGAGCCTCAACTGCGGGTGGTCGGACAGGAGCGACACGATACCCTGGTTGCCCTTGACGAACCGAGTCATGGGATGGTTGTCATCCAGCTTCATGTTCCTGCTTGCGCACCTGATCGCCCCGTCCTCGACGAAGACGCTGCCGTTCGATCCATCGAGTTTGGCGAACACATGGCACAGTCCTGTGGTGAGACCCTGCGCGTTGCTCGAATCGAGATGCTCTATGTGCTGATACCTGACGAAAGTCACTCTCTGTCCTCCTTTGTGCTGTCGTCGGCCCCCAGCGTTCCAAGGGGGCCTACGCAAGAGCGCCATCGGGGACGGGTACTTAAAACCATCAGTTGTATTCTTATTATTCTGAGAATACAAATTAAATACATCCTGTGCGTATGGATGTCTGCAGATGACTCGGCAACTCTGTCTAGCTGAATTCCGAGCTTCTGTCGGGTGCCCGTTCCGCGTGTACGGGCCCCCGGGACCGGCGACTCTTCGATCTGGAATGGTCTGGAGTCGCCGATGTCCGAAGAGAAGCCAGAAATCGCCTGGCATCTCCCATGGCGATGAGCGAGAATGCGAAAGCAGCCGCCCCATACCGGGCAGTGGCGGACCCGGGCCATCGCCATAACCTCGGCAGGTCATGAGTGGTAATCCGTCACATGCCGGGGTCATCAGACGGTATAACGGCACAGACCGTTCCCCACAAGGGCCGTCTGGAGGGATTTGAATCCGGGAATCCGGATAGACACGGGTAAAATGGCCCTCGGGCTACCGCGACCACGGGAAGTAGCGGTCCTGGACCTGTGTCGCCACCGCGCCTTAGACACGGTGGTAACCAGTTGCAGGCAAAAACTGCAGAACGCGATTGCGTTCACTGAAGTCGGAACCCTGCAACGGAATCCGGTCCTGCACCGGAAGGTCGGAGAGCTCTCTCCCATGGCGGTCGAGGTATTGCTGTGCGCATTACCTAACTGCCGGTGGCCTGCGCATCACACCTGAAGCCGATGGCGGACCACGATGGTTCCAAGGGGATGCAGGAGGTTCCAGTCGTTTGGCAAGAACCCATGCACCTCCGAGGAGCCGCCGACACGACCAGAAATCGGAAGATGAGCATGTAACGGGCGTGGCTCCCCGGGTCGTGTCGAACATCATTCTCTATGAATGTTCAGTGCTTCTTCGAGGAAAAGGGGCGTGTTCCCCATCACCCCATGGCCTTCAGACGCTTCATCCAGTACGGATCCAGCCATCGGAACAAACATTCTCGCGTTATCCCCTGCAATGACGATGCCCCCTATCGCCGGGATCGCCGAACCTCTGAAGGAGAAGTCGATGTGATCCCCCGGCGGATGGAACCAGACGTCCAGCACGATGTCCGTCGGAAGCTCGTCGCCGAGACGTTCCGCCACCCCGAGCGACAGCGTGTCCGAAATCTCGAAACCGCTGCGCTGGGACTTCCCACCAACCGTCGAAAGGTCGCGCATGATCGCAAGCCTGGCGAGACGGATGAGTTCCTCACGGCACCAGTTGCCGGGGCCCACGGGGTCGGACATCCGTTCCTCATGACCGTCGCCGCCGTTGTGCCAGATGGGTGCATCGTCCTCGTCCTCGGACTCCATCGGCTCGCCTGGATCGTAATTGAAGACGTCCGGAATCATCGACCGGGGGAACGGCCCGTCGTAGGGTATGTGGACCTGCGTCTCCCCGCCCCTGATGTCCAGGACCGCTGGGAATCCGATCAGCTCCCTGAGCCCGCTGGTCTCGAACGAGAACCCGTTGTCCATACGGAGGCCGAAGGACGGAGTCTCGAACACATCCAGACAATCCATATCGGCGATGAGCACGCAGCCCTCACCCAGCTCCAGCTCAAACCTGCGGACGCATTCGACACCTTCGACATCCCCCATGTCGCGCCATCCGGTCACGTCCCTGCGGTACATAGCGCGGAGCACCATGACCACAACTTCCATCAGAATCGTCTTCCCAGCCCCCTCACGGAGTCCCTGGCGCTGTCGATGCATATCCTCAAGACGTCCTGGAACTGGCGCCTGCTGACCGGCTCGCTCATGTGCATCATCCTCCGGTTGACGGAGCTCCCGTAACAAAGGCCGGTGGGCTTGAACATGAACTCGGGAACGAACCGGTCCCCTCCCGACCAGCGGCTCCACATCGGATCCAGCCAGAAGACATCGTTCTCGAAGCCTCCGCGACCGTTCCTGAGAGGGGAGAACAGCGTTTCGTTCCCCCATGTGTACGTCATGTCCTGGAGTACGGTCCACTCTGGGATGTCGAACAGGTCGAATCCCTGCACAACCCCCATGTCGTCGACCTCCGGGCCCTCATCCGGCCCGTAGTCGCCCGTGAGGAACCTGTGCCACATATCGGAGACGTCCTCCGATGCGAGATCGCAGGCATGCTCCACATACTCGAGGGCCTTCGCCTCGTCCCGCTCCACGTACCTGCCGACGTAGTGCAGGATGGCCATGAACATGCTGGCCCTCCAGAACGTCTCGGCCGACCTCTCCATGAGGGCCAGCGCGACATCGAGACGTTCCACGTGGACCCCGTCGAATCCTGGGCGGAGGGTCTCCCAGGCCTCAGTGAACATGGCCTTCGGGGAACCGTTCGACAGGCACTCCCCGACCCATTGCGAGTACCGGCCCATGTCCTGATGGCGGGTCCAGCACCACATCAGGATGGCTTCGGCCACGGCGGGCTCCTCCCTGCCGATCCTGTTTACCACCCTCTCCGGCTCGCCACCACCCAGGAACACGTAGTGGAGGAAGCGCTCCTGATGAAAGGAAAGCCCGGTCGGGCAGTCGAACCTCGGGTCGGTGAACAGCTGGCGGATCGACCCCTCGTCCCCCATGCCCGCGGCGCCCGACAGCTCCATCTCCGCCGTCTCGAGGTCCCCCTCGGCGAGATAGATCTCGTACAGCCTCCTGCAGGCGAAGAGGTTGCCGTCGAGA
>CASFMM010000126.1 GCA_949295765.1 uncultured Methanomassiliicoccales archaeon | reverse complement strand
CAGTGACCATATCGATTTCGAATCTTAACTATTCCGAAACATTCTATGCCCTTGACACAACATACACCAATGAGTATGGTGATGCAACTACGACCATACTAGACAAATCTGAGTGGACAGGGGCTGAACTCAGAATTTTCATCCCAGAGGGAACCACATTGCATGGGTTCGGACAGAAGACCATGGGGAGTTTCACAGACTTCAGTTCCATTTTCTCGAAGATCGAAATCAACGGTCCAGGAACCTTCAAACCTGTGATTCCCAACATGAGCTCAGATGGCAAGGGTAATGTGAATGACTACACAGGTGCCGCCGCATTGGGATTCAACGGTGTGGAGACAACACTCAACGATGTCGTCGTAGATGCTTCGGGGGTTTATGGGGGATCTACATACGTCGATTCCAAACTGGAATCCACTAGCCTGACACTGAACGGTGTGACGCTCGTGAAATCGTCTGTCTACGGAGGTAGTGTCAGGGGAGACGTGGGAGTCACCACCATCACTATCAACGGTGTCACAAGCTCCGATTCGAATACCAAGTACTTCTATGGAGGCAACAAGTCGGAAGGTGATGTGGGCGAGACGAACATAATCATCAACGATGCCAGCTGCCTCGGCAACCTATACGTTGTCGGCGGAGGCACCGAGACATCTAAGGTTGCTACCACTAATGTGACCATGAATGGCGGAATTTGTTCGTACCTCTTCGGAGGGGCTGGCTCTGAGAACTCCGAGGTCGAGGAATCCAATGTGGTCCTCAACAACGGTACATGTACAGTAAACGTGTTCGGAGGAGGACTCAACAGCGGATACACCAAGACGACGAACGTGGAGATCAACGGAGGACTCGTGGGTTCCTGCGTCTACGGAGGTACATTCAACGGGAAGACAGACACCGCCAGCATCCTTGTTACAGGAGGTACGGTCTCAAGAGGTATCATCGCAGGAGGATACGGGTCCAATGCGGAGCAGGGGATTGTCAATGAGTCCACCATCGTGATGACCGGTGGCAGTGTCGGAGTGATCGACGATGACAAGCTGGGAATCTTCGCCGGTGGGGAGACCGCCCCAACCGGACATGTCAGCATTCGTGTTGATGGAGGCTTTGCCTACGCCATCACAGATGGTACGGCGGATTCGGATTCTGAGTTCCAGCCCTGTACGGATTTGGCTGTGTCCATCGAGGGAGGAATCTTCGGAACCGACGTGTCGCGTTACGTGACTAACGGATATGTGATAGACAACGGAGACGGTACTTTCACGGTGTCCGACCATCCTCCGTTCTTCCCTAGTTGGGACGACGATGACGACTACGTCCCGCCGATTGTGCCCGCACAGCCTTCCGACTCCGGTGACGACAACACCACGACCGTCGTGGCCTGCGCCGCGGCAGCCGTGGTCGCGGCCCTGATGGCAGCGTTCCTCATCCTGGACAGGAAGAGATGAGCGAGGAGGAGCACCCGTCGCTGATACTCTCCGACACCCACGCCATATCCATCCTCCTCTACATAGGGGAGCATGACGGATGCACGCGGACGGACATCTACACGAACGTTGTCAGGAGCTCGAACGCGACAAGGAAGATCGACAGGCTGGTGTCCGCCGGCCTGCTGGACCTGAACGTCGAGGGCCTGAGGGGCAGGCTGTGGCTGACTGATGTCGGGAAAGGCGTCGTGGAGAGGATCCGCGAGATCGACGAGCTGATGAAGAGATCGGAAACAGAAACCGACGATGATTAAACGCCTTAGCCCCGGTCGGGCGTTCTCCGGCCGGGAATCCATTCCATCATTCCCGATCCGAGCAGATGGCGTCCTCGCAGTACGTGTGCAGGACCGAGAAGCTCCTCTCCAGCGCCATGCCGACGAACTGCCAGAAGCCGTAGCCCATCGGTGCAATGGTGTTTTGAATCGCGTCGTGGAGGTCCTCCGTGACGATGACGTTCAGGTCCGCCCTGTCGGGGCACACACGGCAGGTGTTCTCGAAGTCGTCCGCCCACTGGGAGAGGCTTTCCACACCATCTTCGATGACCTCCATGAACAGCCCGCGGACGCTGTCGGCGACGAGCTCCTCCGGATCGGAGTGGAAGCCGCAGGTCTCCACGAAGTACGGCAGGTCGTCCACCAGTCCGGACGGGAGGGTGACGGTGAACGTCATCTTCTGGTTCATGGACGATGATAAGGGAACCTGGGGATAACGGATTCGGTCCGGAGGGGAACACCGGCGGTCGGCAGGAGCAGATGTCTGGGGATAGGGTCCCCCTCGGAACCGATCGCCGGTCATGCCCGGAACGTGTGTTCCGGGTATGGGTGATCCAGCGAAGGGGGCGGTTTTGAACGGGAGGCGGGGTTGGGATGATTGGAAAGGAAAGTCCTTATAAGCTCGGAGGAGCGAGGAGAGGTATCTTTTGGAATCGCCTTCCGATATTGTGGTGCTGAGGTCCATTCATATACGGGCGGGAAGGATGCACAGGCGCACGGCATGTCCTGATGCACACAGAAGCCTCGGAAGTCCTTTTTAATACGCTCAAAGCGATTACCAATCGGAGGTCACAGGGATGAATCTGATCCGTCACCGCAAGCCACGCGATGTCCTGTCGTTGGAGGACATAGCTGTGAGGGTCGGGCCGATAGCTCACCGTTACGGCGTGCCCAAGGTCTACGTGTACGGCTCGTACGCCCGCGGGGAAGCGGATTCGGACAGCGATATAGACCTCTGTATCGAGCGGGGAGACATCAGGGACTACTTCGAGCTGGGCCATATGGAAACAGACCTGGAGGATGCTCTCGGGAAGGATGTGGACATCACCACCACCGGGGCTTCGAAGAAGTTCATCGATTCCATCAGGAAGGACATGGTGTTGATCTATGAAGGACGACAAAGAACGTCTCAAAGGAATCATCCGCGCTTGTGACAAGATCGGCGAGTACATCGCCGGAATGACCTATGACGACTTCATCGAGGACGAGAAGACCATAGACGCCTGTGCGGCAAAGAGCTCGGTCATAGGGAACTTCTGCAACGAAATATCCGAACACACGAAGGCTCTTCATCCGGAAGTCGACTGGCACGGGGCATACAGGTTCAGGTGTCGTGTGGACCACAGCTACGACACCCCGTCGTTCGATCTTAGCATAATGTGGGACACCCTCACGGACAGCATCCCGAAGCTACGGGACGACTGTGTCATCATTCTCAGAGAGCTGGAGCTTTCCTCAGAATCCCCGAGATCAAAGGGGAGAAAGCCGGGTCTCGGTCGCAGGAGAACCGGTTTCAGGTTGTTCAGACGGTGATCTGCGTCTGCTTCCCTTCAGACGGAACGCGCCGAAGAGACACGGACATTTCTGTCGTTAACAACACGGGTGGGTCTCCGACGGAGCTGGTGTGTGGGCGTGCCCTGGTGGGATTGGTTTGGTGAGGCATGCCCAGCGGTCGGAGAACCTGGTCATCTGACCATGTTGGGAGACAGAGACCTGGAACAACATGGCTATGACGGCTTGATAATGATTTCAGCCGAGTCCGAACGTGGGTTCTTATACCCACAACTAATGGCATATTCCGGATGGATGGAGGGCGGGACTGACCGAGCAGTAGGTCCCGTCCTGAACACTCATGGGATCGAACCTCTCCGATGCG
>CASFMM010000125.1 GCA_949295765.1 uncultured Methanomassiliicoccales archaeon | reverse complement strand
CACACCTCCGTCTCCCGTGGACCTGACCTTTTATCCCCTACATGACGGGTTTCGCTCCGACGCTGACTGAAAATCGGATATATCCCCCTCTTACCCCCTAATCCCGATTGGTAACCCTAAAATACCCTCTGGGAAATTGTGGTTCATGGATTTCGCACTGATGTTCTGCCCGTACTGTGGCGGCGACATCGATTCGAGCGACGAGTCGAAGTACCTCTGCAAAGGGTGCGGAAAGAGCATCTACACCGACCGCGAGAGCATGCGCCACTTCATCCGCCCGGGTGAGCTGGAGGACACGTTCAGGGAGGCGCTCGACGCCCTGGAGGACGACAACCCCAAGAAGGCACTGACTCTCGCAGACGACATTCTCAAGGCCTCGGAGGAGACCGACTTCGACGCGTTCTTCCTCAGGGGCGCGATATACGCCCACGAGGGGGAGGACGGCAAGGCGTTCAACGACTGGAAGAGGGGGCTGGAGCTCCTGTCCGTCTACACCAACATCGACGCCTACGTCTGCCTCATGACGCGCTGCATCTCGGAGATGATCTTCGACAAGGAGGAGGAGTTCGTCGAGTTCCATCCGGTGAAGTACATCGACAAACTGTGCGACGAGATCCACAGCAACACCAACGAGTCCTGCAGGGCGTTCTTCTACTACAGCGTCTACATGGAATACAGGAAGATCCTCGGCAGGAACGACGTCTCGGGCAACGAGGGCTTCAACGAGATCATCCCGCAGCTGTTCCGCAGGGTGGTCGCGTACCACCGCAACTACTGGTGCCTCCCCCACATCATCGACGAGTACCTGGCCGCCATCGGCTACGACAGCGAGACCTACGAGGACGACGACATGGAGGACGCCCACGTCTACGACCTCATCGCCCAGAGACTCAGGTCCTACACCGCCGGGATGACCGGACATGACCGTCGAGGAGATGCGCTCGGTCATGGAGAAGTGGGACGACGACAGGCTAAAGGAGAACGAGGAGCGCCTGGCCGCCCTCATGCCCCACCGCACCGACGGCATCGTCGGCAAGCTCCTGTCCAGGAAGTCGTCTGACGAGGCCCCCGTCGACCTCGACGTCGCCGTGGACGCCTATGTCAGGAAGTGCCTCCTGCTGGACGAGGACGAGGTCAGGGATTCAGAGGAACCCCAGGTGCTCGAGTAAGATCCTGAGTCCGATCACGATCAGGATCACACCGCCGACCAGTTCGGCCTTCTTTCCGAACCTGTCACCGAACACGCTGCCGATCTTCACGCCGAAGGCGGAGATGAGGAACGTTATCACACCTATCAGCACCGCGGATGTCAGTATGTCGTCGCCGGTCATGGCCAGCGATATCCCCACCGCCAGCGCGTCGATGCTCGTGGCTATGGCCAGGATGAGCATGGTCCTGAACCCGGTGCTGTCGTCAACCCCCTCCTCCTCGTCGGAGAGGGCCTCGCGGATCATGTTGACACCGATCACCGCCAGCAGGATAAACGCTATCCAGTGGTCGTAATCCGCTATGTAGTCGTAGAAAGAGCTTCCGAGGTAGTACCCGATGACGGGCATCAGCGCCTGGAAGAAACCGAACCATATCCCGACGACAAGGATCGCCTTGAGACCGGGCTTCTTCATCGCCAGGCCCTTGCATATGGACACGGCGAACGCGTCCATGGCCAGGCCGACGGCGATGAGTACGAGGCTCAGCGGATCCATGCCTGGGCGATGCACCCGTTCATATATAATCGTCGACGCGGCCGGCGTCCCTTCCCCTCAGGTCCACGACCCTGTCCCGGGGCATCAGCGCGCCCCACAGCAACTCGGTGTCGTCCGAGTACAGGCGCCGCCTGGACGGGTCGACGTCGCCGCGGCCGGCGTAGCAGTACACGCATCCGTGCCCGCAGGTGTCGTACTCCCCGATGTCGATGCTCCTCACGCACCTGCATCCCTCGCGGACCGGGACGGTCTGCGTCTCGTACGGGATGTTCAGGGCGCGCATCATCTCCCTGTCGACGCATCCCCTGGGCTCTATGCCGAACCGGGTGAAGTCCCTGGCGTTGCAGCAGCAGGAGAGCGTGATTCCGTACTCCTCCGCGGTCCTGGAGGCCATCTCCGCGAAGGCGTCCATCTCCGCCGGCGACACCCTGCGGATCACACCCTCCTCCTTCAGCCTGAACAGCTTGCCGTAGATGTCCACGAAGCTGAATACGCAGCGGTCCGTCCACCTGGAGGCTTCGCGGCACATCATGTCGAACTTCCTGCGGTGGTACTCCATCGATATCCTGGAGTTGAGGATCACGGGATCGTACCTCCACACCATCCTGTCCCTTCCGATTCTGCCGGCTATCTCCTCGCAGGCGTCGCTTATGTCGGCCTTGAAGGGCACGCCCGGCTCGATGTCCCTCCCGTACGGGGTTATGGTGACCTGGAACACGGTCATGTGCCCCATGGACGCGATCTCCCTCAGGTGGGGGACCATCGGCCTCGGGTCCTTGGTCATGAATATGATGCAGTCCACGTTGCGCCTCGTGAGGTCCACGCGGTGGACGGTGGTCCTGGACACGGGGTTGCGGACCAGCGCGTAGCCCGCCCTGAGCCTGTTCATCATCCATTCGGAATGGAACGCGGGGATGTCGGTGCGGCGGCTGGCGCAGATTATCATCCTCCCGGATAAGGGCGAGCGGATAGGAAAACATGATGGTGGATGCGTCCGCTGGACACGCTTTCCGTCCATATTATTACATATTGAACCCCATTCACGCCCTCATGCGTGGCCCGTGTATCCTCTCCTGCATAACCCTCATCGGAACCGTGAGCATCACGGAGGACGGCGAGGGGAACGTGACAGGCGTGTACCTCCCGAACTGCAACCTCCCCTGCATGGACGAGGGGGAGACCGACGTTCTTCTGGAGGCCGCGGACCAGCTGAACCAGTACTTCTCGGGCAAGAGGAGGGAGTTCGACCTCCCCCTGTCCTACGACGGCTCGGAGTTCAGGATGTCCGTGCTGGACGCCCTGAGGGACATCCCGTACGGGGAGACCCGCACCTACGCGCAGATCGCCGAGGCGGTCGGATCCCCGAGGGCCTACCGCGCCGTGGGCACCGCATGCGCGGAGAACCCGATCCCGATCGTCATCCCCTGCCACAGGGTCGTTCCCTCCACCGGGGGCGTGGGTAGCTACGCCGGAGGCTCCAGCATGAAGAGGAGGCTCCTGGACTTCGAGAGGGAGAACGCTTGACCGTGGACTTCCGCGGGATGCTCCGCGACGCCGCGAAACCAGACCTGGCCGAGTTCAATTCCAAGCTTACGCCTGGCAAGGACCGCATCATCGGCGTCCGCGTGCCCGTCATCAGGGACATAGCCAGACAGGTCGTGGGGGATGACTGGAGACAGGTCCTCGACGGCGAGCCGGAGAGCTTCGAGGAGGAGATGCTCAGAGGCGTCGTCATAGCCACCGCACCCGTGTCTGCGGCCGAGAGGATCCGCCTGACCGAGGACTTCCTGGACTACGTGGACAACTGGGCCACCTGCGACATATTCTGCAACTCCTGGAGGTTCCGGAAAGAGGAGTCCGAGGAGGTCTGGCACTATTTCTCGTCGCTCATCGACTCCGGCGAGGAGTACAGGATGAGGGTCTCGCTGATAGCCAGGATGTCGCTCTTCAAGGACGGGGAGCACTGCCGCCTACTGCTGGAGGACATAGCGACGCACGACCATCCGGGATACTACTACAGGATGGGCGCCGCATGGGCGGTGTCGATGGTGTACGTGAACCATCCGGAGATGACTGAGGAGCTGATACGCTCCGGAAGGATGGAGGTCTGGACCCACAACAAGTCCATCCAGAAGATAAGGGAGTCCAGACGCGTCTCGAAGGAGAAGAAGGAAGAGCTGCGCGCGCTCAGGCGCACAGCTCCCTGACGAGCCTCTCGATCTCGTCGGCGTTGGCGTCCCCGACCCTGGCGCCCTTCCTCTCCAGGAAGGTCCACCCGCGCTTCTCGCACTCCTCCTTGAAGTCGGGGCTGGTGACTGCGATGACCTTGCCGTTCTCGATCTCGTCTGCGTCCAGGAACATGGCGAACATGTCCTTCGGAACACACAGGACGACCTTGTCGAAGGGCCTGGTCATGAACGACGTCTGCGACACGAAGTTCTTGTCCAGGTCTGCCTGGAGGTACTCGTCCCTGTTGGACATCACGTCCGGGTACTCCATGATCTGGTAGTTCCCCGGAACGAAGCCGTACTTGGTGGTTATGACGCCGAAGGACACGTCGCAGAGCTTCTGGCCCCTGTCGTCGACGGCGGTGTCCAGGCGCTCGACCAGCTTCTTGACCTCGGTCACCCTCCCGCCGAACAGCTCGAAGGCTGTGGCGATGCGGTTCTTCACCAGGAAGACGGTGGAGTCGTTGGTCACTATGAGTATCCTCTTCATCAGCTTGGTCTCTGCGTATATCTTCGTCATGTCAGTACCTCTTGGGTCCGAGCCTGTAGGCGATGCTGCAGTTGCCCTCCGCCGAGACCATGCAGGGGCCCATGGGGTTCATGGGCTTGCAGACCTTGCCGAACAT
>CASFMM010000124.1 GCA_949295765.1 uncultured Methanomassiliicoccales archaeon | reverse complement strand
AATTCCGTCTTGCCGACACCGGTCGTACCCATGAACAGGAACGAACCTATAGGCCTTTTCTCGTTCTGCAGTCCGGCACGGCTTCTTCTGACGGCGTCGGATACGGCGGCTATGGCCTCGTCCTGTATGTCGCAGGCTATGCTGTCTACGTGGTAGCGGGGGCCGGGGTGCAGGGTGTAGACCACGTCCATCTTCTTCTTACGGCCGTGCTCCACGGCATAGTCGGCCGTGCCCTTGACGTAGCCCATGCCGTGCATCACCTCGGCCAGGTCGGCGCAGGTGCGCTCGGCCTGTGCCGAGTCGAACAGCACGGGCGCCTCGCCGATGTTGCGCAGCGTGCGGTTGAGCCACTTGGTGGTGTCGCTGCCGGCGAGCGAGTAGACGCCCAGGGGCAGCTTAAGCAGCGAGAACCACTTGGCGTTGCCCTTCTGCCTGACGTAAGGCTCAAACTGGCCGGGGTGCAGCTCTTTCGTGTCAGACTCTACGGACACGTCGTCGAGCATCCAGCTGCCGTCGGGCACGAACCTTGAGGCCGAGCACCCCGCCAGGAGCGCAACGGCCGGCAGCAGCGCGAGGCACCGCCTGAGCATATGTAGGGCTTGTTTGACCACTTAATCGAGCTTTACCGTGCAAAAGTAATAATTTTTTAGTAGTTTTGTCAGCAATAAGCGAATAAAACGACATGATAGGCAAGAATAAGATCAAATACATACGTTCGCTGGAGCTGAGGAAGAACCGCGAACATGAGGGAGTTTTCGTGGCCGAAGGGCCGAAGGTGGTGGCCGACCTCATGGCCGTGGCCAGGGTCCCGGGGTACCCCGAGGTCCGCATCATCTATGACAGTCGTAACATCATCACATGGGGCGAGGAGTCCGGTCTCAGGACCGTCCTCTACCTCACCGTCGGATCGGATTGGTACCACATACACGACGTGAAGACGGACGGCGGCACCCTCATGCTGGAGATCGAGCCCGACTCGATCCCCGGCGTCGGGGACACACTCGGTCGCATCGCCTCCGAACAAAATATGGAACGCTCTCCCGGAGGCGGATGCGACGAGAACAAGACAAGGGAGCTCACGGAGCTCGTCCTCGGACTGGGCTTCGTGAGGGAGCTGGTCGAGGACCACATCAGGGACGACTCGTCCCGTGGCATGTCCAGGGACGACATCGTCGCGGACACCGCCAAGAGGCTCGAGAAGCTCTTCGCCAACAACTACGACATGATGTACGACGTGCTGGAGCCCAGACCCGGCGTTCTGAACCCCAGGACCTTCTTCACCTCCGAGGTCGACTGGAAGCAGGTCACCGCCGCCGTCTTCGATGGGATGGGCTCCGAGGGGGTGGGGGCATGACCCCCGCCCCCTCCAGATTCTGCCCCTTGTGCGGGCACGACACCCTGGATCCGGAGGAGGGCCGCAACGCCCTGTCCAGGTCGAAAGACGTCTGGGTCTGCTCCCTGTGCGGGGAGAGGGAGGCCGTCGCCGACCTCTTCAGGTTCGGGAACCTGCCCAGGCACTGCTACTACGACGACGCCACCGACGGCACAGTCCTGATCTTCCGCGGCTTCGGAGGGTACTTCCTCACCGGCCCCGGCTTCGAGGGACGCACCGCCGCCGACCTCAACAGGGAGTGGGGCGTCACCGAGGGACAGGCCCAGGGTCTGGTCCTGGGAGCGATGAACACGGGCGTCTACTACGCCAACCCCTCCGCCAGCGGAGCGGACTGTCAGGAGGGTTCGAACTGAGCGTTTGCCTCGCAGCATCCGCAGCCGAATCCCGTGTCACAGGGACGTTCGGATTCCGCTCTGCCCTTTATAAGCAGAGCCCTCTTGATTCGGCTTTCGAATCAGGACAATTCGGACGTCTGGCCATGCCTGAGATAGCATCCTTGATTCGGACTTCCGAATCAAGCCGAATCAAGCTGTGTGGTTGAAGTGTCCCGCAAGTCGAGCAAGGGTCCCACCGACAATCAGATCCGCGTCCTCATCTCCCTCCTCGGACTGGACAAGAACGGGTTCAAGAGAACCCAGAAGATGGTCGCAGACCACCTCATGATGCCCAGTTCGACGGTCTGCGAGACCGTCAAGGGGCTGATGGAGGCGGGATACGTCACTCTCGTCGACAGATCCAAGCGCGACAAGTTCTACTCGACAGGGCCCCGCTTCCCCTACGTCGAATCGGCGATACAGGCCCGTTTGAAGAAGGAGACGGGCGATCTTAGGTCGATTCAGAGAACCAGGGGGGCAACCTCTCAACCGGAACATTCCGAATCAAATGAGGGGGTCAAAACGGTTAACACCCCTGAACAGGGGTATTCCGTCCACCTTGCGGGCTCCTGGCTCCAGTTTGTCGTCGACAGACAGGGATCCATCAACTCCACCAGCTACATCCACACCGACCCGAGGACGGGGGAGTCCGTGACCCTCCAGCAGACGATCTTCGGAAAGGACACCGAGTACGAGCTCGACGGCTCGCGCAACTGGTTGGACGCGTTCGTCCTCGAATACGGGAAGACGTACCACATCCGCTACCAGCTTACCAGCACCGGCAAGCGCTTCTTCTACGTCAATCCGGACTTCGAGGTCCCCGTGAGCCCCCAGGCCGCCGACGACCCCAAGGCGTGTGTCTTCGCCATCGTCGCGGCCTGCACACCCGTCCTCATCTGGCTCGAGAGATACGCCGGATGGGTGTTCGCCAAGGACGAGATGGGCATGTACGCCCCCTCCAACGAGATCGATCCCCAGAACATCCACCGCGCGCTCCGCGGACCGCTGAACGACCTCGCCGACGAGCTCACCGGAGGTGCGTTCGTCGACAACGGCGACGGGCTCTGGGCCGACAAATCCCCAGGCTATTCCGAGCTGGAGACCAACCGCGCCGACTACATCCAGGCGATGCGCGACCTCCCCCAGACCCGCCAGCGCGTGAATACCATGTGGGCCGAGTGGCCCGCGACCAAGGAGAACCTGGCCGACCTCATGGAGAAGGTGGACATGCTCGCCCGCATCGTCCACAGGATGTACGAGATGGACCGCGACATGGCCCAGATCAGCATCAACGCGCAGCATCACCGCATTCTATCGGCCAATCAGACCACTTTCGATCAATACCCGCTGGACAAGGGGAACGGCCCCAGGTCCGACGGGAAACCGCCGGAGGGCTACCAATGAAGCCGGAGACCACCGGGAAGATTGTCCCCACACAGGGGGAATCCGAGATGATAAGGAATCTAATAGACAGCATAATGGCGTACATCGACGAGTCTCTCGACGATGCACGCATCCACTCGGCAGTAGTGCCGATTGAGAGGATCAAGACGCTGAGCAAGCTCATCGCCAACAAGGCGGACACCGTGCCCTTCGAGTGCTCCGCACTGGACACCTGCATGAGGTACGACCCGTACAAGCGCGACGAGCAGCTCGAACAGTACCGCGACTCCGTCAGGGACGTCATCAGCCTCGCACTGGAGGCGCAACTCAACACCTACCGCCTCGAGCGCAGCTTCGTCGGGAGGGATCAGCGATGACCGCCTCCGACGCTCATATCAACGCGGTCAAGATGCGCGACGCCGTGGCCGTGGCCAACCTGGTGAAATCCATCGGGAACGGCAACGCGCTCCCGCCCATGGGCGACTCCGGATGGAGGGAGGTCGAGGACAGCCTCTGGACCATGTACCTCTCCGAGAACGTCAGCCTGATGTACTACCAGGACCCCCACGACGCCCGCATCGAGCTCCTCGTGGCCGACTGGTGCTACGGAGAGG
>CASFMM010000123.1 GCA_949295765.1 uncultured Methanomassiliicoccales archaeon | reverse complement strand
GTTCGTGTGACTCCAAAAACTGGGGATATACAGTTCGCAGTGGTACAGAATCACCCGGTGCATATCTACTGATAGACGAGTCGCAGGAGGGTTCCGTCATCGTGACCGGCGTCCAGGGAGCGCTATCCATCGTCGGTGGTTCGGCGGACATCAGAGGCGGAACTTTCGAGACAACCGCTTGCGAGAACCATCCGAACGGCTCCACATCATATTATGCACTTTACATCGAACCCAGGTACAGCAATGAGGTTGAAGTGACCGTCACAGGTGGCAATTTCGAGACAGCGTACAGGTCTGCTGCGAGGATCGGGTTCGATAGCGGGACGAGCACAGCCACGGCTGTCACTGACATCCGCGGCGGCAGCTTCATATCCCCTTCGAATGTCGATGCGGTCAGCGAGAACGCTGCAGGCGGAGGGGACGTCTCGATCGCCGGAGGCTCATTCTCATCCGATGTCTCCGAATACGCTGCACCCGGATACGCCGTCGTGCCCAACGCGGATGGCAGCTTCGGACCCGTCCAGGCGGACACGTCCGACACCATCATCGAATCCAACAACCAGGTGGTGGAGTACTTCGCCGAGGGGACGACGGTCGTCATCCCCGCATCCGACGGGAAGTTCGACAACGTCACCCTTGACCTCTCCTTCGGAACCGCCGGCGTGACCGTCGCAGGTACCGTCGAGGGCGACGTGACCGTTGGATACCGTGTCATCGAGTCCCCGGCGGACATGTCCTTCGACCTGTACATCTCCGGCGTGAGCGATGCGAACATGAAGGTGACCATCACCGTCCCATTGGTGGTGGAGTCCGGGTACTCCGTCGTGGAGGACTCTCTTTACGTTTACTCCGAAGCGGGAGGAGAGATCAGGGAGGAGCACGCATACCTGTCTGGGAACTCGGTGGTCATCGTGACCGACCACAACACTCCGTTCCACATCAGCTACGATGTGGCGTACGTCATGCCGCCGATCTGGGACGACGATGACGACTACGTCCCGCCGATCGTCCCCTCTCAGACCGAGGACTCCGGCGATGACAACACCACTACCATCGTGGCATGCGCCGCAGCCGCTGTGGTCGCAGCCCTCCTCGCCGCTTTCCTGATCATCGACAGGAGGCAGTGAGACAAAGCCTGATGAAACCCCTTAAGGCCCCGGCACGGGGCCGATACCGTGCCACCCTCGATTCTACAAACATACCGACAGTCCCTCGGAAGGATTGAAGTACGTTCATATCCACACATCGTACTGACGGAAGACGGTGGTGTAATGTATACTGATCCCGAAGGCAAGGCGATGCTCAGAGTCTTCTCCAGGTTCTACGACGGAGATTATGTGGGCACCGACATCAGCCCCGAGGAGAGGAAAGCCCTGTACCGTCTCTACGAGTCGTCGTACATCGACATCAGGTTGGTCGGTGGCAGGGAGTACGCCGTTGCCAGCACTCTTGGGAAGAAGTTCAAGCACAGGAGAAGAATGCTGGGGAGCGTCTACAGGCCGACCCGTTGAATCTCGCAAGATCACTTCGACAACGAGCATCGTTCGAAGGCGGAGACGAGAACGGACCTCCTCACCAAGCTGGGCATAGCCGTCGCTCTCGCCATAGGAATAGCCAGCATAGTGCTGGCCGCTTACGGGATCCACACCC
This sequence comes from uncultured Methanomassiliicoccales archaeon, assembly GCA_949295765.1. Taxonomy (GTDB): domain Archaea; phylum Thermoplasmatota; class Thermoplasmata; order Methanomassiliicoccales; family Methanomethylophilaceae; genus Methanoprimaticola. The sequence continues at coordinate 2,130 of CASFMM010000123.1, read as the reverse complement.
AGTGAGGCTCTCACTCAGTCCCCGATCTCCTCGATCCCGTAGTCCTTCAGGTGCTCCTCGATGATCTCGTCGACGTCCTCGTCGTAGAGGATGGAGTACAGGTCGGGCTTCAACTTGAGCAGTATCTCGGACGCCTTGAACTGCATCCCGAGTGCGGTGACTGGGCCGTTGGAGCGGTCGAGGGACTCGTCGAAGTCCTTCGCGGTGTAGTACCCGGACTTGATGATCTCCGGGAGTTCTTCGGGTCCGACGACGGTGCCGTCGGGGAGGCGGTATGATGTCATGGCCAGGAGAACGACCTGGACGGGATATAAGGGTACGGTGGAAACAGTTTGGAGGGGCCGTCTTGGGACGGCCCCTGAAGGGTGTTGTTGTGGGGCTCAGTGCCTTCTGTCGAGGATCAGGAAGGCCGTCATGAGGGCTGCGACGACGGCTGCGGCGGCGCAGGCGACGACGGTCGTGGTGTCGTCGTCGCCGGAGTCGTCGGTCTGGGAAGGGACGATCGGCGGGACATAGTCGTCATCGTCGTCCCATGCCCAGGGCGGGACATCGATGCCCGGCTCTTCAGGTTCGGGTTCAGGCGCGGGATCGACCTCCGGGGCCTCCTCGACCTCCAGCTCGACGCTGTTCGTGGCTCCCTCGGTCACGGTGATCTTCTCATGGGGGCATGTGTAGCCCTCCTGGTGGTACCAGACCTCGTAGCTTCCCTCCGGGAGGTAGATGGTCGAGTCGGTACCGGAGAAGCGGAAGTCGTTCATGGATCCGATCGCAGGGCCGAAGAACACCCTGACCTCTCCTCCGAGGGAGTCGACGGGTGCGTCCGTCAGGACCGGAACGGTCTTCGTGGTGGCCTTTTCCATATCCCCGTCGTAGGTGGCTGTGACGGTGAGGGTGTACTGGAGGGAGATGTCGGGGCGAAGCAGAAGATTAGCCTTGTCCTGCTCGACACCATCGACGGTCCAGGAGTAAGTGTAACTGATCTGGCCGTGTTCGGTGACATCGGCCTGGAATCCGGATGCCGTTGCACTGTTGTAGGCGACGATGTCGACTTCGAACGGGGCAACTTCGAACTTGGCGTGCAACGAAAGGTCATTGTTGATGGGGGTCTCGAAGTTGAACGGCTGGTCAGCGTTCTCTTCGTACCATCCGATGAAGTTCAAGCCTCCGACAGACGGACCTGCAATCTCCTGAACGGTCTCTCCGTCATCAACCATTGCGTAGTCATGTGTCGTGCTGCCGTTCATGAACCAGACCATGGACTTGTTTTCGTCAGTGTTGTGCGTCTCGGTGAAAGACAGCTTCTGCCCATCCTTGAGGTCGATAGTGACCGTTATTGTGTAGAGGTCCGTGATATCGAATTCAAGGGTCGTGGATGACGAACCGGATGTGAGTGTACCTGTTGCGTTATCGACAGAACCGCCTGTGCGTGTCCACTCGTAGGTGATCTCGCCACCGTATGTTGAAATCAGACTGGCGACATCAGAGTCGAGACTGAATGTCATTTCAGTGTCGTCGTATGTGAAAGAGTACAGGGGATCAGATTCTTTTGCCCAATCAGGAACCTGTTTGAAATGAGCAAGTGAGGGGTTGTCAGTATATACGTCTCTCAGATTATTACTTATATCCTGGTCATCCGTGGAACTCAAATAAATCAAATTGACATCGTACGGATTACGATTATCCAAGAATGCTAAAGATAGTGTGGAAACCTTCTCTCCAATGATCAAGAGCTCAAGATCCTGGCAAAAGCTGAAAGCAGCCCTTCCTATGGATGTCACGCTGTTCGGAACAACCAACTGCGTCAGTCCGGATCCGCCGAAAGCCTGTTCTCCAATGGTTCTAAGAGTATCGGGAAGGACGATGCTCTTAAGTTTAGTCGTTTGGAAAACATGATCTTCGATAGCCACTACAGAGTATCCTTCGATCTTATCCAAAATAACTGATCCATCGAAATCAGAACCTGGGTAGAATCCAGTAATCGTAATCTCGTTGTTCTCCAGAGTGTAAGCGAGTGTGTATCCGTCGCCAGAATAGGTGTTGCTCACGGCATCGCTGTCCTCCGACAGTGTTCCGACCGCGAAGGCCGTTACGGACAGCACGACTGCGAGCAGCAGTGCTGTTTTGACAATG
>CASFMM010000122.1 GCA_949295765.1 uncultured Methanomassiliicoccales archaeon | reverse complement strand
TCCTAAATTCGCCGTGTCCTGATCCCGGAACCTCAGCGATCGTCCTTTGCCTGGAGGGCGACCGCGTTCTCCCTGAGCCAGGCTCCGATCTCCTCCACATCGTGCATGCCCATGGAGGTCTCCAGGGCGAACCTGTAGGTCGCATCGGTGTCCGGAAGGGTGAACCCCGCCCAGTTAAGGATGCAGAGCGTCGTGAAGAATGCCGTGCGCTTGTTGCCCTCGGCGAAGGGATGCATCGTGGAGATGCGCTCCAAGGCCTGCGCCGCGTACTCGAAGGGGTCGTCTATGAAGTCCCCCGCATCGACCAGACCCTGGATGGGACCCCTTGAGTACACCGCATCCTCCAGTCCCTCCTCGTGGGCGTTCCCGGATTCCCTGATGATGATACGGTGTCCCACGAGTATGCTCTCGACGCAGCGGTCCGCGCGCTCACGGACGGTCTCGCTCCCCGTCATCTCCGATCTCCTTGCCGAAGATCACGACATCCGGGTCGGACTCGCTGCCGTTCATCACGGCCTCCCTGTAGGAGTCGATCATATCCGCCTGGGTATCCTTGTCCACCTCGGGTATGACGATCTTGGAGAGCTCCGATGCGGAGAGGGAGACCATCATCTCCCCCGACTGCCTCTCCTCGGCCTGCTCCTGGAAGTCCTTCGTGTTGAAGTACAGCTCCAGGAACTCCGGATAGTAGATGTCGCTGTTGGGCCTCACTATCGCGAAGGCGTAAGACGGCGCCACGACGGGATCGCTGGACTTCATGCGGTAGATCCTCGTGACCGACGAGTTGCATGTGATCAGGATGTCGCCCGGCTTCGCTATGGCCCTGACGGAACCCGGCGCCTTCTTCGCCATGGACAGGTCCAGGCCGTCCTTCGTGAGGTTCTTGGGCGTCACGTACGGGATGCCCGAGATGGCGTTGGACGGGAAGAGCTCCGAGGACGTTATCATCGTCCCCTTCCTCACCTCGGCGACGTTGCCGAGGATGTTTCCCTCCCTGGGCTCGATGCAGCAGCATGCCTCGAACGGCGCGCTCCAGTCGGTCCCGTAGTCGGATGTCGTCGACATCTGGACCCCGGGCCATTCCCTCCAGTCGCCTGTGCCGTCCACGTTCTCCGGGATTGTGACGAACTCCGTCGGAGCGATGTCCCTGGTCTTCTCGATGACCAGGACCACTGCATCGAACGGGCCGTGTAGCCCGAATCCGTGTTTGATGCGTATCGCGTATCTGAGCGCGCATTCACTGCTGATCTTCTCCCTGAACCTCTCGGACCTCATGTTGAAGAGAATGCTGCCGGTGTTGACGATCACGAGCCTGCCGTGCTCTGGCATACGATCGACCAGGTCTGCCAGGATGTTCTCAGATTCGCGATCCCTGACGGTGTGACTGAAGGCGGCGACTGTGTCCGCGAGCTCCATCTTGGACGGGTCGTCCACCACATCCTTCACCCCCATGAGGGCGCAGATCAGCCTGACGATCTCGCCTCCCTCTGTGTAGGCATGGAGTACGGATCCGTACGGAAGGGATACGGCCAGATGAGGAAGGATATGATACATAGAACAAGGGGTTTCGATGAATGATGAGAAGACTTTTCCGAGAACATCGGAGCCCATGAAATCACGGTCGCGATATGTCTCGTGTTTGAACACATCCAGATATGCGGATCCCAACTCCCCGGGCTCGGCATCGGGGCAGTTCTCCACCAGGCTTTTGATCGCATGGTCCAGAGGCTCCCAGTCCGCGATTCCGGGATCGAGGTCCGCCGAGGACTCCGCGAATATACGACGCAGCTCCCCCTCGGCATCCTCGCGCGAACTCGGGTTCGCACCGTGCGTGAACAGTATGAGGCCCTTCAGAATGTCGATGTGGCAGCCCTCCCTGTTGGAACGGCTGTTCCTCTTGTAGACGGACAGGATGCGCTTGACCTCCGCCGACATGTCACGGGTGTCTGTCGGAGTGATAGCGATCTCCGTCGCGGTGCCGGCAACGAGCTTGAAGAAGTGGACGGTCTGCCCGTCTGTGTACACCAGCTTCCTCTTCCCCGACGCCACCAGCTTCCTGGCTATCTCCTCCTCGTCTATGGGGTACGAGATGGAGTCGACTTCGTAGACGTCCGCCACCCTCTCCCCGGATCTGGAGTCGTCCAGGTAGACCTCTGTCGGCTGTCCCGTCGCGAAGGCAGCCATCCTGGCGGAGTCTTCTCTCATGATTCTCCTTAGAATGCAATGATTTATTAATGGTTTCTCTTTATTCCCGTGATAGTGAGAATATGGAGGACGTAAACGACAGAACGATCGTGTTCCTGCCGCAAGGTGACGGCAGAGCTCTGGACAGCTTCAGCAGGGCAGTTCTCCTCCAGTACTACGACTCGGACGTCCTGGTGTTCAGGTACGGCAAAAGAGATGGTACGGAGGAGGACATCGTGTCCCTGTTCGGGAACGGCGGAAGGGCCGCCGTGAGGTCCCTGCCCCCTGAGGGACGCGACTTCATGTTCGAGCTGAACGACGTCCTCAGCATGCCCCAGAAGACCCTGACCGTGGACATCACGTTCGCCAGCCCGTTCCATGCCGCACAGGCGAACTACTTCGGACTGAACAGCAGGCTGGTGGTCTACTACTCCTTCAGGACGGAAGCTGGACCAGACAGGAAGCAGATGAACCCGCACATGAAGAACTACGGGAAGCTGGACGGGGACTCTGTCACACTGCTCACGGCCATGGTGAACGGCTGCGGCACTGTCATGGAGATGATGAACGAGACCGGGTTCTCGGACAAGAAGGTGTACAGGAAGGTGCTGGACCTGTACAAGAAGGGATACATAACCTGCGACGACAGGTCCAAGACCAAGATCTACAGCCTGACCCCGGACCAGGAGATGATGTTCATCAACACTTCCGAGATGGATTGAATTCTTCCGGGGGCGGTCTCCCGCCCCCTTCTCAAAACGTTTGCTCCTGATCGATGGCATCCCTGACCAGGTCCATCACTGTCGCGTCGAGTTCGGAGAACGTCTCCCTGTCCGGCTCAACGTCCTCGAACAGCGGCTTCAGCTCCTCGGTCTCCTTCAGCGTCCGGTCCGCGTACTCCCTGAACTCTCCGAGGGTGTACCGGCCGGACTTGATCGCCAGCAGCCACTCCCTTTCGTCGGGAGCGGCCGTGATGGCGGTTCCGAAGTCCCTGAAACCTGAGTCGGCGAACTTCCTCAGGACCCACAGGGACCTGATTGCGTGCATCGCCTGCTTGGTGTCGTAGCCATACCTGTCTACAAGGGGCTGAGTCGATTCCGTCCCCTTCTCCAGCCTGCCCATCCTGGACAGGTGCATCCCCATGGTTGTCCTCCACATCACAGGCAGGTTCATAGTCTCGATCCTGCCCCTCATTGAGACGATGTGCCTGATGTACGGTGCCGCGAATGTGTCCGGGACCGTGATGTCCCTGGAGAACAGCACCTCCATGAAGGACGGGTTGGACTTCCACAGGAGATCGGGAACCTTCCTCACGTCATGGACCATCAGGTCGTCTGTCAGGGTGACCGTCTGCGAGTGATAGGTCCTGCCCCGATAGAGATCCTCGAACAGAGGGGCGACGAAGGCCATGTGGTCCTCGTCGCTGGACTCGGTCTCCAGACCGTAGTTGTGCGACCCGATCAGCGCCCACAGGACCACCTGCCTCCCGGAGACCTCATCGGGCATCTCCATCGGCGACACCCCCGAACATCTCCGGCTTGGCCCTCTTCACCATGGTCTCCACGCAGCCCTTCAGCCTCCTGAAGTCGATGGTGTG
>CASFMM010000121.1 GCA_949295765.1 uncultured Methanomassiliicoccales archaeon | reverse complement strand
GACCTCCTCACCTACTGCACCAAGTGCCAGGCGCCCTTCAGGGCCGACCACCTGGTCAAGGACTTCTACGAGAACGCCGACGTCCTCTCCGCCAAGCAGCTGGAGGAGGCCTTCGTCGAGCACAACATCAAGTGCCCCGACTGCGGCGGGGACCTCGGACCGGTCGAGGAGTTCAACCTCATGTTCAAGACCCACATCGGACCCGGGTCCGCCCGTGTCGGCTACCTCAGGCCCGAGACCGCCCAGGGGATCTTCGTCAACTTCCCGAACCTCTACAGGTACAACAGGGAGAAGATGCCCCTCGGAGTCATCCAGACCGGCAGGAGCTACAGGAACGAGATCGCCCCCCGCCAGGGCATGATCAGGATGAGGGAGTTCAACCAGATGGAGGTCGAGCTCTTCGTGGACCCGGAGGACAAGGACTGGCCCAGGTTCCACGAGATCGAGAACGAGACCCTGGACCTCATCCCCAACACCACCTGCGAGCCCGTCACCATGACGGTGAAGGAGGCGGTCGACAAGGGCGTCATCGCCAACCGCGTCCTCGCGTACTTCGTCTACACCACCAAGCAGCTCCTGACCCGCGTGGGGATCGACCCCGCCAGGCTCAGGTTCAGGGAGCACCTGCAGGACGAGATGGCCCACTACGCCGCGGACTGCTGGGACGCCGAGGTCCTCCTGTCCTACGGATGGACCGAGATCGTGGGAATCGCCGACAGGGGATGCTGGGACCTCTCCAGGCACGCCGAGTTCTCCGGTGCCGACCTCACCCACTTCAAGAGGTTCGACGAGCCCCGCGAGATGGAGGTCGAGAAGGTCCGCGCCAAGCACAAGGCCCTCGGACCCGCGTTCAAGGGGAAGGCGAAGGCCATCGCCGCCGCCATGGAGTCCATGGACCCCTCCGCCGTGAAGGACGGGAAGCTCGTCGTCAGCGTCGACGGCGAGGACATCGAGCTCACCGACGAGTTCTTCGAGGTCGCCACCGTCAGGGAGAAGGTTGCAGGCGAGCGCGTCATACCCCATGTGATCGAGCCGTCCCACGGACTCGACAGGATATTCTACTCCGTGCTGGAGCACGCGTACTCCCACGACGAGAAGGAGGACTACACCGTCCTCAGGCTCGCCCCCGCCGTCGCCCCCATCAAGGTCGGGGTCTTCCCGCTGATGGAGAAGGACGGACTGGACGACATGGCCAGGGACATCTACGCCAAGGTCCACTCCCACAGGGTGGAGGCGTACTACGACGGCTCTGGGACCATCGGCAAGAGGTACGCCCGCATGGACGAGGTCGGTACCCCGTGGTGCATCACGGTGGACTACGACTCCCTCCCCGGAGGCTCCGCCGAGGGCACCGTGACCATCCGCGACAGGGACACCACCGAGCAGAAGCGCATCTCCGTGGACAGGGTCGCCGAGATCGTGGACGACCTGCTGGCCGGCAGGCCCTTCGCCGAACTCTGACGGTATTTAATACCTCGCAGTCCCCGTCACTCCAGTGACGACAAACCCCAACACCAAACCCCTTATCCTTCGTTTTCCGTAGTCTGGATATCGTTTTCCGTATCCGGAAACATCCAGACCAACAACCATTATATCCGGAGCACCTCGTATCAACATCCAGAGGTGAATTCTATGGCTGTAAAGGACCTAGAGGATCTGAAGAAGATTACCATGCTCAGATCGCAGATTGACGGCATATCCATCGAGAGGGTCATGTCCGTCGACTTCCCGACGGTTTCGTCGGAAGACCGCATCTCCGATGCGCTGTCGGTCATGAGGGAGACCAAGTACCAGGACGTGCCCGTCGTCGACAACGGGGAGTTCATGGGAATGGTCAGCTACGCTTCGATTCTCAGGAAGAAGAGCGTCACCCTGGATGCCAAGGTGAAGAACTTCATCCGTCAGCTCCCGTCCGTGTCGCCCGACATGGAGATCACCAAGATTTCCGAGCTCATGGTTTCCAACAACTGCAGGCAGCTCCCCGTGGTCAACGGGAAGAAGGTCGTCGGCGTGATCAGGAGGACCAAGCTCATCGAGATCGTCAGGGACATCAGGGCCCTGAAGGAGATCAAGGTCTGGGAGATCATGAGCAACCCCGTGGAGTCCGTGAGGGTCAACGACCTCATGGACGACGCCCTGGCCCTCATGATCCGCGAGGACTACAGGACCATCCCCGTCGTCAACGAGACCAACAACGTCGTTGGAATCGTCGGTATGAGGGAGATCATCGACAACAACTGGAAGAAGGACAACAAGACGATCGGGGACCTGGAGAAGAGCTCCCGCTCCCAGATCACGGTCGAGTCGATCGCCCTGACATCCGTCAAGACGATCCCGTGGGACAGCGACATCTCGGTCGCCGTCGACATGATGGTCGACAACAAGATCTCCACCCTCCCCGTGGTGGAGGGCAAGGACCTGGTCGGAGTCATCACCGAGTACGACATCATCGAGCTGCTCGCCGCCTGCAGGGAGAGGGACATGCTCTTCGTGCAGATCAGCGGTCTCGAGGACAACGAGAAGGACGCGGTGGACGCCATCTACGCGGACATCGAGAGCATGGTGAACAAGATCTCCAAGATCTACAAGCCCGAGTCGTTCAACATGCACGTGTCCAGGTACAACGACGACGGCGACAGCTGCAAGTACAGCATCAGCGCCAGGCTGTTCATCAACGGAGAGGCGGTCATGGCGAAGCAGGTCGGTTGGGACCTCATCCAGACATCCAGCGACCTCATCACCAAGCTGGAGGACGCCGTCATCAACATGAAGGACTCCAAGGTCACCTTCCGCAAGAGGAAGAAGTGAGCGATCCAAACCCGCGCGGGGGATTCCCCTGCGCGGAAACACCTTCCTTTTCGATCTTCAGTTTTTGTGGAAAATTCACACCCTCCGTTTCCGGAGGGTAAGGTCCCGGCGGTCACCCGCCGGGGTTTGTGTATTCGCCCGTTCAGTCCTTGAGCATCTTGCCGCACTTGGGGCACCAGTCCGCGTTGGCGGGGACGGTGCTGCCGCATTCGGGACAGACGACGCTCTCGGTGGAGACGTCCTCGGATCCGTCGGCGTGGACGACGACGTTCTCCTGGACCTCGTCGAACTTCGCGCCGCACTTGGGGCACTCGGTCGCGTCGGACGGGACCTCGGCACCGCATTCGGAGCACTGGAAGAAGTCCTTCTTCTTCACCCTGAGCTCGTCGGGGACGTCGATGTACGCGCCGCACTTCCTGCAGTTGACCTCTCCGGGGAGAACCATGGACCATGGCGCCGCACTGCTTGCACCTGCCGTATCCCTGGGGGTACAGCCTGCCCTCGGCCTCCATCTTGGCGCGGGTCTTCTCGGCGCTGCTCCTCATAAGGGCGGAGAACACCAGGATCATGAAGAACAGGATCATGGCGAACGCCACCGTGTAGGCGGTTCCGGCCAGGCAGATTGTCGTGACGTCGGCTCCGTAGTCGTACCAGAACACCAGGGACGCGGTTATCGTTCCGGAGTGGTCCTCGGCGGGGCTCTCCACGATTCCGATGCCGATCTGGTAGTAGCTGCCCTCATGCAGCCCCATGCCCTGCACCGTTCCGTGGTACCATCCGTCCTCGCCCAGCGTCATGTCCGTCGGCTGGAGGTACGTGTTGGTGGCCGTGTCACCGGCCCTGTTGGCGTTGCCGAAGGAGATTCCCACCACGGGGACGTGCTGGACCATGACCTCCCAGTCGTCGCCCTCGAGTTCGGGGTTGACGTAGAAGTCGATGGTGTCCGTGGCCTCGTCGTAGGTCACGTCCTTGATCTGGGCGTTGTCCGAGTCGATCAGGCTCTCGTTGTGGGCGATCGTGCCCGAGAAGGCGAACGTGCCCACGAGGAGGGCCACTATGATGAAGACGACTCCGATCACGGTCTTGACCTTGACGGACATCACCTTCAGCAGGTGGGGGATCATGTAGAGCACTATTGCCACTACCAGGAAGCCCATGCAGTTGGTGCCCATGTAGATCTCGAGTATGAGCGCCAATGCGATGGCTGCGACGATCCCCAGCCATTGTTTGGGGGTAAGGGACTTGAAATCGCTGACGAATCCGCCGAGAGGCGATTTCCTGCCCTCCACTGTCTCTGTCATCGTCTGAAGGTAACGGGTATCCCATAAATAAGATGGGGTCCGGGTCTTCGTCCCGTACGTTCGACCGTGGAAGATATAACGAAAGACGGTGTTGGGGAGGTCATGGCGATCCTGACCCTGATTTGCCCCGGATGCGAGAAGAAGGCCATTGTGGACGATGAGGACGAGCAGTGCTACTGCATGCACTGCGGACAGAGGTTCGAACCAGTCGCGGTGGAGAACGCCGTGCCCGTGGAGCCCGTCGTGGAGTCCGCGCTCAGGCTCTCAGGAGCCCTCGGGGACGAGGCGTACGAGCCCGTCGACTACAGCGACAGGCCCTGGTATCCCGAGATACAGAGGATCGAGGCCATGCTGGCCGATGAGGACACGGATGGCGCCTCGGAGGCGCTGGCCAAGCTCCTGGACTCGCAGAAGGACTCCGACGGGGACATCGAGAGGTGCATGCACGACGTCGTAGCCGGATGGTTGGTGGACTGCATCGCAGAGGGTGAGTCATACCCCGGCGGACTGTCCGAGATAGCCCGTCTCATCGAGGAGTACGGGGAGGACTCCGGACCCAACATGTTCGTCTACTCCCTGTTCTACGCCCTGGCACAGACGCCCGAGCTCATCAGGATCCCGGAGGACGCGGCCATCGTTGCCGAGACCCTGTTCAACCTGCTCATGGACTACCCCGAGGTGGAGCCCGACATCAGGATGCAGCTGGAGATGTGCACCGACTTCATGCACGTCAGCGGACTGCTGGTCGACCAGGCGGACTCCCTCTCCGACGATGACGACAGCATGGACGAGGTCAGGGACTGGATCTACTCCCTGCAGGATTTCGTCAGGCTCTTCGGGGACACCGTCTACGACAAGTGCGGGGAGCTGGGGGAGGAAATCATCGATGGTCTGACCGAGAAGTGGAAGGAGGAGGACATCTCCACCATCGGCTCCAACGTCAGGGACATCGCGGACGCCTACCTCGACGGCGAGATCGACGGCGATGCCGCGAAGTTCAAGGTGGCCGAGTACCTCCAGATGTACTCCGAGTGAACAAAGGCTTAATACGCGTTGGGCATGGGAGAGGTCCGGAGCGAGCCATGGCAACCATCGAGGAGCAGATCAAGGAATTGGAGGACCAGATCTCCAAGACCAAGTACAACAAGGCTACCGAAGGTCACATCGGTAAGCTCAAGGCGAAGATCGCCAAGCTGACCCTCGAGGAGGAGAAGAGACGCTCCTCCAAGGCCCCGACCAAGGGATTCTACGTCAAGAAGGCGGGGAACGCGACCGTCGCCCTGGTGGGATTCCCGTCCGTGGGAAAGTCCACCCTCCTCAACCAGCTTACGGGAGCAAAGTCGGAGGTCGGCGCTTACCACTTCACCACCCTGGACGTCGTGCCCGGAGTGATGGAGTACAACCACGCCAAGATCCAGATCCTGGACATGCCCGGGCTTATCAAGGACGCGTCCCGCGGAAAGGGAAGGGGAAGGGAAGTCATCGCCGCGGCGAGGTCCGCTGACGTCATCCTCCTGGTCGTCGACATCTTCAACCCCAACATGAACGTCCTGTTCAGGGAGCTCTACAACGCGGGCATCCGTCTGAACCAGAAGAAGCCCGACGTCGTCATCACCCATTCCGACCACGGGGGAATCCTGGTCAAGCCCACGCTGAAGCTCACTAAGATAGACGTCGATACGATCAAGGACATGACGTCCGCCTACGGTCACGTGAACGCCACGGTGGTCGTCCGTGAGGACATCGACGTGGAGCAGATGCTGGACGTCCTCGCCGGCAACAGGGTCTACATCAAGGCGGTCATGGCCATCAACAAGGTCGACCTGGCCAAGCCCGGTCAGCTGGAGGCCGTCATGGAGATGCACAAGCAGTACCGCTGCGTCCCGATCTCCGCCGCCACCGGATACGGGGTCGACGACCTGAAGCAGGCTCTCTACGACACCATCGACATGATCCGCATCTACCTGAAGCCGCAGGGACAGGAGGCGGACATGGACATCCCGCTCATCGTCAAACGCGGGAACACCATCGGGGACGTGTGCGAGCTCATCCACAGGGACTTCAGGAACAACTTCCGCTACGCGATGGTCTGGGGCAAGAGCGCCAAGTTCCCGGGTCAGACCGTCGGTATGGACCATGTCGTCGCCGACGAGGACGTGGTGTGCATCATCGTCAAGAGATGAGCTTCTGTCCGGAGATGGACAACCGTATTTTCCGATGTCCATTTCTGCACATAATAGTGAAATACAATCCCTTTGATGCGCCTGCATGGCAAAAAGAGACCTGATATCAGTTTCTGACATGCAGGACGAGTGGCCTCAGCTCGTGGATCTCGCGATCAAGCTCAAGGCCGAGCGCGGACACCACGGGGACCCGCTCAAGGGCAAGACCCTCGCGATGATATTCGAGAAGCCCAGCACCCGCACCAGGATCTCCTTCGATGTGGCTATCACCGAGCTCGGAGGACACGCTCTGTACATCGACGAGTCCAAGATGCAGATGGGTGTCCACAGCGAGACTATCGAGGACACGGCCAGGGTCATGAGCCGCTTCGTCCACGGCATCATGTACAGGGCCTTCGACTACAAGATGATGGACAAGTTCGGCGAGTGGGCCTCCGTCCCCGTCATCAGCGGACTCGACAACCTGGAGCACCCCTGCCAGGCCCTGGCCGACATGGTGACAATCAAGGAGAAGCTCGGAGGGTTCCGCGGAAAGAAGCTCGTCTACCTCGGAGACGGCAACAACGTCTGCAACTCCCTGCTGTACGCCTGCGCAATCATGGGGATCGACATGGTCGCGTGCTGCCCCGCGGTGCGCATGCCCAACGCGGAGATCATGCTGAACGCATCCAAGATCGCGGAGAAGAACGGATCCAAGATCATCGCCTCCCACGACCCCCAGGAGGCCTGCGTCGACGCGGACGTCCTGTACACGGACACATGGATCTCCATGGGAGACAAGACCCCCGAGGCGGACGCCATCAAGCTGTTCCAGGCCTACCAGATCAACGACCA
>CASFMM010000120.1 GCA_949295765.1 uncultured Methanomassiliicoccales archaeon | reverse complement strand
CTCCACCATGGCCTTCTCCCTGCGGGCGATGCGCTCCTCGATGGTCCCGGCCTTCATCTCGTTGGGCTTCCCGTCGAAGACGAATGACGGCTCTATGCCCGCCTCGATGAGGTTGGCGGTGCGGTAGAGTATCCCCGAGAGATGGGATGTGATACGGCCCTGGGAGTCCTGGAGGGGCTTCCCGTCGGGCTGCCTTATGATGGAAAGGAACTGGAATATGGTGTTGTAGGCGTCGATGGCCACGCTCTTGCCGCGGAGGTACTCCAGGTCTATCTCCCTGGCCTCGGTTATGGGCGAAAGGTTTACTCCCATGGGATCACCCGCGGTTCGGTCCGAACCCCTTCCACTCCGCGACGGTGGGGCCCATGTCGTCCAGTTTGAAAAGAGACGAGCCGGCCACGAGGACGGACGCTCCCGCGGAGACGCAAGTCCTGCCGGTGACTGTGTTGATGCCGCCGTCCACGGAGATCTCCAGCGAGGGGTTGTTGCCGTTCGCCCACTCCCTGATCGCCGCGATCTTGGGGACGCAGTCCTCGATGAAGGACTGCCCTCCGAACCCGGGGTGGACGGTCATGACCAGGGCGATGTCCGCGTGCTCCAGGAACGGGAGGATGTCGTCGACGGGCGTCTCCGGGTTGAGCGAGATGCCGACCCTCAGCCCCTTCTTGTCGATCCTCCTCATCGCGTCGTGGATGTCCCCGGTGGCCTCGCAGTGCACGGTGATGCTGTCGCAACCCGCCGCGGCGAAGTCGTCGATGTAGCGGGCGGGATCCTGTATCATGAGGTGTGCGTCGAACGGTATGTCCGAGTACTTCCTGATCGCCTTGATGACGGGTGCGCCGAAGGTTATGTTCGGGACGAACATCCCGTCCATCACGTCCAGATGGGCCCAGTCGGCCCCTGCTTTCTCAACGCGGACGAGCTCCTCTCCAAGCCTGGAGAAATCGGCGGAGAGCATGGACGGCGATACCTTGGTCATCGCGCCCGCATTGATGTGCTGGGTAGATAATCCTGATGGACGACAGGGTTCCGGGGCGTCCGCGGCATCAGTAGCCAGATATATCTACGAGACACGGGGTTATCCCACCCATGGCATTGGCAAAGCACGGTTCTGCCGAGGAGACTTGCGACGTCGCGGGCTGCGACAAGCCCGCGGAGAGGTCCTTCAACATCAAACAGGTCGCCAAGACCTCGCTGTCCCTGAAGTCCAGCGACCTCCGCCAGGTCCATCTGTGCAAGGACCACTACAAGGAGTTCAAGAAGCAGACCAAGACCGACAGGGAGCTGGACTCCTACTACTGATGGAGATCCTGTTTCTGGGGACGAGCGCCGCGGTGCCGTCCAAGGAGCATTCCACCTCATGCTTAGCCGTGAGGAGCGGTTCCGACATAATCCTCCTCGACTGCGGGGAGGGGTCGCAGCGCCAGCTGATGCTCTCCCCGTTCTCCTTCATGAAGATCCGGGCCGTCCTGATCACGCACCTCCACGGGGACCACGTCTTCGGTCTCCCGGGGCTGATCCAGACCATGAGCCTCTCCAACCGCACCGACCCGCTTCTGGTGTGCGGTCCGCCGGGCACCGCCCACGCGCTGGACGCGATGATGTCCGTCACGGAGGGCGAGGCGACTTACGAAGTGGAGGTCATGGAGGTCTCCGGCGGGGAGGAGGTCGACGTCAGGGGCGTGAAGGTCAGGCCGTACGCCACCGATCATGGCATCGCCTCGGTGGGATACGTGCTGCAGGACCGCGAGAGGCCCGGGAAGCTCGACGCCGAAAAGGCCCGTTCCATGGGCGTCACGTCCGGAAGGGACATGGCCCGTCTGAAGAACGGCGAGGTCGTGAACGGCGTGAGGCCGGAGGATGTGATCGGACCGGTCATCCCGGGATACAGGGTCGCGTACAGCGGCGACACGCGTCCCTGCGAATCCGAATCCGAGGCCGTCGCGGGCGTCGATGTGATGGTCCATGAGGCGACATATATGGACTCGGAGGCCGCGCAGGCCGCGGACCATTTCCACACCACCGCCCGTCAGGCGGGGGAGCTGGCGAGGGACTACGGCGCCAGGTTCCTGATACTCACGCACATAAGCAACCGCTACGACGACCGCTCCGCCGTGCAGGAGGAGGCCAGGTCGGTTTTCAAGGAGTCCTACGTCGCCGACGACATGGAGCTATTCACGCTGTCCTCGGCGGGACTCCGCTGCGACGGCGTGCAGTCCAAAAAGAATGACCAGTCGGCCCTCAGATGAGCTTCAGCATGTCGGCGTTCGTTATCATGCCGACGATCTTACCCTTGCGGGACACCAGGACCGCCCCGCTGCTGCCCATCAGCGATGTCACTGACGAGATGGGGGTGCTGTCCGCGACGACCGGGTAGGACTCGTCCATCACCTTGGATATGACGGTCTGAGCCAGCTGCTCCATGGTCAGCCCCTGCCTGAGGAGCTCGAAGATGCCCTTCTCGGATATGCTTCCCACGGGGATCTCGCCCATGAGGACGGGCAGCTGGGAGTAGCCGGTCGCCCTCATGAGGTCGGAGGCCTGATGCACCCTGTCGGTGCTCTGGATCGTGACCACCTTGTCCGACGCCACGTCCGCGGCGGTGAGGTCGCGCTTCTCGTTCTTCCTCATCCCCTCCAGGGTCTCGAACAGCTTGACCACGGTCTCGTAGCTGGCAGACATCTTGTTGCGCTCGATCTTCGCGATGGTGCTCTGGCTCACCCCCGATGCGGCGGCCAGCTCAGTCTGGGTGATGTCCAGGGATTTCCTGATGCGCTTGATGTCGGAGACCGGCGGGAAGCTGTTGTTCATAATCCCGAATCTCCCGGATTCATATTTGAATATTCTTTTACGAATATTACTCGCCATCGCCTTTATTAACAGGGAAATATTGCTTTCGCTCAGAGGTGTAACACCAGATGAGCAAGAACATCTACGTAGAGGGTCTCAACGAGATCCCCGTACCCATGAAGAAGGTAGAGATCGTCGAGAGGAAAGGAATCGGACATCCCGACAGCGTCGCCGACGCCCTCGCGGAGGAGGTCAGTAAGGCCCTCAGCAAGATGTACAAGAAGGAGTTCGGACACGTCCTCCACCACAACACCGACGAGACCCAGATCGCCGCCGGTCAGGCCGCTCCCGCCTTCGGAGGCGGATGCATCATCGACCCCTCCTACATCCTGCTCGTCGGACGCGCCACCACCCACGTCGGAGAGGGCGAGGACATCAAGTCCCTCCCCTGCAAGCCTGTCGCGCTGAAGGCCGCCAGGGAGTACCTCAGGAAGACCTTCCCCAACCTGGACGTCGACTCCGAGGTCATCCTCGACGCCAAGCTCGGAATGGGATCCGACGACCTGACCGGAGTCTACAAGGCTTCCGGACACCTTGCGAACGACACCTCCTTCGGTGTCGGATACGCCCCCTTCTCCATCACCGACAGGCTCGTCCTCGAGACCGAGGAGTACATCAACGGAGTCATGAAGAAGGACCTCCCCGAGACCGGGCAGGACGTCAAGGTCATGGCCTCCAGGGTCGGAGAGGACATCACCATGACCGTCGCATGCGCCATGATCGACAAGCGCATCGACGACCCCACCCACTACAAGTCCTCCATCGAGCAGCTCTACAACAAGGTCTACGACAACGCCCTCAAGATCATCGGCAGCGAGAAGGTCAACTTCAAGCTCGACATCAACACCGGAGACGACTACGACCGCGGAGTCTACTACCTCACCTGCACCGGAATGTCCCAGGAGATGGGAGACGACGGTTCCGTCGGAAGGGGTAACAGGTGCAACGGTCTGATCACACCCTACAGGCCCATGTCCATGGAGGCCACCTCCGGAAAGAACCCCATCACCCACATCGGAAAGATCTACAACGTCATGTCCAAGCTCATCGCCGACGAC
>CASFMM010000119.1 GCA_949295765.1 uncultured Methanomassiliicoccales archaeon | reverse complement strand
GATGACTCCGCCCTTGGCCTGGGCGATCTTCTCCTTCATGAGTCCGATGATGAGGTCGTTGGGCACGAGGGCGCCGGAGTCCATGTACTCCTTGGCCTTCTTACCGAGCTCGGTGCCGTTCCTGACGGCCTCGCGCAGCATGTCGCCGGTGGAGAGCCTGGTGTAGCCGAGCTCCTCGCTGAGTTTCTCGCCCTGGGTTCCCTTTCCGGATCCAGGGGGTCCAAGAAGAACGATCGTGGATTTCATGGACGCTCGGAGACCTTCATAATATATCAAACCGAGGGAGGGCGACGGAACCCAGTTAAATCCGAGACACTTCCTCCCTGCAGGGACTCCAATGAAGATCGGACTGGGAATGGACACGGGCGGCACCTACACGGATGCCGTGATCATGGACCTGGACACGGGCGAGGTGCTCGACAAGGCCAAGTCCATGACGACCCGTGAGGACCTGTGCATAGGCATAAGAGGGGCCATCGAGGGGATAGACGGGGACCTCCTGGAGGAGGTCACGGTCGTCGCGCTGTCATCCACGCTGGCGACCAACTCCGTGGTCGAGGGGAAGGGCTGCAGGGTCGGCCTGGTCTGCATCGGAGGGGACTACAACAAGGCGGTCAGCGCGGACTACTCGGTCAAGGTCGCCGGGGGACACGACTACCACGGGGACCCCAACGAGCCTCTCGACATGGACGCGGTCAGGAGGTTCCTGGAGTCCGTACGCGGGAAGGTCGACGGCCTGGCCGTGTCGGGGTACCTGTCCATCCGCAACCCGGAGCACGAGGACGCCGTCCGCGAGATGGCCAAGGAGATGCTGGGGGTTCCGGTCGTATGCGGTCACGAGCTGTCCTCGAGCCTGGGGTTCAGCGAGCGCACCACCACCTGCATCATGAACAGTCGGCTGATCCCGGTGATGGACGGCCTCATACGCTCCGTCGAGGCCGTGCTAAGGGAGAAGGGCGTCCGCGCACCGCTGATGATCTTCCGCGGGGACGGCTCCATGATGAGCGGGGAGGTCGCGAGGGAGAGGCCCGTGGAGACGATCCTCTCCGGCCCCGCCGCCAGTCTGATGGGGGCCATGCACATGACCGGCATCAGGGACGCCGTCGTGATGGACATGGGAGGCACCACCACGGACATAGGGGTCCTCCGCGACGGAAGGCCCAGCCTCGACCCGGAGGGGGCGGTCATAGGCGGCAAGAGGACCAGGGTCATGGCCGCGCAGATAGCCACGTCCGGGATCGGAGGGGACAGCCGCATAGTCGTCAACCAGGGCCGCATAGTCCTGACGTCCCTCCGTGTCATGCCGCTGTGCGTCGCGGCCAGGAGGTGGCCGCATGTGGCGGAGCACCTCTCCTCCCTCATGTCCAACCTCCCGACGCGCTACATGAGGCCCGTGAATGTGGAGAACAAGGTCTTCAGGACCGAGTTCCTCCGCACCATCGGTCGTCCGAGGGACCCGTCCATGGTCACGCAGGCGGACGACGAGCTTCTGGACCTGGTCTCTTCCAGGCCGTACACCATCACGGGCGCCGCGATGGAGCTGCGCCGCGACGAGTACGAGTTCAACATCCCGACCCTGGAGAGCTACGGTTTCATCCAGAGGGTCGGTCTGACCCCGACGGACATCCTGCACGCCGACGGGACCTACACGGAGTTCGACGCCGGGGCCTCGAAGGCCGGGGTGGCCTACATGGCGGCCCTGGCGGGCATGACCCCAGACGAGTTCGTTTCGAAGGCGCGTGACGCGATAAGGAACAAGCTGGCACTGGAGCTGGCGAAGGTCGTCCTGTCGGAGGACTCCGGCGAGCTGGACCTTGGGAAGACGGGCATGGACATGGTCATGAAGTCCATCACCGGCAGGCCCGGCAGGGACTTCCACTGCACCTTGAAGCTGGACAAGCCCATCGTGGGGATCGGCGCGCCGTCCGGCGTCTACATCAGGTGGATGAGCGACGTCTTCGGGACCGATGTCGTAATCGACGAGGACTCGGACGTGGGCAACGCCGTCGGAGCAATCACATCGTCCGTGTCCGAGTCCATAGACGTCCTGATAAGGCCCATGCTCATGGTCAAGGCCGAGGGCGAGTACGAGGCGTTCTCCAAGCTCGGCAGGTTCAGGTACGGCAGCATCGAGTCCGCGATCGCCGACCAGGAGGCCAGGGCCAGGGAGTACGTCGTCGCCGCGGCCGAGAGGAGCAACGCCGAGGACATCTGCGTCACGGTGGACTCGGACCGCCGCCTTTACATGACGCTCCCCGGAGGGCGCGACCTCGACGAGGTCGAGATGCGCGTCACCGCTGCAGGGAAGCCCAGGCAGTTCTCCTGACGCATGTGCCAGACGCTCCGTCTCCAAATGACGGGACGTAAGGGCTGGACGATGCCGGGAATCTAAACCCGACTGAAGAACGGGCGCGCACGCGCGCAACCTATTAAAGCCTAGGTCGTCATCGGCACCCAGTTCAGAGAGGTGTCCATCTTGGATCAGAGCATCATCGACCAGATCGAGAAAGTCGTCGGAAAGGAGGGCTACTCCACCGAGCCCGCCGTCCTGTACACGTACGGATTCGACGCATCCATTTTCCACAGCACCCCGGACATCGTAGTCCAGCCCAGGACGACCGAGCAGGTGTCCGAGGTCATGAAGATCGCATACGCCAACAAGATCCCCGTCACCCCCCGCGGAGCGGGCACCGGGCTCTGCGGCTCCGCCGTCCCCATCAAGGGAGGTATCGTCATGGCCATGCAGAGGATGAACAAGGTGAAGAAGGTCAGCGTCGCCGACCTCTGGGTCGACGTCGAGGCGGGATGCGTCTACAACGACCTCAATGAGGAGCTGGCCAAGTACGGCTTCTTCTTCCCCCCGTCCCCGGGATCGGCCGAGGCATGCCAGATCGGCGGCATGGTCGCCAACAACGCCTCCGGTATGCGCGCGGTCAAGTACGGCGCCACCAGGGACTTCGTCATGGGGCTCACCTTCGTCAAGGCCGACGGGGAGATCGTGCGCTGCGGGACCAGGACCATCAAGGACTCCTCCGGATACC
Source organism: uncultured Methanomassiliicoccales archaeon (assembly GCA_949295765.1). GTDB lineage: Archaea > Thermoplasmatota > Thermoplasmata > Methanomassiliicoccales > Methanomethylophilaceae > Methanoprimaticola. Next base: position 896 of record CASFMM010000119.1, on the reverse strand, counting down.
AGCTGGCACGTCTGATGTGCGGCTCCGAGGGAACCCTCGGGATCATCACCGAGGTCACGCTGAAGCTGACCACCAAGCCCAAGAAGGCCGCCAACTGCCTTTGCTGCTTCAACACCGTCGAGGACGCCGGAAAGTGCATCTCGGCCATCATCGCAAAGCCCCTGATCCCCTCGTCCTGCGAGCTCATGGACAGCGTCAGCATCAACGCCGTCAACAAGGCCCGCGGCAACCCCCTGCCCGACTGCGGTGCGCTGTGCATCGTCGAGGTCGACGGGGAGACCGACGAGATCATCGACAGAGACCTCGCCATCGTCGAGGAGATCGCCAAGGGCATCGGCGCGATCGAGGTCATCCCCACCAAGGACAAGAAGCTCATGGCCCAGTGGACCGACGCCAGGAAGTCCGTCATGACCTCCCTGTCCGCTCTGAAGCCCGGGTACGCCTGCGTGTCCCTGGCGGACGACATGGGCGTCTCCGTGTCCCAGGTCCCCAAGGCCGTCAAGGCTTTCCAGGAGATCGCTGAGAAGTACGATGTGACCATCGCGACCTACGGCCACGCCTCCGACGGGAACCTTCACACCAAGATGGTCATCGACGTCTACGACAAGGACCAGTGGGAGAGGGGAGTCAAGGCCGTCGACGAGATCTTCGACGCGTGCATCGAGCTCGGAGGGACCGTCACCGGCGAGCACGGTGTCGGAATCTCCAAGGCACCCAACTTCCAGAAGGAGAGGGCGTCCGAGATGTCCAGCATCAGGGCCATCAAGAAGGCCATGGACCCGGAGAACATCCTCAACCCCGGTAAGCTGGAGCAGTGGGAGGGAGGCATACTCAGGAACCTGAGGTACCCCTGCCCCGACTTCATGTGATTCTCAAACCCAGGGGGCACAGCCCCC
>CASFMM010000118.1 GCA_949295765.1 uncultured Methanomassiliicoccales archaeon | reverse complement strand
GACATAATCGCCCCCAGCGGCATGATGGACGGGCAGATCGCCGCCATCAGGACGGCCCTGGACGACGCCGGGTTCAAGAACATACCCATCATGGCGTACAGCGCGAAGTTCTACAGTGCCTACTACGGCCCCTTCAGGGACGTCGCCAACTCCGCACCCGGCAAGGGCAACCGCGCCGGATACCAGATGCCCTGCGGCAACAGGCTCGAGGCCATGAGGGAGATCGAGATGGACGTGGCCGAGGGGGCGGACATGATCATGGTCAAGCCCGCAGGCCCGTATCTGGATATCATCAGGGACGCCAGGGAGAGGTTCGACCTCCCGCTGGCCGCCTACCAGGTGTCCGGGGAGTACGCGATGATCAAGGCCGCCGCCCAGAACGGATGGATCGACGAGGAGAGGATCATGATGGAGTCGCTCCTCGGCATCAAGAGGGCCGGTGCCGACATCATAATCACATACTACGCGAGGGAGGCCGCGAGGCTTCTTTGATAACATGGACAGATCAGAGAAGCTTTACGGAGAGTCCCACAGGGTCACGCCCGGCGGGGTGTCCAGTCCCGTGAGGGCGTTCAAGCCATACCCCCTCTTCATCGAGTCCGGGAACGGATGCAGGATGAGGGACGCCGACGGCAGGGAGTACATAGACCTCTGCATGGCGTACGGGCCACTGATCACAGGCCACGCCCACCCCAAGGTCATGGAGGCCGTCAGGGGACAGCTCGAGAAGGGAACAGTCTACGGCGCCCCCTCCGAGCCCGAGCTGGCGCTAATCGAGAGGATCCACAGGGAGGTGCCCTGTGCCGACATGGTCAGGCTCGCCTGCTCCGGCACCGAGGCCACCATGCACGCCATCCGCGTGGCCCGTGGGGTCACCGGGAGGGACAACATCGTCAAGATGAAGGGCGGGTTCCACGGCGCACACGACGCCGCGCTCGTCAACGCCGGCAGCGGCTCGGCCGAGGGGGTCCCCTCGTCCAGAGGCGTCCTGGCCGACACCGCCAAGCACACCCACGTCGTGGAGTACAACGACGCCCAGGCCATGGCCGACCTCCTCGAGAGGGACAGGGACATCGCATGCGTCATAATGGAGCCCGTGCTGGGCAACGTCGGTGTGATCCCCCCGCAAAAGGGCTATCTGGAGGAGGTCAGGAGGATCACCGAGGAGAACGACGTGGTCCTCATCTTCGACGAGGTCATCACAGGCTTCAGGGTCTCCTCGGGAGGCGCCCAGAAGAGGTACGGTGTGACACCGGACATGACCACCATGGCCAAGATCGTCGGCGGCGGGTTCCCCGCCGGGGCGTTCATGGGCAGGAGGGAGATCATGGAGAACATCGCCCCGGAGGGTCCCGTCTATGTGGCGGGCACCTTCGCAGGCAACCCGATATCCGCCACCGCCGGTCTCGCGCAGATCGACGTCATGTGCTCCGACGACAACTACGCCAAGCTGGAGAGGACCACTCAGTCCGTGGTGTCCACCATCAGGGACTCCATGCAGGACGCCGGCGTCAGGGGATGCGTCAACTCCGTGGCATCCATGTTCGCCGTCTTCTTCGGTCCGGAGGAGGTCACCAACGGCACCCAGGCCGAGACCGTCGACCGCGCCATGTTCGACAGGATGTTCAGGTACATGCTCGCCCACGGCGTCTACCTGCCCCCGTCCGCGCTGGAGGACGACTTCATGTCCGTCGCCCACGACGAGGAGGCCGTGGCACAGCTGGAGGAGGCGTTCAAGGGATTCTTCTCGGAGGTCAAGGGATGAGGGTCGGCACCCGCGAGAGCAAGCTCGCCATGAGGCAGACCGAGATCTTCTGCGAGAGGATGTCGGAGCTCAACCCCGATGTGCAGTGCGACGTCGTCGGGCTCAAGTCCCTGGGCGACATCGACCTCACCTCCCCGCTGGACAAGATGGCCGCCACCGGCGCCTTCGTCCGCGAGCTGGACGAGGCGATGAAGCAGGACCGCATCGACTGCTCCGTGAACTCCCTGAAGGACATCCCCATCGACGTCGACCCGGAGCTCACGATCGTCGCCATATTCCCCCGCGACTCGGACGAGGACGTGATCCTCCCGTGTCCGCTGGAGGACCTCCCGGAGGGCGCCAGGGTCGGCACGGCGTCAGTCAGGAGGAGGAACATGCTCATGGAGGTCCGCCCCGACCTCGTCATAGAGAACCTCAGGGGCAACATACACACGCGCCTCAAGCGCCTGGACGACGGCGACTTCGACGCCATCATCCTGGCCAAGGCGGGTCTGGACCGCATGGGGATAGACCGTCCCATGCACGTGCTGGACAAGGCGAGCTTCGTCCCGGCGCCCGCGCAGGGCGCGATTGCCGTGGAGTGCAGGAAGGACGACGCCGACGTGGTGGCGGCCCTGAGGAAGCTCGACCACATGCCCACCAGGATCGCCGTCGGCGTGGAGAGGGGCATCATGAAGCTGATGGGCGCGGGATGCTCGTCGCCCGTCGGCATAAACGCCGTCGTGGACGGGGACATCGTCCACGTCAGGGCGGTCTCGTACGGTTACACGGACGAGCCCAGGAGGGTCGAGAAGGACCTGCCGTGCGACTACGTCATGGACGAGCTCCTGGACATCGCCGACTATCTCACAGGAAGGAGGGACACGATATGACAGGAAAGGTGTATCTTGTTGGAGCCGGACCCGGTGACCCCGGGCTGTTCACGATCAAAGGGCTGCAGCTCCTCAGGGAGGCGGACGTCGTCATGTACGACGCCCTCGCCAACCCGGATCTGCTCAAGGAGTGCAGGCCCGACGCCGAGCTCATCGACGCCGGGAAGAGGGCCAGGGACCACCACCTCAGCCAGTGGCAGACGAACGAGCTGCTGGTCAAGTACGCGCAGGAGGGTAAGAACGTCGTCCGCCTCAAGGGAGGCGACCCGTTCCTCTTCGGTCGCGGCGCGGAGGAGGCGGAGGAGCTCAGGAAGGCGGGCGCGGAGGTCCATGTCGTCCCCGGCGTCTCGTCGTCCATATCCGTTCCCGAGCTCGCGGGGATCCCGGTGACCCACAGGGACCACACGTCCCTCGTCACGTTCATCACCGGCCACGAGAAGGCCGACCGCACCGAGGACAGGGTTGACTGGAAGGCCCTCGTGGGGGGCCACGGCACCCTCGTCATCCTGATGGGGCTCGGCAACGCGGGCCACATCTCCCAGCAGCTGATCGAGGGCGGCATGTCCCCGGACACGCCCGCGGCCATCATCTCCAAGGGGTCCACCCCCGAACAGAAGGTCGCGGTCACCACCGTCTCCGGTCTCGAGGCCGCCATCAGGGACAACGCCCTGGAGCCGCCGGGCATCATGGTCGTCGGATCCGTAGCCAAGGTGCGCGACATCCTGGGGGACCTGGCATGACCACGGTCGGCTTCACCCGCCCTTCTGTCAGGATCAAGGACTCGGTCCAGGAGGCCAGGGACCTCGGTTTCGACGTCATGGCCGCCCCGTCGCTGGAGATCATGCCGGGGGACGAGTCGGAGTTCAGGAGGCTGGAGGATTCCGTGACCGACGGATGCGTCGTCGTGTTCGGGTCCTCCACGGCGGTGGAGCAGTGCCAGAAGTTCTTCGGCGACCGCCTCGTCGGGGTCTTCGAGGGGGCGAAGATCGTCTCCATTGGACCCGCGACCACCAAGAAGCTGACCGCCGCCGGGTTCCAGGTGGACGCCGTCCCGGAGGACTTCTCGTCCTACGGCCTGGTGGACCTCCTGAAGGGCGAGGCGTCGGGCAGGAGGATCGTGGTCGTCCGTTCGGACAGCGGTTCGGACATCCTCTCGGACGGTCTGAGGGCCGCGGGGGCCGATCTGGTGGACATCGCGTCCTACAAGCTGAAGGAGGTCGGGATGTGCCCCGCCCTGCTTCACATGATGATAGCGGTCAAGAGGGCCCAGATGGACGTCATGGCGTTCACATCGCCCATGT
>CASFMM010000117.1 GCA_949295765.1 uncultured Methanomassiliicoccales archaeon | reverse complement strand
AGAGTCGCGGCCGTTTACGGCCACAATGCCGCGGGCAAGACCACGCTCGTGGACTCCATTTTCACCCTGAAGCGGCTCGTTCTGGAATCCGCGAGGTTCCAGAACGGAGGCGAGATGTTCGTCCAGCCGTGCTTCTTCGAGAACGGTCGGAACGATCCGACCGTGTTCGACATTGCGTTCCGCAGCGGGAGGAGCTACCGCTACACCCTGTCCGTCCATGACAACTCCGTCCTGGAGGAGACCTTGGAGGCAGACGGCGACCTCCTTTTCAGAAGGGATTCCGACGGCGTCGCCTTCGGCGGTTCCGTCCCGGAGGAGGACAGGGAGAAGATCAGATTTTCGTATAGCATGGCCAGTCCGTTCACCCTCCTGCTTTCGAAGTGCTCCGAGTCCAGGATAGGGACCACCCAGGAGCCGTTCGAATGGTTCCGCACCGGCCTGTGCTTCGGGACGTCCGGGGACCCGGCCGTGATCGAGAGGGCCCTGAGCGTGGACGGCGATAAATTCCTGACTATGCTCCGCCGCGGGGACACGGGGATCTCCGACATCCGCCTGGAGGATTCCGGGTCGTCGGCCCAGGGTTTCGCCCCCTCTGTGAAGCGCGTGTTCCTCGTCCACAGGATGCGCGAGGATCCGGCGGGATGCCTGTTCAGGTACGAGGACGAGTCCTCCGGGACCCAGCGCATGATGTACCTGTCCGCGCACCTGGTCTGGGTGCTGAACAACGGCGGCACCCTGGTGGTGGATGAGCTGGAGCGCAGCCTACATCCGATGCTGGTGGACTACCTGATCGGCGTCGTCCAGGACCCGGAGGCCAACCCCCGTGGGGCCCAGCTGATATTCACCACGCACGACACCGGCATAGTGGGGAGGAACGGGCTCGGGCGGGATCAGATCTGGATAGCGTCCCGCAACCCCTCCGTCGGCGTCACGGTCGTCTACCCCTTCACCAACTTCGAGGACGACTCCGACTTCGAGACGCTGTACATGGACTCCCGCATAGGGGGCGTCCCGAACATCAGGGAGGGCCTGCGATGGTCAGGCGCCGGCCGATGCGCACGGACAAGTTCTTCATATTCACCGAGGGGAGGACCGAGGAGGTCTACTTCGGATCCGACTCCTTCAGGAGCGAGACGAAGTCCCTGACCGTCAACCCCGAAAGGAGGAGGTTCGAGGGCACCGACGCAGGGACCTACAAGAGGTGGATATCCTCCCTGAGGGACTCCGGAAGGATCAGGCCCGGGGACAGGGTGTGGATCGTCCTTGACAGGGACGACAACAGGGGCGAGGACAAGACCGCCGTCCTCAGCGGTCTGGCGCAGTGGTGCGAGTCCAACGGCGTCAACCTGGCGCTGTCGAACCCCGAGTTCGAGGTCTGGTGCCTGCTACACTTCGTGTTCTTCGACTACGGGGTTAACAAGCAGGACCTGGCCAGGATGCTCAAGGACAACCTCGGCGTGAGGCACTACGAGAAGGGTGCTGACTACAACGACGCCTTCATGCCCAGGATCGACGCCGCCGTGAGGAACGCGAGGAAGCAGAGGGGAGGCGATGACTCCCTGGTCGTGGACAGGAACCCGTACACCAACGTCGACCTCCTGGTGGCGGACATCATGGGTTTCATCGCAGGCTAATTCCCTGACAGTACACGGTTTTCCGTGTCGTTTTCTGATATACTTATCTTAAAGCACCGTTTCCCGAGAGGTGGTGGGAGGCGGATTTTACGCCGTTTCCAAAACGGAACCACCGAGACGATTTGAAGGATCACCGTTCGAAATCAGTTTTCACGCCGTTTAGGAAACTTTCGTCTTATGTTCCTATGATAATGAACATGAATGAGAAAGGAAGGCAGACCAAACTGCTGGCTGCAGTCGCTATCATAGCGATGGTCGTCTGCGCGTTCGCAGTAATCATGCCCTCTGACAGTGTCTCTGCCACGTTTGATGGAAACACTGTAGATAATGATGGCGAGACGGCCATCATCACATCCCTTGAGGAACTCTCAGCAGCTCAAGGCGATAATAGTATCAAAAGTATGGTCCTCGGCAACAACATTACCGCCGATGGAGCGAACATCAACATTACCAAAGATCTCGACCTTGCCGAATTCACTATCGGCATGGGAATGAACGCCCTTATCGTCAAAAACAACGCCACGATCTCCAACGGAACCGTGACTGGAAACGGAAACCACGTCATCGGGATTCAGACAGCATCCATAGAGAAAATCGATATTGTCATGGAAAAGGGAGAGAATGGACCCTATGCAGGAGTCATTGTTTATGACAAGCACTCCGGCAACATTACTGGCGGATCCATTACCTACGCTGATGCAACAGGCACATATGGAGCAATCCAGATAGGTCATACAGCCACATCGTCCGTCATCGACGGAGTGACCATCGACGGAAACGGACTCGTCACATACATGGGCGGAACCCTGGAAATGAAGGGTATGTCCGAAGTGATTATGCAGTTCACTACCGACATGGACATCACAGCGGACAGCCTCAAGATGGATGCAACCAGCACCATCGCCCAGACTGTCCTCGGATGGGATGCCAGCAACTCTGCGAAAAAGGGAACCAGCAACGACAACATCGCACTGGACATCAGTGCCGATATCGACCTTGGTGAAGTCCGTCAGGGAGATGACACCAATACAACCATCACACCCTCCATTGACGTCAACAGTGGAACCACCACCATGACCGGAGGAGTCTCCAACCTTAAAGTGACTGTTGCGGCTAATGCGTCTATGAACACCACGGACCTCGTTGCCGAGTCTGCAAATGTCAGCGGAACACTCATCGCGGCTGGAACCACAGACGTCGACACCATCACCAAGGAACCTTCCGCTACCGTCGAGGATGCAGAGGGCAATCCCATCGGTGATGTTTCTACAGAGACATCTGACACAAACCTCACAGAGGCTTTTGCTAACAACGATGTCGTCACATACATCGGAAATGTGACTAACGGTACTGCCATCGAAATCCCCGTCCTCGAGCCCGGACAGGAGCTAAGGTTCGACAATGACGCGGTTACTAACGCATACTTCACCATCAAAATCAATGATGAGACTGCTGTTCAGTTTGGAACCAATACGGGAACCAAATTCAACGCCACTGGGTTCTACATCACCAGCGGATCAGTCATGATCAACGCTGATACACTGAACGGACCCATCTACTCTGTAACAGAGACTATGGACATCTCCGGAAAACTCTCCGGAAACCTCACTCTCGCATTCTTCAACAACACGAGCGAGAACAACTTCGTGATACCTGCGAACAGCGAACTCGACCTCGATGGAAATAACCTTACCATCCAGGGAAGCGTCACGCTGACGGCATACGGTTCCATCGTAGACAGTTCAACTGATGCAGGCACTATCAACAACTCCGGAACCCTCAAGTTCACCTCCATCGACAGCGACATCGCCCTTACCGGAGACGGACTCTTCCAGGTCACCGACGGATTCGGAGTCGAGAACACCATCGACACCGATCTCAGCCTGAAGAACGCCAACAACTACCTGAGGGAGAACACCACCATCGAGGCTGGGGTCACCCTGACTCTCGAGAGGGGAGCTGTCCTCGACCTCATGGGCAACCAGCTCATCGTCAAGGGCGACCTGGTCCTCGAGAGGGGAGCAACCATCATCTCCACAGAGCCCAGTACCGGGGACGTCTGCAACGGTGGAATCCAGCTTATGAGCACCGGCTCCATCACCAACAACGACGGAATTATCGGAACAACCAAGGCCATCAAGATCTCCAACGGAGAGGACAGCACCTCCACCGATGGAGAGCAGTACGTCGCTGTCAAGGGAGTCTCAGGAATTGACATCAGCATCGTCAGGTCCCTGAACGACGCTGACACTAGGGTCTACGACATGGCCGTCTCTGGCGATGTCTCCAAGGTCAGCAAGGCCGCCAGCCCCTCCCTCACCGTCATGAACGTTGACAT
>CASFMM010000116.1 GCA_949295765.1 uncultured Methanomassiliicoccales archaeon | reverse complement strand
GTACGCCATGATGGGTATGTTCTTGAACCCGGCGTCGTCCAGGGCCGTCCTGATGGCGGCGATCTGCCCGTCCATCATGCCGCTGGGGGCGATTATGTCGGCACCGGCCTCCGCCTGGGATACCGCGGTCCTGCCGTAGAGCTCGATGGTCTCGTCGTTCATGACGTAGCCGTCCTTGTCCAGGACCCCGCAGTGGCCGTGGTCGGTGTACTCGCAGAGGCACAGGTCGGCGATGACCAGCATGTCCGAGTTCTCCTTCAGTCCCGCGATGGCCTTCTGCACCACCCCGTCCCTCTCATAGGCGCCGGTTCCGCAGGAGTCCTTGTGGGAGGGCACGCCGAACACCAGCACGGAGTTCACCCCGCTGTCCTGGATGCCGGCGGCGATGTCCTGGTAGCCGGAGAGCGGGTAGGTCTCCACGCCGGGCATCGAGCCGGTCGTCTTGAGCTTGTCAATGTTCGCGTCGAAGAAGATCGGCAGTACGAACTCGTCCGGGTGCAGCCTGGTCTCGGCGACCAGGTTCCTCATCCTGTCATTCACTCTCAGTCTCCTGAGACGCACATCTGGATACATCATCATTCCACATCCCTCAGTCCGAAAAGATCGACGGCGGCGTTGCACATGTCTATGCGGCCGTCGCGTGAGGCCTCCCTCAGGTTCTTGTAGAGTTCGGCCGTGAACTTGTTTGTCAGTGCCCTGGACAGGTCGTCCAGGAGCTCGTTTACATCTGTGGACCCCGCCCTGGAGACGGCGGTCTCCAGCTCGTGGTCCCTTATGCCCGCGAGTTTGATCCCCAGCCTGCGGATAACGTCGTTGGCGATCTGCTCCTTCTGCTCCGCGTCCATCCTGGCCAGCTCCTGGCCGATGATCCTCTCCGCGGAGGCGATCTCGTGCTTCCTGCGCTCGACGTTGCGCATGGCGATGGTCTGGAGCGAGTCCATGTTGTCCAGCTCGACGTTGGGTATCTCCTTGACCTCGGCGTCGGTGTTGCGCGGGATCGACACGTCGATGATCAGGAGCTTCCTGTCCGGACGCGTCCTCATCGCATCCTCCACGTGGTGCCTGTGCAGCACCGCATGGGGTGCCCCTGTGGCCACCAGGACCAGGTCGGACTCGGCCACGGCCTCGGTCAGGCGGGCCATGCTGACGGCCTTCCCGCCCAGCTCGTCGGCGAGCTCGATGGCGCGGCTGTACGTCCTGTTGGACACTATGACCGTGCCCACGTTCTTGCCGACCAGGTTCTTGGAAATGACGGAGGCTATGTCCCCCGCCCCTAGGATGGTGATCGCCTTGCCGCTCAGGTCGCCGATCTTGCTCTCCGCCAGCTCGACCGCCGCGGATCCGACCGACACCGCGCCCTTGTTGAGCGCCGTCTCCGACCTTACCCTCTTGCCCACGATCATCGCGTTGTCGAAGAGGCGGGTCAGCATCGGGCCCACATGGCCCTTCTCCTTGGCGCCCATGTACGACTCCCTGACCTGGTGCTGGATCTGGTCCTCGCCGACGATCAGCGAGTCCAGCCCGCAGACGACCCTGAACAGGTGCCTGATGCTCTCCCTGTCCTCCAGGATGTACGAGATGTTGGTGGAGGGGACTATGGTCCTGAGGATGGACTGCAGGTAGTCGGACACGGTCCTGTTGTCGGAGGTCGCGGTGTAGACCTCGAAGCGGTTGCAGGTCCGGACTATGACGAACTCGGAGACCTGGTCCATTACGGAGATCCTCTTCCCGACCTCGGCCTCCAGTATGGGGACTACGTTGTTCAGACCCTCCGTGCCCCCTGCGGAGGAGTGTGTGACATGCATGCTAACGATCATGACAGACCGCCTCTCTCCAGTGCCGCCTCGTAGGCGCCATCGGCATCCCCGTCCCTCAGCATCCCCCAGATCCCCTCGTCGGCCAGGACGTCGGCCAGGAACTTCGCCCTCCCGGGCTGGGTCGGGATCCTGTCGCGGATGACCTTCCTCAGCTCGACCAGCAGCTCCAGCATGGAGTCGTAGGACGGGTCCAGGAACTCGTCGATCCTCTCGATGACGTAGGGAGGGAACGCGGGCACGCGGCCCTCGGATGACACCGTGACGGTGAACCCGTCGCGGTGGAGCGTGGAGGGTATGAGGACGTCGCCTCCGCCGTGGGCGGAGTTCGTCATGATGCCCCTGGACATGGAGACGTCGCGGATGGCGTCGTTGAGCTCATGGCTCGCCGTCGCGGCGACGACGATGTCCGATCCGTCCATGTAGCCCGCCGCCGTGTCCGGGTCGACCGCCTCGCGGACGACCTCGTCGGCCAGAGCCTCGAGCTCCGGCAGGACCTCCGGGGAGACGACCCTTATCCTGAAACCGTCGAAATGCCTGCACTTGCGCAGGGCGACATTCCCCCCGCCGAACACGGTGACCAGACGGTCTCCGGGCGACAGCAGAATAGGGGACATCTGAACCTTCTCCAAAAGAGCACCTTCCTCCAACTGGTCGACCCCTATGGCGAAGCATGTGATAAACTCTTGGTTTATGCGTCCAACCGCACAAAAGTATGCACTATAAAGGAAGGGGGTGGAAGGGCCCCCTTCTGGCGGATAAAATTTACGATTTAGACCCTGTCCAGGGCCTGCGAGAGGTCCGCGATGATGTCGTCGATGTGCTCGCATCCGATGGACAGCCTGATGGTGGACGGCCTTATCCCCGCCTCCTCCAGCTGCTCGTCGGTCAGCTGCGAGTGGGTGGTGATGGCCGGCGGGATGACCAGGGACTTCATGTCGGCCACGTTGGCCAGCAGCGAGAACAGCCTGAGGGAGTCGGCGAAGCGCTTGGCTCCCTCCCTGCCGCCCTTGGTCTCGAACGTGAAGATGGAACCCGCCCCGTTGGGGAAGTAGCGCCCGTACAGGTCGTGGTCCGGATGGTCCGGGAGCATGGGGTGGTTGACCCTCTCGACCTTCGGATGCCCTGCCAGGAACTCCACCACCTTCTGGGTGTTGTACACGTGCCTCTCCACCCTCAGCGACAGGGTCTCCAGGCCCTGCATCAGCGCGAAGGAGTTGACGGGGGAGATGCACGCGCCCATGTCCCTCAGGATGATGGCGCGGATCCTGTTGCAGAACGGTGCTTCGGGCATGTCCCTGGCGAAGCAGACCCCGTGGTAGCTGGGGTCCGGCTCGGACAGCTGCGGGAACCTCCCGGAGCCTATCCAGTCGAACCGGCCGTTCTCAACGATGACCCCTCCGAGCACCAGGCCGTGTCCGCCGATGAACTTGGTCGCCGACTCGATTACGATATCCGCGCCGTGCTCAAGGGGCCTGAACAGGTACGGCGTGGCGAACGTGTTGTCAACCACCAGCGGGATCCCGTGCCTGTGGCACATCTCCGCCAGGGCGTCGATGTCGATTAGGTTGGCGTTGGGGTTGCCGATGGTCTCCACGAAGACCGCCTTGGTGTTCTCTCTGATCGCCCTCTCGAAGCTGCCGATCGGATCGGGCTTGGTGGGGTCCACGAATGTGCAGTCCACGCCGTACGACTTCATCGTGTGGTCGAAGTAGTTGATGGTCCCGCCGTAGATGGTGATCGACGAGACGATGTGGTCCCCGGAGAAGGCCAGGTTGTTGATCGTGTATGTGATCGCCGCCGCGCCCGAGGCGACGGCCAGGGCCGCGGTGCCTCCCTCCAGGGCGGCGACCCTCCTCTCGAGGGCGTCCGTCGTGGTGTTGGTGAGTCTGCTGTATATGTTGCCCTCCTTCCTGAGGGCGAACCTGTCCGCCGCGTCGTCGCAGTTCTTGAAAACGTACGATGTGGTGAGATAGATCGGTGTGGCGCGGGCGTCCGATGCGGAGTCCGGCGACTCCTGTCCCGCATGGAGCATCACGGTCTCGAATCTCTGCCCTGCCGGGTTGAGCGGGCTCTCCGGCACGTTCCTGTCGTCTCTGAATCCCATTTCGGATGCCTCTGGCAACCTGAACCCGCGCGAATTATTTTAAGTGGCTCTTCGTCGAATCGTGTTGTAACGCCGTTTACTCGGTTCACAACCGATCCGACATGTCGTCAGGGGTCAACCCGACGGTTCCGCGGCGGACCGCTG
>CASFMM010000115.1 GCA_949295765.1 uncultured Methanomassiliicoccales archaeon | reverse complement strand
AACGCCCAGCATGTGCCCATGAAGATCGACCGCTCGGCTTTTGACAAGCTGCTGGACTTTGTACGGCTGTTCCCCCATTATTTTGTAGGCTCCAATGCGGATCTGCCCATCGTGGGCGGCTCTATCCTCAGCCACGAGCACTTCCAGGGCGGACACTACACCTTCGCCATGGAACGGGCGGAAGTGGAAAAGGAAGTGACCTTCCGGGGCTACGAGGATGTCTGTGCCGGAATCGTGAAGTGGCCCATGAGCGTCATCCGGCTCCGGGGCCGATTGAATCAGCGTTTCTGGGAACGGACGTATTCCGCGATGGCCTTCCCGACCTCGGACGTGGAGAGGTTCCCGCCCAGGTCCGGAGTGGTCTTGCCGGTGTCCAGGCTGTTCCTGACGGCGTCGTGGAGAATCCTGCCCTCCTCGGCATAACCCTGCTCCTCCAGGAGCATCTGGGCGGCGAGGACGGCCGCGATGGGGTTGGCTATGCCCCTTCCGGCGATGTCCGGCGCGGAGCCGTGGATGGGCTCGAACATGCTGACCCCCTCGGGGTTGATGTTCCCGCTTCCACCCATACCGAGACCTCCCTGGAGCTGCGCGCCCAGGTCGGTGAGGATGTCCCCGAACAGGTTGGGGACGGCGACGGTGCCGAAGGTCTCCGGCCTGACGATCATCGCCATGGCCATGGCGTCGACGAACATGAACTCCAGGTCGAGGCCGTACTCCTTCGCCTTTTCCTCGAAGATCTGCCTCTGCATGCCATAGTTCTTCGTGATGACGTTGGCCTTGTCCACCAGGGTGACCTTGGTGTCCCCTCTGTTGAGCGCGTACCTGCAGGCGTAGTCCGCGAACCTTGTGACGGCGGTCCTGGACAGGAGGCCAATCTCGAAGGCGAAGTCGTCGTTGTTCGAAGAGGTCGCGTCTATGTCAATGTCCAGACTGTAGAGCTCCCTGTCAACGTGGACGTGGGCTTTCGAGCCTCCGCTGTTCGGACCGAAGAACCCGTTGGCCCCCATGTAGAAGTCCTCGGTGTTCTCCCTCAGGAAATGGATGTCGAAGGGGACCTCCCTCTTGAGCGGGACCAGCGGGAACCAGGATGTGACGGGACGGAGGTTGATGTACTGGTCGAAGACCGCCCTCATCTTCAGCAGGATGCCCTGCTCCAGGACGCCGGGCTTTACCCTGGGGTCGCCGATCGCCCCGAAGTAGATCGCGTCCTTCCCCTTCAGGGCGGCGATGTCCTCGTCGGTGAGGAGCTCGCCCGTCCTCAGGTACCTGTCAGACCCTATGTCGAAGAACTCGGGGTCGTACTGGAAGGATGAGATCTCGGACACCGCGTCGAGCACCTCCATGCCCGCGGCGATGACCTCATTGCCGATGCCGTCGCCGGGTATGATCGCGAGGTGCTTCAGAATCTCCCCTCCCTGATGAGGTTCATCAGACCGCCGGCCTTGACCAGCTCAGTAATGAACGGCGGGTACTCGGGGAACCCGTACTCCCTGCCCTCTGCGACGACCTTCCCGTTGTCCGGGTCGACCTCGACGGTCTCCCCCTCCTTCACATCGACCTTGCACTCCACCAGGAGCAGCCCGATGTTCATGGAGTTCCTGTAGAATATGCGCGCGAAGGACTCCGCGATGATGCAGGAGAACCCCGCCTCTATGAGCGACAGCGGCGCGTGCTCCCTGGAGGAGCCGCATCCGAAGTTCCTTCCGGCGACGAGGATGTCGCCCTTACGCACCTGCTGTGCGAATCCCGGCCTGACCTTCTCGAAGATGTAGTCGTTCAGGTGGTCGAGGTTCGCGGCCACCAGCCTCTCGGCCGGTATGATCTGGTCGGTGTCGACGTTGTCGCCGAACACCCACACCCTTCCTTCGAACCTGTCCATTCAGTTCCCCTCCAGCTGGTCGGGGGTGACGATCCTCCCGGCGATGGCGGACGCCGCCACGGTGGCGGGACCGGCGAGGTAGACCTCCGAGGCCTTGTCGCCCATCCTGCCGATGAAGTTCCTGTTAGTGGAGGACACCGCCTTCTCGCCGGCTGCGAGGATGCCCATGTACCCTCCGAGGCACGCTCCGCAGGTGGGTCCGGAGATGAACGCCCCGGCGTCGAGGAAGATCTGCATGAGTCCCTCCTCCACCATCTGCCTGTACACTTTCTGAGACGCGGGAACCACCAGGAACCTTACGCCTGGTGCGACCTTCCTGCCCTTGACGATCTCGGCACCGATCCTCATGTCCTCTATCCTGCCGTTGGTGCAGCTTCCCAGGTAGGCCTGGTCTATCTTCACATCGGCCTCCCTGACGGGACGGCCGTTGCTGGGCAGGTGGGGGTACGAAACCATGGGCTCCAGCTCGTCGAGGTCGTACTCGATGACCCTGCAGTACTCCGCATCCGGATCGGCGTCCACCGGCGTGTACTCCCCGCGGACCGTTTCCCTGATGTACTCGCGGGTGAGGTCGTCGCAGGGGAATATCCCAGCCTTCCCGCCGGCCTCGATGGCCATGTTGGAAATCGCGAGCCTGTCCGCCACGGGGATGTTGCAGACGTCTCCGTGGAACTCCAGGGCCTTGTAGTTGGCGCCGTCCACGCCGATGTCCGTGATGATCCTGAGGATCAGGTCCTTCCCGCCGACGTTCCTCCTGAACTTGCCCCTGACGACGACCTTGATGGTCTCCGGGACCTTGAACCACAGCTTCCCGGTGGCGAACGCAGCTGCCGCCTCGGTGGACCCGATGCCCGTGGAGAACGCGTTGATGCCCCCGTAGGTGCATGTGTGGGAGTCGGCGCCGACGATGAGCCTTCCGGGTGCCGCGAAGCCCTCCTCCACCATGAGCTGGTGGCAGACCCCGCTCTTGCCGATCTCGTAGTAGTTGGGGAGCCCGTGCTTGTGGGCGAACTCCCTCATCTCCTTGGCCTGCTCGGCGGAGGCGATGTCCTTCGCAGGGACGTAGTGGTCCGGGATCAGGACCATGCGGTCCTTGAACATGCTGTCGGTCCCGAGCTTGTCGTACTCCCTGAACGCGATGGGGCCGGTGACGTCGTTGACCATCACGTAGTCGACGTTCGCCATCACGATCTGCCCCGCACGGGCATCGGTCCCGGATTTCTCCGAGAGGATCTTCTCTGCTATCGTCTTGCCCATTTCACTCACTCCTCTGTCTAGCAAAGTCCCTGTTTATGGCGGCCATCATGGCATCCACGGACGTCTGCACGACATCCAGGCCCACTGCCTTGCCGACGGACAGGTTGCCGTCGTTCTGAACGTTCTTGATCATCACGGTCGCCTCACATATAGAGTCGCTTCCGCCCGTGACCGCGGCCAGCTTGTACTCCTCCAGGGTTATGTTGTCGTTGACGGCCTCGCTGATCGCCTTGAGAGCGGCGTCGACCGGACCGACTCCGATCTCGGACTTGACCCTCTTCTCGCCGTTGATGGCGATGGTGACCGTCGCCGTGGAGGTGACGCTCTTTCCGGTGATGACCGCTACCAGCTCGGCGTCGTCGATCTCCTTGCCTCCGACGGCGATCTCCTTGATGGTGGCCATCAGCTCGGACATGTGCTCCTCCGGGAACCTGACGCCGAGGGCGTCCAGCCTTCCGCGGACGGAATGCTCACCGGAGTGCTTGCCGATCACGATGTGCCTCTCCACACCGACCATCTCGGGCTTGAACGGCTCGTAGGTCAGGCTGTTGGCCATCACCCCGTGCACATG
Organism: uncultured Methanomassiliicoccales archaeon; assembly: GCA_949295765.1. GTDB lineage: Archaea > Thermoplasmatota > Thermoplasmata > Methanomassiliicoccales > Methanomethylophilaceae > Methanoprimaticola. The sequence continues at coordinate 3,879 of CASFMM010000115.1, read as the reverse complement.
GATTCCGGACTCGTGGGCGAAGGCGTTCCTCCCCACGATGGCCTTGTTGTACGCTATCGGGAACCCGGTGATCCTCTCCACCATCTTGGACGTGGGACCCAGCTTGGTGAGGTCCACGGTCTCGGCGCCGTAGTTGGCGAACAGGTTGACGGCCACCTCCTCCAGCGCGGCGTTTCCGGTCCTCTCCCCTATGCCGTTCATCGTGACCTGGCATATCTCGGCTCCCGCCTCCACCCCCGCCAGGGTGTTGGCCACCGCCAGACCCATGTCGTCGTGGCAGTGCATGGAGATCGGGACCTTCAGCACCTTGTGCATCTCGGAGACGATGTAGGCCATCCCCTGGGGGATGATCACACCGACGGTGTCCGGCAGGTTGATCGCCTCCGCCCCGGCGTCCTGAGCCGCGACGCAGATCCTCTTCATGAAATCCAGATCCGTCCTGGTGGCGTCCTCGCAGGAGAACATGACCCTGAGACCGTGCTCCTTCGCGTACTCTATGGTGGACACGGCCTTCTCGACCACCTGGTCGGGGGTCATCTTGAGCTTGTACTTCATATGGAGGTCGCTGGTCGCGATGAACGTGTGGACGTAGTCGACGCCGGTCTGCATGACCGCGTCGACGTCCCCCTTGACCGACCTGGCGAGGCTGCACACCGTGCAGTCCGTCCCGGCGTCGAGGATCTTCCTCAGCGTCTCCCTCTCGGTCTCGGAGGAAACCGCGAATCCGGCCTCCATGATGTCTACGCCGAGGTCGTCCAGGGCCATGGCTATGCGGACCTTGTCGTCCGAGCTGAGCGCGATGCCCGGCGCCTGCTCCCCGTCCCTGAGCGTGGTGTCAAAGATCTTGATCCTGTCTCTGTGGGGTAGGGACTCGAGCGCAAGCTGGTTGTAGGGGCTCACTGCCAACATGTCTCTCAGCCTAGCGTTCTCACTGGTTTGGGTAGCTTCCATATAAACACCTCAAACCGTCCTAGCTCTCACTGGATTTACTCAAGAAGAATAAGTAGTCCAATGACAGCGTTGCAGATCATTTCGTGACCTCTGACGGTGATTCTCCCTATCCGCTGATTGTATAAAAAGACTACCTGTCATCCTATGATTGAGTGCCAAATGGCCCTTCCATTAGACATTCGAGGGATGGAAGGGGGCCGTGTGCATCTGGACCCGATCCGAACACTGGTGTTGGGGCAGACACGGCTCGCCACTCGACCTTCTCGCTCTTGAAATCCGTTATCTACTATCATCCCGATTACCGGTTCATGGCGTGGTTCTTTGGTAAGAAAGAGGAGAAGCCTGTGGAGAACAAGATGCCGGAGCAGTCCGAGAGGCAGTACAACCTCTTCTGGATGATCCGCATGAGCCCCTTCGCCGAGTACTCCGACGAGCAGATCCAGGAGGCGATCGAGAAGAAGGTCAGGGAGGTCAACAGGACCCTCAAGACCCAGCCCGTGGAGATGGTCAGGGTCAAGAGCGAGAGGAAGGTCGCCAAGCTCGAGTCGCTGTCCGGGAACAAAGAGGCGATCGAGGCAGAGAGGGACCAGGCCATCCTGCACTTCAACAGGAACATGATCGAAGACAACAACGGCGAGGTGCCAACCGACGCCGCCAAGATCGACGCCACCGTCGCCAGGGAGGGCTGGGCCGACGGCACCGGACTGGTCAAGGTCGACGGCATGCCCCACTGCCCCAAGTGCGGCTACATCAACAGGAAGACCAAGCACTGCGTGAACTGCGGATCCAAGCTGAAGGTCTGAACAACCGATTATAAGGCGTCCCTGCGGGGCGCCCCCTTTCTACGATCAGGGCCAGACCTCGTCCGAGGCCCGGATGTACCTTGCGTTCCTGTTGCCACCTATTTTCCTGATGATTCCCTCACGGACCATCTCCCCGAGGACCGCCTCGATGGTGGTCACGGAGACGTCGGGCATCATGGATGACAGGTCTGATTTGGAGACCGGCAGGACAGAGTTCATCACCATCTCCCTGACCCTGTCCATCTTCCCCACCCTCGACCCCTCGACCGCCCTAAACCTGCTGTCGAACTCCCGATAGCACATCATCAGAACCCCGAGCATGTACGAGATGAACGGCATGTAGTCAGATTCGTTTTCGTGCCATCCCTTTGAAGAGGCTGACAGCGCCTCGTAGTATCTGTCCCTCGTAGCACTTATACGCGCCTCCACCGAGATGTACTTCCCTACATCGTAACCCTCCTGGTAGAGCAGCAGGAGAGTGAGAAGCCTAGACATCCTCCCGTTCCCGTCTATGAACGGATGGATGCACAGGAAATCCAGGATGAAGCACGGAATCAGCAACAGGTTGTTGATTCCCATGTCGTCGCGTGCCTCCAAGTAGGCGAGGACGAGCTGTTCCATGGCCATGGGTGTCTCCGCCGCAGAAACCGGCCTGAATCTCATAGAACGGGTACCGTCCCCATGGACATCCACGATCGCATTGTCACGGGTCTTGTAGCCTGTAGGTCCGTCAGAATGTTCACCCATCACGGAGAACATCCTCAGTATCGTATTCTCATCGATGTTCAGTGAGTCATGGCGTGTGTGCACGATGTTGAGAACATCGCGGTACCCGGCAATCTCAGCCTCCGTATGTCCTCTTGGCGAGGTGGAGCCCGTAGCCAGGCCCATGATGCGATCTTCGGATGTGACGATGCCCTCGATCGCGTTCGACTCCCTGATGGACATGACCTTCGCAGCAGCCTCCATATCTGCCATGACCGAAGGATGGTCCCTGATCACGAAGGACCCTCTCTCCCTCATCGACTCTATGCGGGATGCATAGGAGACGATATCCGCGGAGAACGATGATCCCTTGAGGAAGGAGTAGTCGAACCTGTGCATATTGATGCATCTTATTGCATATATTTTAATTTTATAATATGCAATAAATCGATTTATAGGAATTTTATTGCATATTATTTGATATTTTGATATGCAATAAAAATAGCCTTCTGGAGTCGGTTCTATCGAGAACCAGGAGAACATGGTCCCGGGGTCTCCCCCGGGTAAATGATTTTCAACAGGCGAAGTAGCCGTACTTCTTCAGCACGTGCCTCTTGATCGCGTGGGCTCCGAAGAAGTAGACGCACGCGATGAACGGCATCCAGATCAGGGCCCACAGGGGCACGCCGATGATGTCCGTGCAACCGGAGATCGCCTCCCACAGCGGACCGCTGAAGGGGAGCAGGGTTCCGACGCACAGCGCCACGATGGTGGTGACCACCAGGGGCTTGGCGGACCATGCCTGGAAGAACGGCAGCTTGTTGGTCCTGACGATGTGTATCGCCCAGACCTGCATCCAGTACTGCTCGATGACCCACAGGGACTGGAACAGCACCACGTATGGCAGGAGCTCCGTGAAGTCGCCGATGGGCGCGCCGCTGAGGACCAGCTGCGAGGCGTTGGTGACGCCGGACAGGTCGTAGCCCAGGGCGGACATCTCGGCGAGGACCTCGGGGCCGATGGTGACCGCCACCGTGGGCAGCACACCCCATATGAAGAACGCCCAGGACATCAGATCCGTCACCACGCACATCGGTCCGTACCGGTACATGACCGTGGTGAGGTTCTTGGCGTCCCATTTCCGCGGTTCCTTGACGAACTCGTCATCTACCTTGTCCCAGATGATGAAGATGCAGGCGAAGTCGTTGATCAGGTTGAAGATCAGGATCATGATGCCGCCCATCGGCTCGAAGTTGAAGAACAGCGAACCGAGGATCAGCGAGAACATGTATCCGAAGTTGATCGAACCGATCATCTTCACGTACTTGATGGAGTTGACGTAGACCTTCCTTCCCTCGATCGCTCCCGTCTTGAGGACCCCGAGGTCCTTCTCCAGGAGGATCATGCTGGCGGTCTCCTT
>CASFMM010000114.1 GCA_949295765.1 uncultured Methanomassiliicoccales archaeon | reverse complement strand
AACCCGTTGGTTCCGTCGTAAGCGAAGTCAGCGATCGAGTTGAGCCATCCATCGTCTCCGATATCGTATTCGACATGTCCGTTGAGGGCATCCTTGACTCCATCGACTGCGCTGGCTCCAGTACCCTCGTACCATCCGTCGATGTCACCCATCCCATCGAGATAGATGTAGTAGTTATCATCATACTCGAGAGGAGCGTAGCCCTTGTCCACGAAGGGTCCGGTGGACATGAGAGAATCGTCCGAGGTGGTCTCGGGATTCAGAGTGCTGTTGTAGTTCGCATCGTAAGGCCCGTAGCTGACGTAGATGATATTGCCTGTGACGTCCGTGATTACGGGACCTGCACAGAAGTAGCCAACATAGGGGTTCTCGGTGCTGGTGGATGTGTAGACGAAGACACCAAACCCGTTGGTTCCGTCGTAGGCATAACCAGCAATGTCTGAGACCCATCCATCGTCGCCGATGTCGTAGGTGATCTCATCGTTGTCGAAGGCTGCGGTTATGCCCTCATAGGGGGTGGAGCCCATCCCGGTGTGCCATCCATTGACGTCTCCCATGCCATCCAGGTAGACGTAGTAGGTGTCTGTCTCGGGCGACTCGTGCTCGCCACCGTCCTGGAGCATGTAGTATACTCCGACGGCGGCGATGACGACTACGACCGCGACGACAACCGCTATGATCGCGTTCTTGTTCTCCATGTTACCACTCAGGTAGGACCTGTTGGATGGATACGTCATCCTGGCAATAAAAAAGTGCTGGATGTATATGACCAATGCACGTCGCGACATCCGGCCATATCCCGGATAATGATCGATGGAGGGGTCTGGCCCCTCCGGAATCACTCGTCCTCGATGATCTCCTCGGGGGCGCCCGCGAACTTCACCAGCGCGAAGGCCTCCATGAAGTGCAGCTTCCCGGGGAGCACGAGGGAGTGGAGAGGCTCGCCCAGGTCCATCTTCAGGAGGTCCTGCGGGTACCCGGCGAACACCCTCTCGTCGGGGCATCCCACATGGGTGGCCACGCAGAGGATGGTCTTGTCGTCGATGAGCCCCTCGCCCCACTCGGACTCGGCGGTCATCAGCCACTCGATGGCCTGGTGGGCGGTCATGTACCTGAGCTCGTCGGCCCTGATGTCCAGGAGGATCATCGTGTGCAGACCCCTGTCCTTGTTCTCCTTGATGTGGTCGTAGGGGGACTTGGGGTGGTAGTTCTCCTCCAGGAACGGGAGCGTGACCGTCCTGCCGAACTTGTAGTGCTGCAGGCCCAGGGAAGTGGGGCATGCGGAGAAGATGGAGATCCCGTGGAACACCCTGACGGGGATCCCCGCCTCCGCGGCCTGGATCCTGAGGTCCACGTGGGTTGTGGCGGACATGGTGTCCCCGGCCGTGATGAAGCCGACCCTCATCTCCATGGCGTCCTTGATGACGTCGTCGCACTCCTCGACCTGGGCGCGGTAGAGCACATGGACTCTCTTGCCCAGGGCGGCCTCCAGGTCCTCGACCTTGGTGCCTATGAGCATCGAGGTGTAGAACTCGGCATAGATCTTGTCGCATTCCTTCAGTGCGTTGAAGGCCTTCACGGTCATCCCGTCTGTACCGCTTAGGCCGAGTCCCACGAAGATAAGTTCGGATGTCATCGGATGTGGAATGAGCGTTCCGTATATAAGTATCGACGAATGATGAAAACATACTGGCGCTCGGCTCCTCTGCTTACGATTGGGTCTACAATAATATGGCTTAACTAGTGTTTTTGGTATTTTCATAAATCTCCTGCACGAGGCTTTATATCATGACGCCGACAGCATAAGTTCATAGAGGAGAGACACGACGCCAGAGACTGGACATGCGTGACGATAGTCAGCCCCGTCTATCCCAACGTCTCCGAAGAACGGGAGATAAGAAGACAGCTGAGCGGATGTCACATCCTCCACAACATATTGATCGATGAGGGTCGCATGGCCTTCATCGAGGGCAGACACACCCCAGATTACAAGGAGATGTGTACGATGATTACGTCGCTGAGGAGGGGTGTACCTGACCTGGACGGAATCAACGTGTACACGCTCCGGGATGCCGCCGCAAGAGCAGAGGATTCGTTCGAGGACTGCAATAGGCGCAACTCCCTCACAAGAGAGTTGATCCTCCCCGGATTCAAGGCCCTGTCGAGGTACCGTTCCATTGTGTTCAATCCGAATACGTTTGGAATAAAAGGAACTCGGGTGAACCTGTCTTCAAAGTTGAATGTGAGAGCGAGAAACCTTCACGCGCCCAAGGGCGGAGAGCCCTTGACCGTCAGACTCTGCCTTGACGGCCGCGAACGCTGGATGTTGCACGTCCCATACATGGTCAAGAGAACCATGCACAATGAGGAGTTCCTTGAGAACCCGCTTCATCCCGAAGCTTTCGACCTCGGACTGACGCACGAGGTCACCGACACCAGAGGCAACACCATCGCGAGACCGAAGTACTACGCGAAGGAAAGGGACAGGATTGCCAGGATTCAGCGTCGCATGTCCGAACTGGAAGAGGGTTCACCAGCATGGATGAAGCTGAGTCGCAAACTCGGCAGGATTCATCACAGGGTCCGCAGTCGCAGGGACGGGGAGATGAATCGCATCGCCGAGGAAGTTGTCAGGGACAAATCGATTGTGTTCCTGGAGGATCTGGATGTGAAGAGGCTGAAGGAGATGGACGTTCCGCCGGAGGTCAGGGACATGTACACCGACGCGTCACTGGCCAAACTGGTCGAGAAAATCAAGCGCAGGGCCGACAGGCTCGGCGTAAAGGTGGTCCTCGTCAATCCAGCCTACACCACGCGCACCTGCTCTGAATGCGGGCATGTGCGCGAGGCGATTCCCACCTTTGTCAGGACGTTCGTGTGTCCCGAATGCGGGCACACGGAGGATCGCGACAGGAATGCAGCGAAGAACATAATCAAAAAGGGGTCCGGTACGGGGTCCTGGCAACGCGGAGATAGACCCACTGCGGAAGCCGAACCGTTCTGCTTCAGACAGGACGACGTTCGCACTGGAGATGGCATCCTGATACCACCTTCCACCAAGAGTGCGAGAGAACCTAAGGATAAGGATTGTGTCATGACCCAGAATCGTAAAACGGGGGTCGTGATACACAAAAATGAAATAATGGAATGTGAACAGAACATCATAAGTGTCGAGGGAACACAGATCCAGACGATGAATCTCTCTAGTTCTCATCGGGCCCGCAAGACCAACAGCGAACTCAAAACCGAGATCAAATCGCTGCTCAGGGACCACGGAGCCATGTCCATGAGGGAGCTCACCGATGCCCTCGGCTACTCCAGGAACTCGCAGAACGTGTACAGGGCGGTCCGGGACCTCGTGATGGAGGGTACGGCCGAGTACACCCTGCCGGACAGGATGAGCAGCAGGAACCAGAGGATCCGTCTAAGGTTCTGACCGCTCCAAACCGTCAGGGATCGTCCTCTCCCGGATCCGCCTTCCTGCTGACATAATCATCCACCCAGTCATCGGACCTCTTGAACATGATCCTGCGATGGAAACAATCGTCTCCTATCGTCTTCGACGGACGGCACCTTCATCTGAAAATGCAGTAAAATTACTGCATTTTTACGTGAAAAAACTGTGACTAATCGACAATCGTAATTGTCTGGCTCATAGGCACGCAAGGCCCGTCGCAAATGTCAGAGAATTGAAAAAATAAGATGGGAGGGGGAACCCCTCCCTTTGAAGTTTGAGGATCACTCCTTGACCAGGGTGACCAGGGCGTCGACCGCCCAGCAGCCCTTGCCCTTGAGTCCGACGATGACGGGGTTGATCTCCAGCTCGTGGATCTCGGGGTTCTCCAGGGCGATGGTGACGATCCTGCGGATGCAGTCCTTCATGGCGTCGACGTCGGCCTCGGGCAGTCCCCTGGCGCCGGACATCAGCTTGTAGGCCTTGGTGGACTTGATCATCCTGTCCAGCTGCTCCTCGGTCATGGGCGCGTGGGCCTGGGAGATCTCTCCGAGGATCTCGACGTAGATTCCTCCGAGACCGAAGGAGATGACGGGTCCGAACTGCGGGTCGCGGATCATCGAGAGGATGACCTCCTGTCCGGAGACCATCTGCTGGAT
>CASFMM010000113.1 GCA_949295765.1 uncultured Methanomassiliicoccales archaeon | reverse complement strand
AAGCCGATCTGAAGGCGGCGGAGTCCACCACCCTCCCCCGCACCGGGTCGGCCTACGCGGAGGCCCCCGCGGGCATGCATGCCGCCAAGGAGTATGTGGTGGTCGGTAGGACGATTACGGTGCTATGCGACGCGCTGTGGAAGGAGTACTCCGACTTCGTATCCGTCCAAGGCAACGAGCGGTACAACAACGCCGTTGATTTCGCGAACTATCTGCTGGCGTTCGTGAACACCGTGGTGACCTATCAGGAGGATCCCGCGTCTTCGGACGGGTCTGACGAGTACTGGCGCCTGCCCGTGGAGACCCTGTGCCTGGGATACGGCGACTGCGAGGACGGAGCGATCCTGTTCGTTTCCATCGCATCCGCGATGGGAATTGACTGCGGGTTCGTCACGTTCGCATCCGATCATGCCGGAACCGAGGGATCCGGACACATGTCCATCGCCATCGCCCTGGATGACGGCGAGGACATCACCGGCGAGAACGTCGCTACGTTCGTCGTCGACGGCATCACATACGCCTACGGCGAGACCGCAGTGGATCCCGCGACCATCGACAACATCCACCCGATGTTCGGTGTCCTGGGGAGCTCCTATGCCATCACCGATGGTACCTGGACCCATGTGGTCTACTCCGACGGAGTGTTCACCGCAGAGTCCACGCTCTCCATCGGGAACGGCGACAGGCCCACGGGACACGTCATCTACGGAACCGACTTCACCAATCCTCCCGCGATCCACATCAGGGTCGGGGATGGGTTCAGCTACACACCTGGAACCACCCTTCCCGCCGATTTCGTCGTTTCCGGCGATGGACTCGTCGGGAACGGAGGGTTCCTGGCATGGGATTCCGAGACAGGGACTCTGAGTGGCATCGCCTCCGATGTCGGGACGTTCACCGTCCTCATCACGGCGACGTCCACCGAGGGTCCCGTCCAGACCGCTGTCCAGACCGTCACCCTGATCGTGGAGGCTTCCGACGGTGTCGGGAGCTCCGACCACCATCTGATCTACGGAGACGGCGTCTGGAACGTGGAATCCACCGCACCTGAAGACACTGACACGGAGATCGACGACGGAGAACAGGACTACACGATGCTCTACATCGTCCTCGGACTGGTTACTGTCGCTCTCATTGTCATAGCATGGAGGGTATTCTGATGCCCTCTGCACATCCAGTCATGACAACGGATGCAAGTCCAGCACGTGCTGGATGTGCATTACTTCCTCATGGTCCATCAATCAATGGACAGGCCGAATCACACGTAGCCCCTCTCGTTGAGGTTCACGCGCTCAACGTCGGCGGGAACTGGAACAACGGTTCTAACGCTGGAGTAGGGTATGCTAACAGTAACAATACTGTATCGAACTCGAACAACAACATCGGGGCTCGCCTGACCTACGTTCCATCAAATCTGCCACTTAGAGAAATCATCAATAGTACAGTGACTTCGGCCTCGCCTCTTGGCGAAATAAAAGACAAACCTCAAGTCCGGTTGGTAGCGCATAAAGCGAAGACTGGACTCGGAATTATAGGCAGGTGCTGGTCATGGTAAACAGGATCAGCGACGTCTATTTCTCGGCGATAACTCTGGAGAAACTGGAGATTGCCGCTAAGCAGTCATGCAAATCTCGGAAGGACAAGGCAGAGGTCGCCGAGTTTCTGCGTGACAAGGACAGGAAGCTCAGGGACCTCCAGGAGTCCCTGCGTACACACAAGTATCGTACATCCGAATGGAGGATGTTTGAGAAAGTCGAGAACGGCAAGGTTCGTCTGGTGTCCGATCTGCCTCTCTATCCCGATAGGATAGCTCAGAGGGCGATTCTGAATGAGATCGAGCCACATCTGAGCAGGAAGCTGGAATATCACAGCCATGGCTCTCGCAAGAAACATGGCACACACGCTGCTCTGAAGGACATTCAGAGGTGGATGGAGTCGGATCCCAAGATCAAGTATGCCGCTCAGACCGATTTCAAACAGTTCTACCCATCGATGAATAAAATAATCTTGAAGAAGGGTATCCGTCGCTTCTTCAAGGACCCTGATCTGTTTTTCTTTCTGGATGAGGTCATAGACAGCTATCCATTGCCGGGTGTAGCCATCGGTAGCTGTCTTTCAGCCTATTTCGGCCACATCTACATAGCGGTGTTCCTGAGAACTCTGAAGGAGAGATACCACGTCCACTACATCACAATATACGCAGACGACGTAGTGATACTGGGATACTCGAAGCAGTGGCTCAGACGCATTTTGAATGTGATGTTCACCGAAGCGGGCCTGATTGATCTCACGATTAAGAAGAACTGGAAGATTTTCCCTGTTGATAAGCAGCCGATCAACTTCGTGGGTTATCTGACCACTCGTCAGGAGGTTCGCATCCGCAGACGCACTAAGCAGAAGATCCGTACCGCCTCAGCTCGGATGCATGCTAAGCTGGAAGCTGGAGAGGAACTCGATTCTCACGACATGGGGACCATCGCATCCTACAAGGGACTTCTGAAATGGTCCAGCGGAGAAGGGCTGTACTACACTTACCTGAAGGATCTCGACGACCACGTTCACGAGATTCAAGCCAAACAGAGAGCCGAGAGGCTGGCTAAGAAGAAGGCTGGCAGGAAGGCTCCGGATACGAAAGCGAATGGAAACAAGGTGCTATCATGAAGAATGCTACCAAGAACAAAACAAGGAGGATGATGGCCGCGTACTTCGCGGTGTTCGTCTCTCTGCTCGTTCTGTTCGCACCTATCGTGGAGGATGAGGCGGATGGTGCTACCGACGAATACTGGTCGTACACCCTCAACTTCAATTCATCCCAGATGTCCGTATCCAACGGCAATCCGCTGAGCTACGGATCTGGAATGGAGGGGATGTCCCCTGTTGACAACACATCCTCTGCGCTGGGTACGGTGACGAGCACGGGGTCGTGGGATTACGGCTCCGGAAATGCGTTCGTGGACTCGACGTTCTACGGCGTATTCGACAACAATGGAGAACTGTACAAGGTCCTCAACCCTGATGATCTGACCAAATACCAGGATGGAACGGATGCTTCGACCGACATCAAGACGATGAACGTCCTCTGGTGCGTCCCCACTATCTATTGGAAGTCCACTGCGACGACACTTACCATAACCAACGACCCGAATGCCGGCGGAGTCGCCTATGCGCACACCATCGATGGTCACGTCTATGACTATCTCGGCTACGGTGTCTACGAGGGAACCACTCAGAACGGCAAATTGATGTCCATATCGGACTCAAGTCCGACCGCTTCTACAACCAGATCCGCATTCAGAACCCAGGCCGCCGCGACTTTCGGCGACGAGTTCGGAGAGTCGATGCTTTGGAACTTCTACCAGTGGGAGCTCTACAAGTACATCGTCTATTACTCGATCGGGGATTTCAACTCCCAGGCCGAGATTGGAAACGGGGTTACAAGTGCTAGCAACAAGGTGAACACCGGCTCGACCAACACGATGGGCCCCTTTGCTGGGGCAACAGGCAATTCCTCAAGCTCCGTGAAGGCGTACATCGAGAACGCCTGGGGATCACTCAGAGAATGGGTCGATGATTATGTTCAGTACAATGGAAAGTATTGGGCAGGACAGAACTCTGTTCCAAATGACACCACTTCTGGAAAGACAGCATTTGCTGATGTCATCGCACAAGACGGGTATGTATCGAAGATCAATACGAGTGCAAGTTGCTGGGGTTGGGGATCTGAAATGAAGGGTTCTGCAACTTCTGGAACATGTGATTACCAATACTATGGAGGAAGTTCCGCTGTATCTCAAACATACTACGCGCTCTTCGTCGGCGGGGACTGGACCATCGGTTCTGCCGCTGGAGTAGGGTGTGCTGGCAGTGACTATACTGTTTCGAACTCGTACTACTACATCGGGGCTCGCCTGGCCTACGTTTTCGACGCCGATGCGGCGTCGGCCCTGGGTAACGAAGTTACCTATGACCACAGTGAGCTGACCAACGCCGGTGGTAACGCGAGTGGCCTTGCCACGAGCGTTACCGTGCCGAAGGAGGAGTCCTATCAGCTCCCCAACCTCGGTACCGTGGGAGAGTTCTCCCACATCGGATGGAAGATAAATGGCGTTACGCAGCCCGTGA
>CASFMM010000112.1 GCA_949295765.1 uncultured Methanomassiliicoccales archaeon | reverse complement strand
ATACGGCGGTTCTTCGTGGTCAGGTTGCGCCCCTCGGTGGACATGATCTCGGTCTTGTTCTTCCTCGGATGATGCAGCAGGTATCTCAGAACGAACATGGAGCAGCTGCGCTCCAGGAGCTCCAGGTCATCGATCTCCGGTTCCCTCATGTCCACTGAATCCCTGTACGGATATTTAACCAATAATAACATTCTTTGTGAATATCCAATTTGGTAATTATTAAATATCACACAGCTGATCCGTATCCAGGCGTCGGCTTCCGGCGGACGCGGAAACACCTTTGCCGCCCGGCCATGAGGCGGGTGCGGCGGGAGGATCGTATGGAGAGCCACAGAAGCAGCAACAGGAGAATCGCAGAGCGCGGAGGGACGTCCCGCACCGATGCCGTCGAGACGACGGCGGGAACGGACCTCGGAACAGGCATCGGAGCACACACAGAGAACAGAATGAGAATCGACAAGGGCCTCGGAGCCGGGAGGATGATATGACAAAGAACCAGTTCCTCACCGACGCCAACGCTTATCTCGAGGCCATATCACCGAATTATGCGAAATCGACCATGGACGAGAAGTCCAGGAAGCTCCGCTACTACGCCAGGGTGTTCTACACCCTCCATCTGGACGGGAGGATCAGGACCAATGCGCCGTCGAAGCTGACGGCGGACGACCTTCACACTTACGTGACGTTCAGGCGCTCCCGCGGGGTCAAGGACTCCACCATCGCCAAGGACCTGTCGATCATCGGCATGTTCCTCAGGTGGAAGGGCAACGACGCGAAGGAGATCTACGACGTGCAGTACGGAAACCGCAAGCCCCACGCGTACAACGGGAAGCTGGACCCACTGTCGGACGACGTCATCGAAAGGGTGTACGCCCTGGCGAGAGAGACCGACAGCTGGCAGGTCCTGGAGGGTTGCGTTGCCATCATCCTCGGATGCGCCGCAGGGCTGAGGCCGCAGGAGTCTAGGCAGCTGTACGCCAGCGACGTCCACCTGATGGGCGACAAGTCCACGATATTCGTGCAGCACGTCAAGGGGGAGGGGACGTGGGGCCGCAGGCGCTCCGTCCCCGTCATGGACGGCGTCGAGGACATCCTGGAGAGGTACCTCAGTATGAGGGCGGAGAAGCTCAGGTCCTTCGGGATCGAATCGGATGCCATGTTCCCCTCGTTCAGGAGCGACAGGGAGTTCATGCGCCAGCAGTCCTTCGGGCGCTTGAAGGAGAGGGTCGAGGGAATCCTCGGGGCGAGGTTCGAGCTCAGGGACGGCCGCCGCGCATACGGGCAGAGGATGCTCAACGCCGGCTACCCCATCGAGCTGGTCTCCAAGTCGATGGGGCACGCGTCGATAGAGACTACCCAGAAGTTCTACGCCGACTACCAGGAGCGCAGCGTCCTGGACCGCATATTCCAGATGAAGAACGACCAGAAAGTAGGTACGAAGACGTGACTGCATGACACATCCGTCGGGGAACGGAACCACTCGGTGCGGGTCCACCGGAATAGTCGGGACCACACCGAGTGGGTCCGACGGGAATCGAACGTTCGGAATGCACACTGAATAAGGGAGTCTTAAAAACATGCTGGCTGAGGGGATGAGTGGGCCCGCCCGGATTTGAACCGGAGTCAATGGCTCCCGAAGCCACAAGGATACCAAGCTACCCCACGGGCCCACAGAACCACCCCAACGGATTCGCAAATAAATACTTTAATGGGGAGGGAGGGGATTCATTCTTCCTCCCCGTCCCCGATGATGTCGTCGCAGGCCTCTCACCTGATTGCGTCGTCTGGGTTCTTCTTGCCGCAGATTCCGCAGAACATTCGGTTCATCTTCAGGGGGAATCCAGGCGGAGGTTTGTAAAGGGGAGTGCGAGCCGGCTCCTGGTTCACGGGGTCCGGAGAACATCGGTCGAATAGTTGAGAAAAAAATCATATCGGAAAAAAAGTGAAAAATATTTTATCACGGAAAATAAGAACAATATCAGGCTGGTGTCCCTGGACGACCTCGGGGGATGGGCGGGCCGGAACGCATCCGGGACGGCCGGATGACCATCGATGCCTCTTGTCAGGACCGACGACGTCGGTGCGGTCCCTTCGGCCGACGGCGTCGTGAGGCCGCCTCATCCAGCAGATGCAGCAGAGCATCGTGACCGCCGTCGACGAATCGTGGTCGGGTAGGCACGTTGATCTCTCCGAAAAACAGGGAATATTTCTTCCGAAAAACATGGATTTACAATGTGCCAGACATTCGAAGGCAGGCACGTGTTGAATGGGAGGGGGCGCACCCTCGGGCACGCCCCCTGTGAAGCGTTTACTGCGCCATCCTTCTCAGGACGTACTGCAGGATTCCGCCGTTGGCGATGTAGTCGACCTCGGCCGGCACGTCGACCCTGCACAGGGTGTCGAACTCCAGCTTCTGGCCGTCGCGGTAGGCTGTGACCCTGACGGTGCACTTGGGCTCCAGGTCCTCCAGGTCGATGTCGAAGGTCTCGGAACCGTTCAGGCCGAGGGTCTCGGCGTTCTGTCCGGGCAGGAACTGCAGCGGGACGATGCCCATGCCCACCAGGTTGGACCTGTGGATCCTCTCGAAGGACTCGGCGATCACGGCCTTCACCCCGAGCAGGAGCGGGCCCTTCGCCGCCCAGTCCCTGCTGGATCCGGTTCCGTACTCCTTACCGGCGAGGATCACGAGGGGGGTCATGTCCTCGTCGTACCTCCTGGAGGTCTCGAAGATCGTGTCCACGGTGCCGTCCGGGTAGTACACGGAGCAGCTTCCCTCGCTGCCGGGCACCAGGAGGTTCCTGAGCCTGACGTTTGCGAATGTTCCCCTGACCATGACCTCGTGGTTGGCCCTGCGGGAGCCGTAGGAGTTGAAGTCCTTGGGCTCCACGCCCTTGGACATAAGGTACCTGCCGGCGTCGGTGTCCTTGGAGAACGCTCCGGCGGGGGAGATGTGGTCCGTCGTGATGGAGTCGCCGAGCTTGGCCAGGCACCTGGCGCGGCTGATGCTCCTGATCTCGGGCTCCTCGAAGATGTCGTCGAAGAACGGCGGGTTGCGGATGTAGGTGGAGTCCTCGTCCCAGGCGAAGAGCGGGGAGTCCTCGCAGGGCACGGCGTCCCACCTGGCGGAGCCCTTGAAGATGTCCCTGTACTTGGACTGGAAGGTGGCGCGGGTGACGTACTCGTCCACGAGCTTCCGGATCTCGGAGTCGGAGGGCCAGATGTCCTTCAGGAAGACCTCGGTGCCGTCGGATGCGACGGCGAGGGGCTCCCTGTCCAGGTCGATGTCCACGCGTCCTGCGATGGCGTAGGCCACGACGAGGGGCGGGGAGGCCAGGTAGTTGGCCTTGACCAGGGGGTGGATCCTGCCCTCGAAGTTCCTGTTGGAGGACGCGATGGCGGCGACCACCAGGTCGTTGGCCCTGATGGAGTTGGACACCTCGTCGGAGAGGGGTCCCGAGTTGCCGATGCATGTCATGCAGCCGTATCCGCAGACCTGGAAGCCCAGCTTCTCCAGGTAGACCAGGAGTCCGGAGTTCTGCAGGTACTGGGTGACGACCCTGGACCCGGGGGCCAGGGATGTTTTCACGTAATCCTTGGGCTTCAGTCCGAGGTCGGCGGCCTTCTTGGCGACGAGTCCGGCGGCGATCATCACGGAGGGGTTGGCGGTGTTGGTGCACGAGGTGATCGAAGCGATCACCAGGGACCCGTCCCCGAGCTGTCCGGCGACGGGCCTCCTCTGCTCCTCCACGCCGAGGGCCTTCAGGGTGTCGGCGAAGGACTCCTTCATCTGGGTCATGGGGATGAGGTCCTGGGGCCTCTTGTGGCCGGCCAGGCAGGGGACCACGGTGGAAAGGTCCAGCTCGAGGGTGTCGGTGTACTCGGGGTCCTCGGTGTACCAGAGTCCCTGCTCCTTGCAGTACTTCTCCACGGTGTCGATGTGCTCCTCGGACCTTCCGGTGAGGCGGAGGTACTCGATGGTCTTCTCGTCCACGGGGCAGAAGCCGGTGGTGGCGCCGTACTCGGGGCCCATGTTGGCCAGGGTGGAGCGGTCGGCCAGGTCCAGGTTCCTGTAGCCCTCGCCGTAGTACTCCACGAACTTGCCGACGACGCCCTTCTTCCTGAGCATGTTGACCACGGTCAGGACGAGGTCGGTGGCGTTGACGCCCTCCCTGAGCTTGCCGGTGAGCTTGAATCCCACGACATCAGGAAGCTTCATGTAGCTGGGCTGTCCGACCATGGCGGCCTCCGCCTCGATCCCTCCGACACCCCATCCGAGGACGCCGAGTCCGTCGATCTGGGTTGTGTG
>CASFMM010000111.1 GCA_949295765.1 uncultured Methanomassiliicoccales archaeon | reverse complement strand
CTGGAGGCGATCCAGGAGCTGCTGGACGAGCTGTCGTCGATGTCCTCCACGCACATCATCCTGGTGGAGGGCCTGAAGGACGTCGCGTCCCTGAGGCACGTCGGAGTCGACGGCGAGTTCTTCTGCGTGCAGAGCGGCGGGGGTCCCGTCAAGGCGGCCGAGCATGTCTGGCACAGTGGCAAGCAGGCGGTGATAATGACCGACTGGGACCGCAGGGGCGGCACGCTAGCCAGGTCCCTGAGGGAGAACCTCCAGGCGCTCGACGTCAGGTACGACGACAGAATCCGCGGAGAGCTGGCGGTCCTGTGCAGGCCGTACGTCAAGGACGTGGAGTCCGTGGACGCCGTCGTCCTCCTGCTGCAGAGGTCCGTCGGGCAGGCTCCCTGAGAAGCGTTCCGAACAGGTTTAAATCGGGTCGGCATACACGAAACGGATGAGCGGAGTCTTCGTCGTTTTCGAAGGTATAGACGGTGTCGGCAAATCGACCGTGTGCCGTTCAGTGGCCGATGTCCTGAGGGCCCGCGGGATCGACGTGACGGTCACCGCAGAACCCACCCACGAGGGCATCGGGGCGTTCATACGCTCCGGGGGAGCGGGCCCGGTGTCCCAGAGGACCGAGGCGCTCCTCTTCGTGGCCGACCGCAACGACCACACCGAGCGCATCGTCCGCGAGGTCGGGTCGGGCAGGGTTGTCCTGTGCGACAGGTACTTCGCGTCCACGGTCGCGTATCAGTCCGCCAAGCTGGACGGGGACGCCACCGACACGGACTGGCTCATCGAGATCAATTCGGATTTCGTCCGGAGGCCGGACGCGACCATCCTGCTGGACATGGACCCGAGGGACAGTCTCGGCAGGGTGGGCTCCAGAGGGGAGGAGGTCAGCAAGTTCGAGAACCTGGGGTTCCTCGAGCAGGTGAGGGACAACTTCCTCCGCCTGGCCGAGCGTTTCGGCTTCCACGTCATAGATGCCTCCAGGGGCAGGGAGGACGTCCTGAGGGACGTCATGGCCGTCATAGAGGGGTTGGTTTGAGATGCATCCTTCAGAGGAGATTTACTGCGAGAAGAGCACCAAGCTCAGGGGCAAGACCGTAATAATGGGCATCACGGGCAGCATCGCCGCCGTGGAGTGCTTCGGGACCATCAGGGAGCTCATCAGGCACGGGGCCGACGTGTACCCGGTCCTGACCCCGGAGGCCCTCAAGCTCGTCACCCCCGACGCGCTGGAGTTCGCCAGCGGGCACAGGCCCGTGACGGACCTCACCGGCAGGACCGAGCACATCACGATGATGGCCGCCAGGTCTGCCGACCTTCTGCTCATCTACCCTGCGACGGCGAACACGGTGTCGAAGATCGCCAACGGCATCGACGACACGCCCGTGACATCCATGGCGACCGTGGCCGTCGGCGCCGGCATACCCATCGCCATCGCCCCCGCGATGCACGACTCCATGTACCGCAACCCGGCGGTGGCCGAGAACATCGAGCGTCTGAAGTCCTGGGGGATAAGCTTCATAGGTCCCCGCAGGGACGGCGTGAGGGCGAAGGTCGCGTCCAAGGACGAGGTCGTGGCCTGGACCTTCAAGATACTGTCCAGGGACTTCTTCCACGGCAAGCGCCTGCTGGTCATCGGCGGCCGCAGCGAGGAGCCCATAGACTCCATGAGGATCATAACCAACCGTTCCACCGGGATGATGTCGGTGGAGCTGGCCAAACGCGCCTTCGAGAGGGGCGCGGACGTGGAGCTTTGGATGGGCGGATGCAGCGTCGAGCTCCCCGACTACATCCCGACCCGCAGGTTCGAGACCGTCTCCGACCTAGTGTCAATGGTGGAGGGCATAGACCACGACGCCGTCCTGGTGCCGGCGGCCCTGGCGGACTTCGCACCCCACGACATCGCTTCCGGCAAGATCCCTAGCGACGAGGGGTTCGGTCTCGAACTGGACCCTGTCCCCAAGGTCCTGCCGCTCATCCGCGGGAGGTGCGGCGTGGTCATCGGGTTCAAGGCCGAGTCGGGTCTGACCAGGCAGGGGCTCGTCGACAGGGCGAGGTCCCGTCTGGAGCTTTACGACCTGGCGGCGGTGGTCGCGAACGACGTCGACGTCGTGGGCAGGACCTCGTCCGCCGCGATACTCGTCACCCGTGATGACGCGACGGACATCTCAGGCACGAAGGCCGAGGTCTCCGACGCCATACTGGACTACTGTGTGAAGATGCTATGACATCAGCTTTCTGTCCCGGCCACGTGTCCTGCGTCTTCCAGCCCGTGGACTCCTACGACGCCATGTCCACAGGGTCCAGGGGCATAGGCATAAGATTGAACAAGGGCGCCACGGCGACCGTCTCCGTGAGGGACGACCCGGTCGTCAACATCTACCTCGACGGCGTGATGGAGACCGCCCACATCACGAGGATGGTCGCCCAGAGCCTGGCCCCCGGCGTCGGGTTCGACATCAGGATAGAGAACGACCTGCCTGTCAGCCAGGGGTTCGGGATGAGCGCCGCGGGAGCCGTCGCCACCGGAATCTGCATAGCGGACATCACCGGACAGACCCGTTCCGACGCGTTCGCGGCCGCGCACATGGCGGAGGTCACCGGCGGAGGGGGCCTGGGCGACGTCGCGGCCATAGTGTCCGGAGGGGACATACCGGTCAGGACGGTGGCGGGCCTCCCGCCGTTCGGCAGGGTCGAGAACGCCGGCTTCTCCATGGACAGCCTGACGCTCGCCGTCATAGGCGGGGAGCTGAGGACCGACACGGTGCTGGGGGACCCGGTGGCGCTGAAGAGGGTCAGGGACGCGGCCGTGGACGCGATGGACTCGTTCCAGGCCGATCCGAGCTACGAGAACCTCTTCGCGGTGTCCAACGCCTTCTCGTCGGATTCGGGACTCGAGAGTCCGGCCGTCAGACGCGGGATCGAGCGTCTCAAGGACCGCGGCCACCGTGCCGGCATGTGCATGCTGGGCAACAGCATATTCACCGACGCACCCGAGAGGGACGTCTGGGCCGTGTTCGGCAGGGGTCACGTGAGGACCTACAGGTGCGCCTCCAGCAGGAAGGAGATCGTCATTCGTAGAGGGTGAACAGGACATCGTCCCCGTCCACGTCGAAGAGGCCGATCCTCGCACCGCAGTCAAGCCATGCGTGGGCGTAGTTCACCGCCGCGAACGCGGTCACGATGTCGCCCGTCTCCCTGAAGTGCTTCGCATCCGAGTAGTAGCAGTTCGCCATCTCCAGGAAGCTGTCGGCGAGCCTGCGGTTGTACGACTTGTCGGGAGCGGCTATCCTGATCTTTGCCAGGGCCCTGGCCGTGATGTCCAGGTACTTCTCGATGCGCTCCTCGGTGACTACGTCGATCCTCTCAGTCATGAGCCACTCCACGGCTCGGACGGTAATGGATGTATCGGTCGTGCGGGTGCGCGCCTTATATGAACAAGGACGCGTTACGAGCAGTCATGATAATCGTAGGCGGGTCGTCTTCCAGGGACCTGGCCAAGGAGATGGCCTCCATCCTGGACTGCACGTACATTCAGGCTGCTTCCACAAAGTTCCCCGACGGGGAGTGCTACACCAGGATCGACACGGAGTCCCTCGACGACGACGTGGTCATCGTCCAGAACACCTATCCCAATGACAACCTCATCGAGATGTTCCTCTTGCAGGATGCGGTCCGCAGGCTCGGTGCCAGGTCGGTCACCATGGTGATCCCGTACTTCGGGTACGCCAGGCAGGACAGGGTGTTCAAGCCCGGCGAGCCCGAGTCCGCCAAGGTCATGTGCAGGCACCTCAACATGGGATGCGACAGGGTCGTCACCATCGACATCCACAAGGAGGTCGTCCTCGACAACTTCGACTGCCCCCACACCGACCTGAAGGCGGCGCCCGTCATAGCCGATTACTTCAAGGACAGGAAGATCGACCTCGTGCTCTCCCCTGACATAGGTGCCGCGGGACGCGCGAAGGAGGTCGGCGAGAGGATGGGTGTGCCCTACGACCACCTCGAGAAGACCCGCCTCTCCGGAACCGACGTCCGCATCGCGCCCGCCAAGATGGACTGCACCGGCAAGAGGGTCCTCATCGTCGACGACATGATCTCCACCGGAGGCACCATCATCGCCGCCGCCCAGGCCCTCAGGGAGGCCGGGGCGGTCAGCGTGTCCGTCGCATGCACCCACGGCGTGTTCGTGAACAACGCCATCGAGAGGCTCACGGGAAGCGCCCTCGACACCGTCCTCTGCTGCAACACCCTCGAGAACGAGGTCTCGCACATCTCGGTCGCCGGAATCATCGCCGAGGCCGTCAGGAAGGGATGATGCCATGTCCATGAAAGAGGACGACTTCGCGGACTGGTACCTCGACATCGTCGAGAAGGCCAACCTCTCGGACAAGAGGTACCCCATCAAGGTGGAAGATCATGAGGCAGATCGACACCTACATCCGCCAGGAGTTCGACGCCACCGACCACGACGAGGTCTGCTTCCCCCTGATGATCCCGGAGGACCAGTTCGCCAAGGAGAAGGACCACATCAAGGGGTTCGACTCCGAGGTGTACTGGGTCACCCACGCCGGACTGAACGAGCTCGACGTGAGGCTGGTCGTCAGGCCCACCTCCGAGACCGCGATGTACCCCATGTTCGCGCTGTGGATCAGGTCCCACCAGGACCTCCCGCTCAAGACGTACCAGATCGTCAACACCTTCAGGTACGAGACCAAGCAGACGCGCCCGTTCATCAGGGTCCGCGAGATCCACTTCTTCGAGTCCCACACCTGCCACGTGTCCGAGGAGGACGCCCAGTGCCAGATCGAGGAGGACATCGAGATCCTCGAGAGGATCGCCAAGAAGATCTGCCTGCCCTACATGCTGTGCATCCGCACTGACTGGGACAAGTTCCCCGGAGCCCACTACACGGTGGGTATCGACACGTCGATGCCCAACGGGAGGACCCTCCAGATGGGATCCATCCACCACTACCGCACCAACTTCTCCATCCCGTACGAGATCACCTACGAGGACGAGAACGGGGAGCACAAGCACGTCCACCAGACCACGTTCGGCATGAGCGAGCGTCTGGTCGGAGCGCTGATCGGCGTCCACGGCGACGACCAGGGTCTGGTCCTGCCGCCCGGCATCGCGCCCTACCAGTGCGTTCTGATCCCGATCATCTCGAAGAAGAGCACCGTGGACGTCATGGCCGCCGCAAGGGAGACCGTGAAGGTCCTGGCGGACGCCGGCATCAGGGTCAAGCTGGACGACAGCGACGCCCGTCCCGGCAACAAGTACTACGAGTGGGAGATGAAGGGCGTGCCTCTCCGTCTCGAGCTCGGAGGCCGCGACATCGAGAACGGCGTGGTCGCCTTCGCGAGGAGGGACACCGGCGAGAAGGGAACCATCGACGCGAAGGACCTCGTCCCCGGCGTGAAGATGCTTCTCGACGTCATCTCCGACGACATGCTAGCTAAGGCCGAGGAGGTGCAGAGGTCCAGGATCGCCGAGATCGACTCCATGGAGGACATCCCGCAGGACAAGATCCTCAGGCTCGGATGGTGCGGCTGCCCCGAGTGCGGTCACAAGTTCGAGGACACCACCGAGTTCAAGATCCTCGGGTTCCCCTACCACCCCGAGCCCTACTCCGGCAAGTGCATTGTCTGCGGCAAGCCCGTCGACAAGGCGGCATACGCCGCTCACACGATGTGAGTCTCAAAACATGAAACGGCCCCGGGAGCCGATCCCGGGGCCGGGAAAGCCCTTCTGTTCTTCAGCGGCCGTCTGCGATTCTGTCCAGGTCGGCCTTGGATTCAGAGTATATCCTGTTCATCGGACCGTGGTCCACGTACTTCGACGGGTCCGCGCGCAGGATCTTCAGTCCCAGGCTGTCCGACATGTCCCTGGCGGCGTTCTCGAACTCCTCCCGGGACACGATTCCCAGTCCGGTGTCGATCAT
>CASFMM010000110.1 GCA_949295765.1 uncultured Methanomassiliicoccales archaeon | reverse complement strand
ATCGGGGACAGGGCGTTCCAGTCCACAGGTCTGACCACAGTCGCTTTCCCGGAAGGCGTGACAGAGCTGGGTGACTCAGTACTGGCCGACTGCCGTTCCCTGACCTCTGTAACTCTGCCCTCTACGCTCAGGACGGTCGGTGACCGTGCCATGGAGTCCTGTCCGTTCCTCACCGCCATCGCTGTTGCAGAGGGAAGCACGACGTTCACTTCCGTCGAGGGGGTTCTCTTCGGAAGCGGGGGCACGGTCCTGCTCAAGTACCCGGCGGCATTGGCTGCTACGACCTATGAGGTGCCTGAAGGGGTCACGGCCATCTCGGCTGCGGCGTTCGATCACTCCATCAACCTCACGATGGTGGACATCCCCGGAACAGTCACATCCATAGGATCCGAGGCATTCGTCGGATGCTCCGGCATCACCGAGATCCTGATCGCCTCCGAGGAGCTGACCGTAGCCGACAGGGCGTTCGACCTCAGCGACGGAGGGGAGCCCGTGTCCGTGGAGATCTTCACAGACCTGGAGCCCTTCGCGGAGGGCGTCTTCGGAGAGGGGGTCACTGCCACCTACGACGAGTACAAGAACTACGGCATCAGGAGCACGGACGAGCTTCTCGGTGACGCCCTGATCTGGGTCGTCATCGCCATCGTGCTCGGGGTCATCTTCCTGGCGGTGTCGATCAGGAAGGTCAAGTCCTGACAACCATCTTACGCCGTCTTCGGGCGGCGGGATTCCTCTTCCTTATTCCGGCTCTACTGTCGGGTCCATTATGTTGGATTTAGAAACAAAGTTCCAATAATCTTGGAAGAAAAGTTCCAATAATCTTGGAAGAAAAGTTCCAAAAATATTGGAAGAAAAGTTCCAAAAATATTGGAACAAAAGTTCCAATAATTTTATAACACATATTCATATTCGGATATTGTATGACAATTGAAGAGGGCTATTGGCGCAGAGTCATAGACTCGAGAATCGAGGGGCGTCTCAAACAAAGCGGTGCAATCTCAATAGAGGGTCCGAAAGGATGTGGCAAAACCTTCACCGCCCAGCAGTTCTCCAATAGCAAAGTTCATTTTTCCGATCCCAGGAACCCGGGGCCGACTTTGCTCGCTCAACAATCGCCGGGCGAGGTTCTCAAAGGAGAGACTCCACGTCTTCTGGATGAATGGCAGGTTATTCCGAAGCTCTGGGACGCAGTCAGATTCGAGGTTGATGAACGCAAGAAGGTCGGTCAGTTCATAATGACCGGTTCATCCACACCTCCCAGAAAGGAAAGGGTTCATTCGGGTGCTGCCAGAATCAGCAGCTTACAGATGTTTCCCATGAGCCTCTTCGAATCGCAAGAGTCCGATGGTTCGATTTCAATCAGAAAGCTCTTCGAGAAGGATGCACTGGTAAGCGGGAAGTCCGACATGGAGCTGGAGGACATAGCTGTCTGCTGTGCCAGAGGGGGCTGGCCGATGGCAGTGATTACCGGTGTCGGGGATGCCTCGTTCGCATCGGACTACAACCGTGCGGTCATCGACGGCGACATATCCCTGGCAGATGGCAAGAAGCGCGACAGACGTCTTGTCGGCAAGCTCATCCGTTCTCTCGCCAGAAACATCTCGACGATGACTTCGACCACCACCATACACGACGATGTGAAGGCGAATTCGGTGGAAGGTGTCGAACGCAGATACAGCAGGAAGACCATCGACGACTATCTGGGCGCCCTCGATTCGGTGTTCTACACCATGGATGTCCCCGCCTGCGGGGAGACAGTCAGATCCACCACTCCGCTCAGGGAGTCTCCCAAGAGGCAGCTCTGCGACCCGTCGCTGGCCGTTGCCGCTCTGGGGATGGATCACAAAGGGTTGATGGCTGACCGTAGAACGTTCGGGTTCATATTCGAGTCTCTGTGCACACGTGATCTCAGGGTCTATATGACTCCGTTGGGAGGGGAGGTGACGCACTATCATGACAACAGCGACCTTGAGGTGGATCTGATACTGGAGATGCCGGACGGCCGTTGGGGGGCAGTGGAGGTGAAGCTCAGCGAAGCGGGCATAGAGTCCGGGGCGGCCAATCTCCTGGCATTGAAGAGGAAGATGGAGAGGGCCGGTGAGAAGGAAACGAGAAAAACTGGTTCTGCGGAAGGGAAGCGCGGGATTCCACCCGAGTTCATGATGGTGCTCACGGCCACTGGTTATGCGTATGTGCGCGAGGACGGTGTCATGGTGGTGCCAATCGGATGCCTGGGTCCCTGATGCCCTGGTTTCTCCATATCAGATGTTGAACTCCGAGAAATCGAGGGTTCAGAAAATAATCGCCTTGCCAGACAGGACTCACGACAGGAAGTGCCTCAGCGCCATGATGGGATGGAGGACCATCCTGGGCCCGCTGTACCTCATGACCTCTCTGGTCCTCTCCCTCATCTCCGGGCTGTAGCAGTGGATCTCGCACTTCGTGCACCTGACCCTGTTGTCGCGGACGGGGCAGCGGTCGATCCTGCCGAAGGCGTAGTCGCGCAGCTCGGCGCACTGCGGACACAGATCCCCATCCGTCCCGTGGTTGCCGCGGCAGTACATGCAGACCATGGTCTCCAGGGTGCGTTTCTCGCGAGCGACGGCGTCCGGGTCGGAGGTCATGACCCTCGGACGCATTCGGACGTTAAAACCGGCTCGTTGTTTCCGCAACGGAAGTCACTGGTCGCTCTCGAGCCTCTTATAGTATGTACCCGCAGTGTACAGCGCGCCGGCGGGGTTGTTCGCCAGCACCCTGTCCTTGGCGACGAGGGTGGTGACCGGCGCCTTGGAATGGCGGTAGAACAGGCAGTCGTGTCCCACACAGAGGCCCATCATGATGTTGAGCTCGGTGCCCTCGTGGTTCAGCACCTCCGCCTGGAGGACGGGGTTGCACGTGTTCTGTCCGACCTCGCAGCATTCCGGGTCGATCCCTACGTCGGTCTTGCAGACCATCCCGGCCTTGCAACCGGCGCCGAAGACCTCGAAACCGTGGGAGCGCAGGATCCTGGCAAGAATCCTGGATTCGTTGAGCAGACCGACGCAGGTGGCGATGCCGATCCTCCTGTAGCCCATGCGCTTGGCGAACTCGACGGTCTCCTGCACGCGGCACCATCTGAGGTAGCCGTCGTGCTCCACGGTCGCGGCCGTCCTGAGGATCTCCGCCTCCTCGCCATCGACATAGTGCTTCAGCGACTCGTCCAGCAGCCCATCGGGCATGCTGTCAGTCAGGCAGAAGTCAGGGCGCCTGGCGCCCTTGCCGTCGCATCCCTTGGTCCCGCAGTCTATGCACGAGCGTCTCTGGTCGGTCATGAGACGACGGAGTCGGTCCCCGGATAAACCAATTTGTGTAACAAGGCGATACGGATGCATGGACCAGGTCACGAGGGACTTCTACGACGGCGATCCGGAGGGGTATTCGGAGTCGACGTTCGGCAACGACGTGTCTGATCTCAGGC
Source organism: uncultured Methanomassiliicoccales archaeon (assembly GCA_949295765.1). Lineage (GTDB taxonomy): Archaea > Thermoplasmatota > Thermoplasmata > Methanomassiliicoccales > Methanomethylophilaceae > Methanoprimaticola. The sequence continues at coordinate 1,080 of CASFMM010000110.1, read as the reverse complement.
GTCGCTTCCTCGATCACCTTGATCCCGGGGCGAGGATCCTGGATCTGGGGTGCGGCTCTGGAAGGGACACTCTTGCGTTCAGGGATGCTGGGTACGAAGTCGTGTCGGTGGACGGGTCGGAGGGGATGTGCAGGGTGGCGTCAGCCAACACGGGCGATTCGGTGAGATGCCTGGATTTCCTGGACCTGGACTACATCGAAGAGTTCGACGGCGTCTGGGCCTGTGCGTCGATGCTCCACCTGCGTCCGGAGGAGATCGCTGATGCCATGGTCCTGGTCAGGAGGGCGCTCAGATGCGGCGGGGTGTTCTACATCTCGTTCAAGTCCGGCGGTTTCGCGGGGTACAGGGAAGGGCGCTGGTACACCGACGTTCAGCCTGATGGTCTGAGGTCCATGGCGTCGAGTTCGGGTTTCGATGTGCTGGATGTGTGGTCCACAGTCGACCCGAGGGGGACGGTTTGGACCAACGCCCTGTTGGAGAAACAGGGTTGAAACCGGGTTTTTTCGATGACCGCACGATTATGTTCGCAAGCCCGATTTGACGGTAGTAAAATCCAATTGTATGGACAGGCATCACCCGGTCCGGTGATTACATCTCCTTTGATGGAAGAGTCGGAAATATTGATTTTGATGAGCTCTCCGTCCATGGCAAGGCCGAGAACACGGGAAACGAGTGAGGAACCGCGAACCATTAGATTCGCTTCTTCGAGGCGCATCCCCTGCCTCGGAAAACCGGTGTGACCGATTCCGTCTTGCGATAAGTTGATTGGTGAGCGGAGTATAAAATACCTGTGCAGAATGCGAATCCACGCCGTGGAACCGCTCCTGCACAGGGGAAGCCGTCATCGTACGTGAGTACGATGGCCGTTTCGTTGTGTCGTTTCGGTGGAAACCGAAGGATGGATCACAGTTCAGAGCGCCGAATCGATACACTTGACTGCGTTCATAATGCGTCTTGGGTCCGCCTGGATGTAGCACTTCAACGTCGTGTCTATTCTGTTGTGACGCATCATCTTGCGGATGTCCTCAGTGGAGATCCCGTTGTCGAGCATCGTCATGGCGAACAGTCTCCTGAGGCTGT
>CASFMM010000109.1 GCA_949295765.1 uncultured Methanomassiliicoccales archaeon | reverse complement strand
TCCAGGAACTGCCCCAGCGCAGAGCTGCGCGGGGACATCGGCGTGAAGGTGCACGTGTTCGAGGGAAACAACATGGAACTCGGCGCGATGTGCGGAAAACCCTTCTCCGTGTCTGCCCTTGTGATCATCGACAAAGGTAGCTCCAACATCCTTACGCTGTGAGGAACATGTCCGCAGATATCGTACTTACCGAGGACACCCTGAGGTACATCGCTCTCTTCGAGCAGATCACCAGGGCGAACGCCATCGACTGCATGGACACCGAGGACAAGCTCGTGTTCGTCGTCGAGAAAGGCCAGGGCAACATCGCCGTCGGGAAGAAGGGCGAGCATGTCATCAAGCTCAAGGAGAAGACCGGGAAGAACATCCAGGTCGTGGAGTACTCCGAGGATCCCGAGCAGTTCGTGAAGAACGTCTTCCACATCTACAATCCTCAGAAGGTCGTTATCGAGCAGCGCGGAAACATAACGCACGCCACGGTGACCGTGGATCCAAAGCTCAAGGGCCGTGCGATCGGCAAGGCCGGTAAGAACCTGCGCATTGCCAGGGACATCGTGAACAGGCACCACGAGATCCAGAGCATCAGCGTCGACTGAGATCGGAGACCCCCTACGATCCTCTCGTACGGTCGGGCACAAACCCCTTAGGAAACCCGTTCCCTTTTCAAGGGCCCCTCGGGGCCCTTCACATGATTTCAGAACGTCTGGCACATTCGATTCAGGCGTCAGTGCGTCAGTTCAGAGGGGTCCTCTCGACCTCGAGGCCGTCGGCTGTCGGGTACTGCTCGGACAGGAAGCATCTGTACCTCACCGACGATGCGATGTCCTCGAGCACCCACGGCGCCACCTCGATCTTGTTCGGCAGCACCTCGTACAGGTCCTCCGGGACGCCCAGGGCCCTGATATCCTCCTCCGCTGCGGACAGGTCGTCGGCGTAGAGGTATCCGCGAACGATCGTCCCGTCCTCGGTGACCTGCTGATAGGGTTTGGCGGTGTGCTCCGCCCTGCGGATGAGCCTCCTGCGCAGCTGGACGCCGTCCTTGAACGTAGAGGAGCAGAAGTGGACGTTGGCCCTCTTGTTGGCCTTCAGGACGGCCATGGCGGTCTCCCTTGAGCCGGCGACGGCAGAGGAGAGCTCGTCCCTGACGGAGTACCCGTAGGCGTCCATCATGTCCCAGTTGCTCTCCGAGAACTCGAGCTCGTTGAGGTTGACGAAGTCCACCCCCGCATCCTTCGCATAGGACACCAGGGCGTTGAGCTCCCTCTCCTTCCCGGGCAGTGCTGGCACTTCGATCCCGACGTCGATGCTCAGTGCGGCGACGGTCTCCCTCAGCTTCGTCCTGCCCATGTCGGTCCAGACCGATTCCGGCGGATGGAAGCGGATCTCGTCAAGCCCGGCCTCCTGCAGGGCCAGGGCCTTCTCGGGGTCGATGGTGGCGGTGTAGAGGTGGATGTGGTGGCCTTTTCCGAACCTGTCCTTCAGCAGGCGGATCATGCGGACCGTGCGGTCCATGTCGAGGAGCGGGTCGCCCCCTGTGATCCCCGTGCCGGTGGCGTCCATGGCCTCGGCCTCGGCGACGATCTCCTCGTCGGAGTACACCCTGCCCTCGTTGGCGTAGATGACGTCCTTGTCCTTCTTCTCGAGAGACACGGGGCAGTAGTAGCAGTTCCATTTGCAGAGCCCTGTGACGAGGAGGACCATCTTCGAGCCGTCGATGCAGTGTCTGCACCCCTCGGCGACCTTCCCCGTGCAGGCGGAGTCGCATTCCATCTTCCTGAGCATGCGACCCCATCGTCTGGAACCCTTATAAGTGATGGTGCAGGTCCGGCGTGCATGAAGATGGACAGCAGACTCATCCTGGCATTGGATGAGACGGACGGGGCGAAGGCCCTGAAGGTAGCGGAATCGGTCTCCGGAATCGTGGACGCGATCAAGATCAACTGGCCCCTGGTCCTGTCCGAGGGCCCCGGGATGATAACGAAGCTGTCCGAGCTGTCGGATGTCATCTGCGACTTCAAGGTCGCGGACATCCCCAACACCGTCAGGCTGATCGTCGAGAACGCGGTCGCCAGAGGAGCCTCCGGAGTCATCGTCCACGCGTTCACCGGGGACGACTCGCTGAGGGCCGCCGTCGAGGCCGCATCCGGAGCGGACATATACGCGGTCACCGAGATGAGCCATCCCGGCGGGAAGATGTTCACCGCCCTCCACGCGGAGGAGATGGCCAGGCTCGGGGTCGAGTGCGGGGTCTCGGGATTCATCGCCCCCGCCACCCGTCCGGAGAGGATCTCCGCCATCAGGGACGTCATCGGGGACCTGAAGATCCTGTCCCCGGGTGTCGGCGCCCAGGGCGGAAAGGCGTCGGACGCGATCAGGGCGGGAGCAGACTACGCCATCGTCGGCCGTGCCATCTACGGCTCCGAGGATCCGAAGGCGTCCGCGGAAGCGTTCGCAGAGGACATCCGCACCGTGCTCTGAACGGGAGGGGCCTCCGGCCTCTCCTTCTTATTATAATGTTAACCTGACTTTGACAGGATGAGTATGTTTTGATTCTGAATCCGAATCGGAACGAAATAATGAAAAAGTGTCCTGGAATGATGATTTGTGACCAAACAAACGCATTTCAGGACGTTTCAGATTAAGCGCAACGACAATATATCGGTTCCTATAGGCAACCTCGTCTGGGCCCAAGCGTTCTTCGAACGCTTCGGCCTCGACGAGGTCGTCCGCGCGTTCAAGACCAAGGGTACCGACCTCGCCAAGCTCGCGGAGGCCATGGTCGCGTACAAGGCCGGAGACAACTTCAGCATCCTCAGATGCCACGACTTCATGATGCAGCCGCCTGTCAGGCAGCATCTGGGGCTGCCGGAGTTCGACGTGCGCGGACTGTACCGCGCCGTCGAGCTCCTGGGGAGGAACAAGGAGCCGATTGTGACCGCCTTCAGACAGAGGTTCCTGAGGGAGTACGGCCCAGATGTCACGGACACGGTGTTCGACTGGACGTCTCTCGTGTACTTCGGAGACAAGCCGGAGAAGGCCATGAGAGGGCATTCGAAGGACGGCCATCCCGAGGAGTGTCAGGTCATGGTGGGGGTCGCCCAGCTGACGAAGCCGCTGGGCGTCCCCATCGGCCTGACCGTGGAGCCGGGCAACACCCACGACGGCAAGCACATGATGAGGACCTTCGGACAGGTCAGGGACGACCATCTGATGGTCATCGTCTCGTCGAGGCAGGGAGCGATCTCCTACGACTCACGTTTCGAGAAGTTGCCTACGCAGCTCGGCAAATATTTCGCCTACTGCAGTTTCGCCGTCATCATACCCGAGCAGTTCGGAGAACACGACGTAGACAAGGTGACATTCACCGAACCGATGGCCGCGGCCGAGATGACCAGCTATGCCAACCTGTGGCGGCGCGTCTACGGATGGTTCCGCCCGAAATGACAAACAATATCTGACAGAACAATGGACGCAACGACAGCACACGACAGTGACCCATGGCTCGACCGCACAAGCCTGCTGTGGGGAGAAGGGCGGATGGAGAGGCTTGCCGCGTCGAGAGTCCTCGTCGTAGGCACGGGCGGAGTCGGGGCATGGGCCGCCGAGATGATCTGCCGTGCCGGGGTGGGCAGCATAGTGCTGATAGACCCCGACGAAGTGGCCCCGACCAACATCAACCGCCAGCTGCCGGCCCTGCACTCGACCATCGGGCGACCCAAGGCGCAGGTCCTGGCCGAGCGTTTCAGAGACATCAACCCCGCCGTCATGGTCGAGGCACGAGTGCAGTTCATCGACGGCACGATGACCGGGGCATTGCTCGACGAGGGATATGACTTCGTCGTGGATGCCATCGACACCGTCGCACCCAAATGCGACCTCATAGCAGCTGCCCTCAGCCGTGGGACGGGCATCGTGTCGAGCATGGGGGCAGGGGCAAAGAGCGACCCCGCACAGATCCGCCTCGCCGACCTGTGGCAGACGACCAATTGCGGCCTTGCCAAAGCCGTCCGCCACGGACTCAAGGCACGCGGCATACGTGCCAAGCTGCCCGTAGTCTTCAGCACAGAGCCGGCCGACCGCCATGCCGTCATCGATGTCAATGAGCGCAACAAGCGCTCCACAGCCGGCACGGTCAGCTATATGCCCGCCATCTTCGGCTGCTATATGGCATCCTACGTATTAAAACATCTGTGACATGATTAAGATAGAAGGCATAACCAAGACATTCGGGACGCTCGAAGTCCTCAAAGGCATAGACCTCGAAATAAACAAAGGTGAAATCGTCAGCATCGTCGGCCCGAGCGGGGCGGGCAAGACCACCCTGCTGCACATCATGGGCACACTCGACCGCCCGGACAGCGGGCGGGTCATGTATGACGGACGCGACGTGATGACGATGAATGATGCGCGCCTCTCGGCATTCCGCAACGCCAATGTAGGCTTTATCTTCCAGTTCCACCAGCTCTTGCCCGAATTCACGGCACTCGAGAATGTCATGATTCCGGCCTTCATCGCAGGGCGCACCGTGTCGCAGGCATCGGCGAGGGCCGGCGAGCTGCTGAAGTTCATGGG
>CASFMM010000108.1 GCA_949295765.1 uncultured Methanomassiliicoccales archaeon | reverse complement strand
GTGGCGTCGTAGAACCTCGGTATGAGGTCGACGACGGTGGTCTTCCCGCTCCCGGTGGAGCCGATGAGCGCCACGGTCTCCCCCTTGGAGGCGGTGAAGCTGATGTCGTGGAGCACATCTCCCGACGTACCTGGATATCTGAATGACACGTTTCTGAACTCCACGGAGCCCTGGCGGGGTGCGTCGGTCCCCGGGCCGTCCCTGATGGACGGCTCGGTGTTGATTACCTCCTGGATACGTTTGGATGCAACCATCGCACGCGGGAGTATCATGAAGATCATCACCAGCATGATGAACGACATCACTACCTGCATCGCGTAGGACGAGAACACGACCATGTCCGAGAACAGGACCATCTTGTCGCCGGGCAGGGCCGCGGCGTCTATCAGGAGGGCCCCGATCCAGTAGATGGCCAGGGACAGGCCGTTCATCACCAGCATCATGGCAGGGAACATCACGGCCAGGGCGCGGTTGGCGGACAGGTTGGTGTCCGTCAGCTCGGTGTTGGCGGCCTCGGACTTCTCCTCCTGGTAGGACTCGGCGTTGTAGGCGCGGACCACGCGGATCCCGGAGAGGTTCTCCCTGGTGACGCGGTTGACGTTGTCGGTGAGGCCCTGGATCCTCTTGAACCTGGGGATGGCGTAGAGCATGATCACCGAGATGATCGTGACTATCGCGACGACGGCCAGGGCCGTGACCATGGTCCACTCCCAGTTCTTGTCCAGGATCTTCATCACCGCCCAGACGGCCATGATGGGGGCCCTGATCATGATTATCAGGCCCATGGCGGTGGTCATCTGGATCTGCGTGATGTCGTTGGTGGAGCGGGTGATGAGGCTCGAGGTCGAGAACCTGTTCATCTCCTCCAGCGAGAACGACTGGACCCTGGAGTACTCCAGGTCCCTCAGGCGTCTGGAGAACGACGTTGCGATCCAGGCCGCCAGTCCACCCACGATGATCGAGACGACGAGGCTTCCGAACGCGCAGAGCAGCATCATTCCGCCGTCCTCGTAGACGACGTCCATGTCAGTGTCGGGGCTGACGATCTCGGTCGTGATCGTGGACATGTAGCCGGGGATCTCCAGCTCCAGGTAGACCATGAACGCGATGAGCACGACGCATATCGCAATGGCGCCCCATTCGCGGGCCCTCAGGTATTTCAGTATCATTCGCCCGCCCCCTCCAGCCTGACGCCGAGCGTGTTCGCTCCGCTCTCCGAGATGGCATCCCTTTTGAGCGGAGGGGTCAGCACCAACGCCATGTTGTGCAGCTTCTGTTCCGGACAGGTGCGGGACATGTACGGCTCTATCAGTTCAACGAACCTCCAGGCGAGTTTCTTCGCCTCGTCATCCGTGAGGTACAGGCCGATGGAGACGAAGCCGGTGCTGTCCTTCGCCAGGTCAGCATCCGGGTCCTCCGCGTACTCGTGGAAGTCCCTCAGCAGGCCCAGGGAGAAGGAGCTGAACAGGTTGCAGTAACCCTGGATGTCGTTCTCCCTCGCCATGTCCACATCGAAGTGCTTGAAGTCTATGGACAGGTCGTACGTCCTCTCGGTCATAGCCCGGACCTTGGTCTCCGACACGACCTCCAGGATGCCGTCCTCCTGCATCCCGTTGAGCGTCCGGTACAGCGTGGTCTGGGACGCTCCGGTCTCCTGGAGGATCCTCTTGGCGGTCATCGGGCCGTTCCTGGCCAGGAGCATAATCGTTCTGAGCTTCAGCGGGTTGCCGATGCAGTCGTGGACCTCCGACAGTTCCAATGCCATGAACGTACGTGCATCGGAGCGTATATGAATGTTTCCAAAATGGTAACGTTCCTTTCGTGGAAACGTTTCGGTAAAGGGAATGAAGGCGGGGGCCTCCCCGCCGTCAGATTGCGCTGACCTTCAGCAGGGCGGCTCTCGTGTCGGCCCTGCCCAGGATGGAACCGTAGATCTTCGTGCTGGAGATGGTAGCCCTGACCAGTTCGGGATCGACGTCCTCGTCGGCGTAGAGCATGCCGACGACCTCTATGTCCCTCTTCTCCCCGGTCTCCCTGAGTTTCTCCAGGTCCTTGCGTCTGAGCCTCACTATGCGGAAGTTGGTGAATCCCATGTTTATGCCTCCCTCTTCATTCTGTCAGGTGGTGTGGCGATGAAAGCGAGCGTGTGCAGCTCCTGGTCCGTGTTCCTGCGGACCTGGGCGGGACGGATTATGTCCAGTATCTTCCTGTACATCTCCTCCAGCTCCTCGGTCGTCGCGTACACCGGGACGGTGAAGAACCCCGACCCGTCGTTCTTGAGGTCGATGTCCTCGTGCCTGGTGTACTCCTCGAACATCCTGAGGAGGTTGAACGCGAAGCCCATGAACAGCTTGAAGTAGACGTCCCCGTCGTTGCACTTCATCATCTCGTCTATCCTGCCCCTGAGTTCATCGTTCAGGGAGTAGCATTTCTCGACCATGGCCCTGACCTTGGTCTCCGAGACGGTGATTATGATGTCGTGCTCCTCCATGCTCTTGAGCGCGCGGTACAGCGATGCCTGAGGTATCTTGGAGTCGTATGACAGCATCTGCTTGGGTGTCAGGGGCCCGTGCTCCTTGATCATTATCATGACCCTGGCTTTGAGCGGGTTGCCCAGGCACTCCATGACAGATTCCAGCTCCATCACCATGTCAGAGCGATAATGTTCTCTGCTATATAACGTTATCATAGTGATAACATTCTAAGATGGAAAACATTCTCACGAAGAGGATGGGTGTACCGGAGATTCGCACAAAAGGGGAAGGTGGGGGCGGTCGCCCCCGTTTGAAAGGTTTCCGGGATCACTCGGACTTCTTCTGGTCCAGGAGCTCCTTCTCGGCCTTGGTCATGAGGAACCTGGGTCCCTTCCAGTTCCAGTCGCCGAGCAGGTGCATCACGGCCGGAACGATGTACGTCCTGACGATCAGCGCGTCGCACAGGATGGCGAAGCACAGCGCGAACCCGAACTGCTGCAGCATGCCCATGGAGGACAGCATAAGGGTTCCGAAGGCCCCGCCCATGATCAGTCCGCAGATGGTGATGACCGATCCGGAGTGGACCACCGCGTGGTGGATGGCCTCGTCGTTGGACATGCCGTGGAACCTGACGTTCTCCTTGATCCTGGTGGTGAGCAGGATGTCGTAGTCCATTCCGAGTCCCAGGCAGATGACCAGCAGGATGAGCGGGATCAGCCAGGTGACCTCCTCACCGAAGATCAGGTGGGTGGCGGCCAGTGTCCAGCAGATGCTCATCAGGATGGTCGCGACGGACCTGAGCGGGATGGTGTACGACTTCATCACGAAGAACAGCAGGATGATGATCAGGATGATCACCAGCACCTCGATCGCGGTGAACTCCCCGGAGATGATCTCGGAGATGTCGTACATGATCACGGCGGTTCCGGTGACCCATGTGGCGGTGATGCCGGTCCCATCTCCTGTGAAGTCCTTGACCACGCTCTGCATGTGGGCGATGGAGTCCATGGATACGGGCGCCATTGCCGCGGCGTGGGTGGATGCTGACAGCTTGATGAACGTGACCGAGCCGGAACCGGTCGCAACGTAGTCTCCTCCGACTATTCCGAGGTTGGCGTTGACAGTGTAGTCGATCGAGGGTGCGCCGGTCGTGACCATCAGGAATGTGGCGACCTGTTCGAGCATGCCCTCGGGGAGCATGGAGGCCATAGGTCCGAGCTGGGCCTGTAGATTGGACACGTATTCTGCCTGCATCATTGGGAACATGGCCTCAAGAACGATTCTGACCGTTCCGGAGGCGCTCTGGAGGGCATAGTCCTGTACGGCAGCGGCTGCGTTGATGTAGCCCATGGCCATCATCATCTGGGACATGTCGCCGGACATGTACATCGCCATAAGCTCGGTGATGGTGACCATGCCGGTGCCGGTCGGTGACGACAGGTTCTGGCCAGAGTCAGTTATGACATCGCTCCATTCGTAGGGCAGCGTGACCTCGGCGATGTTGTCGTCCTTCATGAAGTCTGCCGCCATGTTCTCCATGGCCTGCTTCTGGTTGTTCATCCAGTTGTCCGTCCATGTCAGGCTGTATGTGGGGCTGCCGTCGGGCCCCAGCACGGGGGTTCCGTCCACGTTGAAGTTCTGTGCGATCGTCGCAACGGGGTCGTCGAACTCGAGCAGGATGTAGTCGGGGTAGATCATGCCCTGGTCGGCGTACTCGCCGAGCATGTCCATTCCCTTCTCGGAATCGCCCGTCATGAGCGAGCTGGTCATGTCGTAGGAGGTGTCGGACTCAAGGGCGACATAGGCCGCCGGGACGGTCACGAGGACCGCGACGATGGCGATGGCCTTGGCGTGCTTGAGCGTGAACTTGGAGGAGACGTCGAAGTACCTGTGTCCGACCCTGGAGCACCAGGCGAACCAGCCCTTGGTGGCCTTTCCGCCTTCCTGGTACTCCTTCATCTTGGTGGGCCAGAAGATCCTGTCCCCGACGACCTCGAGCAGGGCGGGGATGAAGGTGAGCGCCGCGAGCAGGGCGACGACGATTCCGAGGGCGAGGCAGATTCCCATGTTGGAGATCATGCTGAACGAGCAGATCGACATGGC
>CASFMM010000107.1 GCA_949295765.1 uncultured Methanomassiliicoccales archaeon | reverse complement strand
TGGAGACGGTGTTGGTTGAGAGCACGCCGGATTGCCCGTATCCTCCTGCAATGACGTCACCATTGACACGAGCTCCCGAGCCGACTGTTACCTCGACTGTGCCTCCAGTTCCCGCAACCGGGCCGAGGCGGCCGTACTCCCCTCCGCCGTATACACTGCCACCGATCTCGGCGTTGCCTATGCTGACTGTGACGACACCTGTATCCGCCAGGGCGAAATCGGAGTAATTCGCATTGGTCTGAAGAACAGTGCCTCCGACTCCCGACACCCAGGGGATCTTCGCAATCCCGTACACGCCGCTCGTATCCTTTTTCATCGCGAATATGTACGCAGAACTGTGGATCGAGTAACCTCCCGACACCGATGAATCGACGGGTTTGCCATCACGGTCATAGTAGTCCAGGTCGTCAGGGTCCACCCCCTTCCCTGAACCGTAGACGTCACCGCCGACCGTCCCTCCGGTGATTTCGACGGATATGTCACTGCAATGGACGGCTGCGACCTGGGTGCAGTCGTTTCCACCGAGGGAGTGGCCTCCGTCTAAATTCGCTTTACCGTTGTATGCTGTGATGATCGGGACCGATTCCCCTCCGCCGTAGACGTTCCCCTGGACGACGCCTCCAGATACGCTGATCGAGATGTGCTCTGCATAGATCTCGGAGAAACCCGTGGTATCCTGTTCGGATTCGGACCAGCGGTAGTCACCGTTTGAGAGATGGGTCATCTTGTCGAGACCGCCGCGACCACCGCCGAAGACGTGTCCGAGGACGGTTCCTCCAGAGATCTCGATGGAGACCGAGTCGATCGGCTGGCTTTGAGTGCCCACGGTCCCTCTGTACCCTCCACCGTAGACGTAGCCGACCGTGCAGTCGTCCTCCAGGCTGATGGATATGTTCCCTCCGTCCATCATCGATACGTACAACGCCTGGTAGAACGTGTCGTATCCACCGCCAAACACCGATCCGGCTGCCGCCGAGTCCTTTATCCGAATCTCGGTGCTGTCGACGCATTTCATGTTGTGACCGGGACTTCCATTGCCTGTGTAACCAAGACCGTCCGTGATGGATCCGCAGACCACATGCTTGACCAGAGCCTCTCCGGAGACCTCCACGGATGCTGTCCCGCTGACAGTGGATTCCCCTCTCCTGCCGGCGCCCTGCACGTCCCAGACCTCGGAGTCTCCGGAGATGAACAAGTGCGTGTCTCCGTTCACTTGGCCGTTGTTGGAGCCACCCGTGATGACCGTCGACTCCATAATGTCATCTACTGCTGGATCATTTCCCAGGAATGTCTCCTCGTAATGGTCCCCTGCCATCTCCAGGCTTGTGGCGTAGACGTAGGTAGAGCCTGATACCGATCCACTACTGGAGCACGCACCGACCAATGTGTCGAGGACCTGCACTTCCCTGAGGACGACATATGTGGAGCCGGATACGGAACCTCCCCTGGAGCCTGCCACGACATTGCCGTACGTCCCGCTGTGAAGGATGAGAAGCGTGCCCAGACTGACCGCGCTGCTCTCCCCCAGCGGGGTCCTCTCCAAACCGAGTCCAGCGGTTCCTCCGTTCGAACCTCCGACGACCTGCGGGTACGCCGTCTCGGGATACCCCGACTCCGTTATGTTTGTTGGAGCCGTGTTCACGCCCGTACCGACGATGAGAACGTGGCCGTTCGCGTAAAGACCCGCACCCTCATCACCATGGTTACGGGTGAAGTTTCCGCTGATTCTGACCGAGTCGATTATGGTATTCTGGTTGAGGCCATAGCCATTATTGCCATACAAGTAGAGAGTCGTGTTGCCTCCGCCGCGGATGGTCAAGCCTGGGGATGCCCACCAACTATCATAATTAAGTTGGTCGAGACGGTATGTTCCACTTCCGAGTACGATTATGTTCGTGTACTCATTCCCACCTGTGAAAGAATAAGTCAGCCCATTGGAGTAATTTGCCAGTGTGCCCCATGTCGCATAGACGTGTATGAGTCCGTCCGATCCGGTTGCTGCCTCCATCTCCCCTTCGGACAGGACCTCGCCCGGATAGCGGCTATCGGTGTAACCTGTGCCATCGGCATACACCCAACCTGTGAATACGAGTGTACGATATTCCCTGTACGAAATGATGGGATACCAGTTTTGGTCGTATGGCTCTCCATCTGAATCCGTGAATGTACCTGCCCAGACCTGGGGATTGTATTCGGTGGATACGACACTTCCTTTGTATTTCACGTCAACATAGGTTGTTCCCTGCGCTCCTGTGTCTTCATTGTCACCTGTGCTCACACTTGGCTTCGTCTGGTACAGATGATACCTGACTGTGTGTTGGTCTCCGCTGTAGCCTTCGCTGGATCCAGGGATCAAAACCGGTATCGCCCCTGCCAGGAGGATCATGACAGCGATTACGGCAAACGTCTTTGCCCGCGTCAGATTCTTGGCAGAGGGCATTTCTCAGACCCCTCCGTTTAGCAGGTTTTCTATGGTGATGAGCTCTTCACAGACCTTCTTACCCAGATCGGTGAGTTCCAACCTCACCGTTCTGAGCCCTTTCGCCTTCTGCTCTATCAGACCCGCATCCTCCAGCATCCCCAGCTTCTCCGGCATGCGGGAGTTCCTGGCCACACCCGAGTAGACATCTGTCTTCAGGCAGCCGTCGTTCTCTGCCAGGTACATGATGATCGACACCATGTGCTTCTCCTCCAGTATGGTGGACGCTAGCTGGGACGGGAACCTCTTGGATGTGGCTTCGGGTTGCATGGTCATGATGTTCCCAACTCCAAATTCCTTAAATCTTTACTTGAGATAATATCAAGTGTTATAAATTTATATCTAATGTATGGATGTATGATAAGTGCTATTACATATATCTGAAAACTGGTTTTTTGAAGAAGCACTTCTCCCAACCATGGACTCTGCACCTCCCTTTGTCATGGACAGGAAGCACGTCAACCGTATGCTCGTGCACATTCTGAAGGTCGGGGAGGTGGGTTCGATGGATTTCTCCTGGATGACCACCAACTGGAGGATCGTCGACGAGAACCTGAACGCCCTGAGGGAGGCTGGCCTGCTGGACGTCCGTATACCCACCCGGGGCAGGAAGAGCCTCAGGTACTCCCTGACACAGCGCGGGAAGCTTGTGGCCATAACGGAGCTGCTGCAGCACGAGTGCATTATGGGCCGCTACGAAATCGAGGGGGACATCGTGGCCGAGGACATCCTGAGACTATGGGAGCCTGACGGGAAGCTCCGCAGGATCTGCTCCGAAGACGAATGAATCACGTTTCGTGCTTAACAGCTCTTGAAACCTTCATACAGTGTTCGCGAAATGTAAAATCCATCGATACAAGTCCAGACGGGAATCTTAAAAACTACACAAAACGGCATGACCTGTCATGAATGCTGTTCTCTTAGAAATTTTGCGGAGGTAGGGATCCCCACCCCCGAATTTAACTCCGGGAAAGATTGCCCTCACAATATCTAGAACCTGTCCTCGGGGCACAGCCACATGCCGTCCCCCTCCTCGAAGACACCGGCGCAGACTAGTATCGCAACGAACGCCATCGCGATCATCGTGACGTCGGTGGAGTTCATTTGATCGCGGGATAACCCGACTGGCACCTGACAAATACATGATTCCCCGGACCGGAATGTGCACCCCGATTAAACTGTCGGGACCCGGCCCCGACGTCGGGAACAGAAGTTGTGGCCCCGGGGACGGACCCCGGGGTTTGAAGTTTCAGATCACTCGGCGGGGACGAACTTGTACCCGTAGCGGATGATTCCGGACTCGCCGTCGGTGGACAGCTTGCGCATGACGGCCCTGACCTTCATGCCGATGGCGACCTTCTCCAGGTCGACGTCCACCAGCTGTCCGGCGATCATGACGCCGTCGTCGGTCTTCACCATGACCACGGCGTAGGGCTTGATCATGTCGCACATCGCAGGGGCGTCGTAGACGATGGAGTAGGTGTAGACCTCCCCGGTCCTGCAGATGTCGTAGTCCTCGATCTTACCGATCCCCGCGCGGCGGCACTTCGGGCAGAAGTCGCGCCTGGGGAAGTAGATGGTCCCGCAGTTGGCGCACTTGGTTCCCTTCAGGTTGTACCTGCCGGGGACCTCCCTCCACTCCCTTGCAACAGATGACATCACATCGCCTCCAGGATGCTGACGGTGACCGCGGAACCGGTTCCTCCGGTGTTCTGGGCCAGTCCGTACTTGGCGTTCTCGACCTGCCTCTTGTCGGCGGACCCCCTGAGCTGCTCCACGAGCTCCACGATCTGGGCCACTCCGGTGGCTCCGATCGGGTGTCCGCGGGCCTTCAGGCCTCCGGACGTGTTGATCGCGATCTTTCCGGAGTCGAAGTGGCACTCCTCGTTGAGCACCGCCTTTCCGGCCTCGCCCCTCTTGTAGAATCCGAGGTCCTGCAGGGCCATGATCCCAGTGACTGTGTAGGTGTCGTGCACCTCGGCCACGTTGATGTCCTGCGCGGTGATGTGGGCCTGCTCGTACGCCTTCCTGGCGGCCTCGACGGTCGCCTGGTAGGTGGTGATGTCGGGCCTCTGGAACAGTGCCAGCGTGTCGCTGGCCTGGGTCTTCTTGGCGTCCTCCAGGGGGCACAGCACCAGGCTGGCGGCTCCGTCGGAGATGGGCGCGCAGTCGAACATGCCGAGGGGCGATGCGACCGGCCCGGACTTCAGGACGGTGTCCAGGGTGATGGCCTTCCTGAACTGGGCGTTGGGGTTCAGGGCGCCGTGGAAGTGGCTGTTGACCGAGAAGGAGGCGATCTCCTCCCTGGTGGCCACCCCGTCTTGGATCATGCGCTGCGCCATCATGGCGTGCAGACCGGCGAAGGTGACTCCCATGCCGGCCTCCCACTCGGCGTCGGCGGTGGCGTCGAGGACGCTGTTGATGGACACGTCGTCCATGTCCGTCATCTTCTCCGCGCCTCCGACGAGGACCACGTCGTGCATTCCGGACGCGACGGCCATGACGGCCTGCCTGAAGGCCACGCCTCCGGACGCTCCGCCGGCCTCGACCCTGGTGGCGGGGATGTTGTTGGTCGCCATTCCGGAGTAGTCCGCTATCAGCGCGTCGATGTGCTTCTGCTTGATGAACTGCCCGGCGGACATGTTCCCGATGAACACGCCGTCGATCTCGCTACCGGACAGGTTGGCGTCGCCCATGGCCTTGACGCCGGCCTCGATGCCGATGGCCCTGAACGATTTGTTCCAGAGCTCGCCGAACTTGGTGACTCCGGCTCCTATGATTGCTACGTCCCTCATGTTATCACTCCGGCATGAGGATCTTGCCCTTGAACTTGGCATAGATCCCGTAGTCGACGTAGATCGGGTCGGCCATGACCTTCTCCAGCGTCGGCGCGTTGTCCCTCTTGTAGTTGGCCATCTCGTCGGTGACGGTGATGTCGAAAGCGTCGCTTCCGGCTCCGGAACCGTAGGATGTCACGAAGATCCTGTCGCCGGGCTCGGCGTGGTCCAGGACGTTGGCCAGTCCCAGCGGCACGGCGCCGCTGTACGTGTTGCCGATGTTGGGTGTGAGCAGCCCGTACTGGATCTGCTCGTCGGTGAATCCCAGCTGCTTGGCGACCCTGGTGGGGAACTTGCCGTTGGGCTGGTGGAAGACCGCGTACTTGTAGTCCTCGGGGGTGGTGCCCATGGCCTCGAGCATCATCTTGGCCGCGGACGTGATGTGCCTGAAGTAGGCGGGCTCTCCGGTGAACCTGCCTCCGTGCTTGGGGTAGGGCTGTCCCTCCCTCCTCCAGAAGTCGGGGGTGTCTGTGGTGAAGCTCAGGGTCTTGTTGATCTTGGCGATGACCTTCTCCGATCCGATGAGGTACGCCGCGCCTCCGGCGGAGGCGGAGTACTCCAGGGCGTCCCCGGGGGCTCCCTGGGACGTGTCGGCGCCGATCGCGACGCCGTACTTCACCATGCCGGCTCCGACCAGACCCATGCAGGCCTGGATGCCGGCGGTTCCCGCCTTGCACGCGAACTCCATGTCCGCGGCGGTCATGGCAGGTGTGGCCTCGATTGCCTCCGCGACGATGGTCGCGGTGGGCTTGACTGCGTACGGATGAGACTCCGAGCCGACGTAGATCGCGCCGATGTCCTTGGGGTCCACCTCGGGCACCCTGTCCATCATGTACCTGGCGGCCTCGGTGGCGATCGTGACGACGTCCTCGTCCGGCGAGGGCACGGACTTCTGGTAGATCATCAGTCCCTTGCCCATAGATTTCCCATCCACTCCCCAGATCCTTCCGATCTCCTCGGGTTTGATCCTGTACCTGGGGACGTATCCTCCGTAACTTACGATTCCTACATCCATCAAATCCCCTCCTTGAGGGAGTCCATCCTCGACACTATCCCGTCCAC
>CASFMM010000106.1 GCA_949295765.1 uncultured Methanomassiliicoccales archaeon | reverse complement strand
CCACTCTGACGGTTTCAACTGTTCTCAGCGGCGAGACTTTCATGAATGGCACCACCGCTGTGACCGCAGCGTCTACATTCTCGAACTGGAACGACAAGGAAGATTTGACCGGAACATATGTTGCCAACACAGATGTAATCGGCAAGGTCGGTGGTCACGAGATTTACTACTGCTCCTCTCCTGTGACAGTAAGCTTCGACATTGCCAGTGGAACATCAGTCACCATAGGGGATGGCGATCTGAAGATCGACAAGGATGCCGATGTGAAATTGGTCAATGGTGAGGATTATGCCATCGAAATAACGGGTGGCACGGCGAAGTATGGAAGCACAGATGTGACGACCACGTTCAAGGTGGCTACAGGTACAACAACGTTCACAGTTACTGCTACTTCTACGACTGCGTCGTAAACATTTCAATAATCGCCTCTCTCGCGGGAGGCAAACCCTTTCCTTTTTCTCAATTCATCGCATACTCCCGTTTATGCAGAAGAACAACGTCAAGATCATGGCCGTCTCCGCAGTCGTGATCGTCATCTGCCTCCTGGCGTCCTGGCAGTATGCCGCCGTCGACGAGGACGCCGGCGATTCCCGCCCCTTCGCCGAAGCGCTCCTGGGAGGTGACCCCGCGGCTGCATACGACCTGCTCTCACCGGAGGCCAGAGAGATGTACGACCCTCTGGGCGGAGCCGAGTACTTCGGACTGCTGCTCCAGACGCTCGAATACACCAACGAGGTGCAGTACGGACCCTACGTGTCCACGGGCGAGACCTACTCCCCCGAAGCCGGCATCTCGTGCACCGAGATGGCTTACGCCTACTCCGGAGCCCTCGTCTGGACCCATTCCGGTGAGGGAGGTGTCGATGCGTTCTACATCACGCCCCGCGAGCTCCCCGACTCCAACCCCCTCCCGGAGGGGATCGTCGAGACCCCCGTGCAGGTGGGCGCCGACGGCATGAAGAAGCTGGACGGAGTGATCGCATCCTCCGAGACATCCGACCACACCGTCGCCGCCGTGCTCGTATCCGGCTCCGGACCCAACGGCATGGACTGCGCCTTCGGCGAGAACAGGATATTCCAGCAGATCGCCTGGGGACTCGCCCAGCAGGGCGTGGACGTCCTCAGGTACGATGACAGGACCTACGCCTATCCGTGGGACTCCGTGGCCCTAGGCAACACCCTTGACATCGGGTACGAGACCGTGGGCGACGCTGTCTCCGCCGCGGCCCTCCTGAAGGGCATGGGATACGAGAAGGTCGTCGTCATCGGCCACAGCCTCGGCGGTATGATGGCCCCCGCCATCGTCCAGGAGTCCGACGGCCTCTACGACGGCATGGTATCCATGGCCGGAAGTCCCAGGAGCCTGGCGGAGATCTCCTACGACCAGAACATGCTGTTCATCGACACGATTCCCGATGGGGAGCTGAAGGAGCAGAACATACAGTACGTGGAGCAGCAGCTCGCCCTCGCCGGCACGCTGGACTCCATGACCGAGGAGCAGCTCCTGACAACCACCGTGTTCGGGATGTCCGCGTACTACCTGAAGTCCATCGAGGACTACGACATCCCCGACATCGCGCTGAACCTCGATGTCCCGATGCTGTTCCTGCAGGGCATGTCCGACTGGCAGGTCTCATACGAGAAGGACCACGGCGCCTGGATGGACATCCTCGACGGCAAGGAGAACGTGCAGGGCCAGCTGTATATGGGTCTGAACCACCTGTTCTGCATCCCTGGCCAGTACGACGGCGACGGCGCCGACTACTACATGTCGCAGATGACGGTGAACCCGTCTGTCATCGACGACCTGGCGGGATTCGTCCTCTCCGTCTGAGAGACAAAACCGGGAGGCTCCGGCCTCCCTTCTCACTCTTCCCTTCTAGAGAACAGTTCTGACATCAGCATGCTGGTGACCGCCGTCTTTCCGGAGCGCAGCGACCTCTCCATGAGCTCCCTGATCGAGGTGTCGTCGAACATGCCGGTGGAGATGAGCTCTTTCAGCCTCCCGGTGTCCCCGGATGTGACGGCCTGCTCCGCACGGGGCATGATCCTGCCGGAGAGGTACCTGCGGTAGCGGGACTCGCACTCCGGCGTCAGCAGGACCGGGTCCCTCAGCCTCTTCACGGCGATCTCCTGGGTCATCTTGAACGACATGGCGAGCAGGGCTTCGTCGAAAGCCGGGAACCTCATCGGGTAGCCTGACAGGAATGTGAACGTGTGCCCGTCGGAGGTGGTGACGTCTATGTCGTACTCCGCGTCGAGCCCGAAGGCGCAGAACGTCTCCATGCTCCCGCCGTAGATTATCTCCCTGATGCCGATGATGCCGCCGAACGCGTCACGGTCGACATCCTTCACCGATCCAGGGACGGTGACGGTCCTGCCGTCGGATGCGGGCGAGCCGGTGAGGAAGTACGGTCCGATGGCGAACACGGGGACTCCGTCGATGGTGTCGGGGACGACGATGTCGCGGTCCGTGGACACCAGTCTGGTCACGCGGCAGCCGCCTGCGCAGGGTTCATGTTCGAACTTGTTCGCCATCGCAGCCCCTCCGTCATCTCCACCAGGCGTCTGTCGCGCCCGGACGTGAGCAGCTCCTCGTTGTACCTGTACAGCGGGCCGTCCGTCTCGGAGAACATCACGACGCTGTAGCAACCGATGAGCCCCGCCAGCAGGGACACGGGCTCCTGGCCCTGTCCGAAGGCGGAGATCATGAACGACATGGTGTTCTCCAGATGGGAGTCGAACCTCCTCCTGACATCCTCCAGCGCCCTGGAGCATCCCTCCCTGGCGGCATCGGCGTCGTCGGTGTCGCTGAGGGCGGACAGGCAGTACGCCGCCGTGCGCCTGGCGTCCGACGTCTGGTTCCCGTCCAGCATCCTCCTGAGGTCGTTCCTGACGGCCTCCAGGCCGTTTGACGGCACACCGTCAAGCCTTCTGCCGAGCTCCTGGAGGTCCATGCCCTCCTCCGCCTCGGCGTTGAGCCTGCCGATGATGACCGACACCAGGGAGATCTTCTCCTCGGCTCCGGCCTCGGCGACCTTCGCGACGTCCCTCGTCCTTCCCTCGAGGATCGCGTCCACGTCGTGGTCCTCGGAGTACTTCCTGTGGAAGTCCATGTAGCGTTTGAACTCCGCCGCGATCTCGGGGTACCTGACGTACTGGGATATGAGGTCGACATCCGTGTCCAGCCCCAGACGCTCGTGCTCCCTCAGCACCATGGAGAGGTCCTCCCAGCCCCTGGGCGTGACGAAGACCGGCCCGTCGGGGGTGTTCTCGATCCTGAGCAGGTTCTGGGGCTTGACCTGCAGGTAGTATGTTATGGCGTCATGGATCCCGGCGCTCATGGCGTACCTGAGCCAGACGTCGGTGTCCGGCTCCACCTCGATGACCCTGATCCTGTCCAGGGTCGCGATGTCGAACTCCCTCGCCGAGGAGTTGAACTCGGGAGGGTTCCCCGCGGCCACGAGGACCCATCCGGGAGGTATCGGGTGCGGGCCGAACTTCTTGTTCTGCAGCAGGTCCAGCATCGCCGCGGAGAGCGTCTCGGACACGCAGTTGACCTCGTCGATGAAGAGTATGCCCTCCTTCCTGTCCTGGGACTCCATAGCTTCGTACACAGAGGCGACGATCTCGCTCATGGTGTACCTGGTGATGGGGTGCTCCACGCCCCCGTACTCCCTGGTCTCGATCATCGGGAGCCCTATGGCGGACTGGCGGGTGTGGTGGGTGATGGTGTACCCGACGTAGCCGATGTCCAGCTCCGCGGCGATCTGAGACATGATCGCGGTCTTCCCCAGTCCCGGGGCGCCGATGAGCATGATCGGTCTCTGTCTGTTCTTCGGGATGACGTAGTTCCCCGCGGGATCCTTGTCCAGGTAGGAGCGGATTGCATCCTTTATGTTGTCCTTCGCCGACTGAATATCCATGTCATATATTTGAAGACCGAAGGCAGTCATATACGTTCGTGCCTTCAGCCCGGGGGTGTTTCCGGTGCTCCTTTAATATGTGTCAATCCATCGCTAAATTAGGAGTTACGGCCCCGAAGGGTCAGATCCTTAGGCGGACCAGACCTCAACATTCCTTGCGGAATGGCGATGACAATTTCGATGGAAACCATCTTGATCGTCACACGAACGCCGGTACCTTGGCGCTTGGTCTCGATCTCTAGGATCTCGTTCACCTCCTGCCGGACGGTTCCGGTGTGGCCGAAGTGGTAGTTCGGCCACACCGAACTGCCCATCACTTGGCTGCATGCTGGATGGTTGATTCTGATTTGAAGATTTCAATCATGCAATTCTGTACGTAATCGTCAGCATCTAAAATTTAGAAAAATCTCTCAGCATGTACAGACAAGGGCAGAGATGAGCAGCACCGACTCCACTACAGGCATGCAACTCCTGACATGTTCAGTGTGCGCAGAGTGGGATGTTAGTCTTCAAACACTCACAGGCCGATGTCAGTATGTGGGTGTTCTTGTATCTCGGAAGTATCCAGTCGTGTGTCTGGGTATGAACGTCCTTGTCAGGATCTGGCTGTTTCGTCCTGGTCGTGGCCTGCCATGAGGTCCTCCGTCCTGACCACTATCCTCATCGCCCACGGCGGGACCTCGTGGTCCCTGTACCGGTCGTCGCAGAACACGAACGCTGTATCGTACCTCGGACGCCTCGTCGGGTACGTTCCGAAGCCGTCGGTGAAGTACATCAGACCCTTCAGGTTCCTGAATTCCCCTTCGTC
>CASFMM010000105.1 GCA_949295765.1 uncultured Methanomassiliicoccales archaeon | reverse complement strand
ATCATCAACGGCGTTACAACACGAATCTGCGAAGAGGCTTTTAAGTGTTAGAAAGACGGACGGCCCGTCCCATCGGGAACGGTCCGCCCTCTTATTTGTGATTCTGGCTCAGTACTTCAGAGGGATTCCGATGCTCCTCTCGTAGTAAGCCTTGTTGAAGAACCTGCGGCGTCCCACGGTGGACTCCCCGTACTCGATAGCCTGCTTGGGGCAGAGCTCGAGGCAGCCCATGCACATGGAGCACCTCTCCTCGTCCCAGACGGGCTTGCGGTGGTAGACCTTGATGATCTGCTCGGGGCAGATGTCCTCGCAGATCCTGCACTCTATGCACTTGTCCGTGACGACGAACGGCCCGGTCACGCGCTGCTCCTCGTACATGGGATAGATCTCGCGCCAATCCTTGTCTCCCTTGTGGGTGCAGAAATCGCCGTCCTCCTTCACCTTGATCGACTCTATGATCCCGGCCACCTCCGCATCGGCGGCCTCCAGCGTGGCGGCCACCTCCTCGGGGGTGGGGGGCTCGAACGCGAATATGGAGTTGTCGGGCATGACGACGTCGTAGCAGGCGTCCACCTTCAGCCTGCCCTCCAGCTTCTCGGCGAGCATCTCGCACGCCCCTCCGGACTCCTCGCCGCAGGTGGCGACGCACCAGACCCTCCTCGGGTTCCTGACGACGAGGTTCTCCGCCAGGGTGGCGACCATGGACGGAAGGCCATAGTAGTAGACCGGGAAGACGAAGCCGACATCCTCGCCGGCGGCATCGTAGCCGAAGCGCTTGTACCTGACCGCGGCCGCGGTGTCGACCATCTTCACCCCCGTGGCCTCGGATATGCGCTTGGCCACGGAGTACGAGTTCCCTGTTCCGGAGAAGACGAAGATCATACCGACGGGGTGCCCTCTGGACCATATAAAACATACGGCTCGGACGTAACGGTGTTAATGCCGTTTAACATTCAATCCCGGGAGAATATGGCCTGGAGGTTCCTCACGAACTCCGGGTCCCCTGACGCCTCGGCCCAGGAGTCGAAGTCGACCCTCCCGTCGGAGCAGTGGTCGCGGTATCCCACGACCTCCTTCGCCCTCCACGGGGCCATGCGGAACTCCCCTGATATGGCCATGGCCCTGTAGGAGGCGGACTGGGTCTCCGAGATCATCCCCGCAAGTAGCTGTCCTCCGGCCTCGGGGTGCGACTGGGACAGGGGGCACTCTCTCCATCTTACGGCTGAGGCAGCAAGGGCGTGGATGACCGTGGCCTCGACGACCGTGGCCTCGAACTCCGGGGCAAGACCCCTCGACATGACGCCTTCCGCCAGATGTCTGGCACATGCCACGACCATGCCGCGGACATCCGTCCCCTCGGGGATGTCCGGCATCCCGTCCGGGATGTCCCCGAGGACCTCCCCCACGATCGCACGCTGGAGTGCCATGACGGCCTCCGCATCACTCATCACGACCTCTGATTCCGACACCTTACGACCCCTTTGACTTTGGATTCTTTATCTCCCTTGAGACTTATTGTTGAAACCCATCCTTCATGGAAACCCGACTGACAGATGAATGAACGCCCTCTTGACAAATCCTCTTGATTTGCGTTGGGCGATAATTCAATTTTATTAGGTTTAGTCCATTAATTTGATTTTTATTCGTTTGATTCGAGGTTTTATTCTTGAAATTCTGGTTTTATTCTTTTAATTCGAGGTTTTATTCTTTGAATTCAGTGTTTTATTCTTCAGATTATTTCTGAATCAGAACCTCTTGACCCCTCTGTACAGGACGCCGTGCTCCCCCGGGATCGCCTCGGCGTCTATCCCGTGCGAGTCCAGGACCGACAGGATCTCCTCGTCCCTCAGGATCCTCATGCCGTACTCCGCGCACATGGAGTCGACCCTCCCGTCATCCCCTTCCCCGTATCTGAGCTCGGATCCGATTGCGAGGACCCCTCCAGGCGACAGCACCCTCGAGATCTCCCCCACACCCTTGCCGAAATCGGGCCAGAAGAAGTAGGTCTCCATGGCGGTGACCATGTCGAACGACCCTTCCTGGAACGGAAGGGACTCCACCGACGCCTGGTGGAGCTCCAGGCCGCCGGACTCGTAGGTGTCCGAGTTCACGGACATCGTCATCTCCAGGGCGTCCCCGGAGATGTCCACGCCGAACAGCATCGCGAAGGGGTACCTCTCGGAGAGCCTGCGGAGGAACCCTCCCCCGCCGCAACCGACATCCAGGACGGCACCGTCCATGGACTTCGGCAGCTTCGACAGACAGAAGTCCCAGAGCGGCACATGATGGTCGTTCATCGACTCGAGGACCTTCCTGCCCTCGTCCCCCCGAGGGTTCCTGAACTGCGCCTTCGTCTGATCGTCGCGGTCTGCCATGCACGGGGTATCCTCCCCGGCGGTGATAACACCTGCGCACGGATCCCGCCCGATAATTGATGTTAACGAAGTTAACTTTAAAGTCACCATCCCCATGGCGGTGCCATGGCTTACGCGAACGAGAGCGCCGTCCCCATCAGGGACGACATCTACTGGATCGGGGGCGACGACCGCACCGCATCCATCTTCGAGGGGGCCTTCCCCATCCCCGAGGGGGTCTCCTACAACAGCTACCTGATCATGGACAAGAAGACCTGCCTCCTGGACTCCTGCGACGCATCCATCGCCGCCAAGTTCTGGAGGAACCTGCGCACCGCCCTGGACGGCAGGCCACTGGACTACTTCGTGATCAACCACATGGAGCCCGACCACGGAGCGTGCATCACCCAGGTCATGGAGACCTGGCCGGACGTCACCGTCATCGGGAACGCCAAGACGTTCGAGATGATGGAGAACTTCTACCACATCCAACCGAAGAACAGGCTGGAGGTGAAGGAGGGCGACGAGGTCACCATCGGGAAGCACACCCTCCGCTTCTACTTCGCCGTGATGGTCCACTGGCCGGAGGTCATGTTCACGTACGACGTCGGTGAGAGAATCCTGTTCTCCGCCGACGCGTTCGGGACGTTCAAGACCCTGTCCGGGGCGCTGTACGCCGACGAGACCGACTTCGACAGGGAGTACCTGGACGAGGCCAGGAGGTACTACTCCAACATCGTCGGGAAGTACGGGAGCAAGGTCCAGGCCGTGTTCAAGAAGCTGGACGGGGTCCCGATCGACATGATCTGCCCCCTGCACGGCCCCATCTGGAGGAAGGACCTGGGCTACATCCTGGGGAAGTACGACCTGTGGAGCAGGTACGAGCCGGAAGAGAAGGGCGTCGTCATCGCGTACTCCTCCATGTACGGCAACACCGCCGCGGTCGCCGACAGGCTGGCACTGCTCCTGAAGGAGAGGAGCGTCGCGAACGTCACGATGTACGACGTCACCAGGATGCATCCCTCATACGTCGTGTCCGACGCGTTCAGGTTCACCAACATCGTCCTGGCCGCCCCGACCTACAACAACGCCCTGCACCCGACCATGTCCGCCGTCATCGAGGACATGGAGAACATGGCCGTCCAGAGGAGAGGGTACTCCCTCATCGGCAACGGGTCCTGGGTCCCCCAGTCCCCCAGGATCATGGAGGAGCGCATGTCCAAGCTCAAGGACATGACCAAGGTCGGGGAGACCTTCGTCATCAAGTCCTCCATGAGGGACGACCAGCTCCCCGAGCTCGAGAGGCTCGCCGACGAGATCGCCGCCTCGATGTCCTGAAACAGGTTCCAACAGGGGATGCGGGATTCCCGCTCCCCTTCCCGTATTTCCCCTCACTACCCGTTGTCAACGTGCGTGCACGGTGCCTGATTTATAAACACAAATACAAAAACACCCCAGTATGAACGAATCCGTTCAATCTGGAGAACAGATTAATAGTACTGACACGATAGCAACCGACAATCACAAAGCCATCTTCCCACCAGAGAGTGACATGCATATGCACAGCCGCGGGATTCCCAGAAACAATCGGTCTGAAAAATCAAAGTTATCAGGTAGAGCCCTGTTCAGACACGACATCGTCAGGCTTGAAGGAAGGGAGTACTACGGCCTCGAAGGACATGACAGACAGGTCGCAAACTACATGGTCCACAACGGCTACATGACCTTCTCATTCTGGGACCTGAAATCGACTCTGACCATCACCGAACGCGGTAGGAACATGATGAAAGGGTGAGACATATGCACGTTTGGGGATGGATTCCGTCTTTGGATCCGCACTCGACGGCAACCCCTGTTCCGGAATGGACAACCACGTCCGATTCGCCAGAAACCGCGGCTATCAAGCCGAATGGGTCTCGTCTGATGGTAGTGCTACCGGAGATTCAGGTAGAGGTCACTTTGATTGACAACATGATGATGTTCGATGACATCGATGGGGACAGCACCCTGTACAGTGAACATGTGTACAACATAGTTAAGAACAGATATCACAGCGACGTCACTCACGAGACTGGCTCTGGTCTTCAGACAGTGAGGGGCGAGACGTTTTCTGATGCTCTGAAAGGCGTACTCATCCAATTCGTCCAATGGATCGACGAGGATAAAGTCGAACGCAATTACGATATCATCCCGTCTGCATCGGATGTGATAAGACGGATCGGGATGCTGGACTACGGTCTGGCTTTCATCGAGAGGTATCAAAGCCACCTTCCAACCGAAATGATGGTTTCATGCAAGGAGATTCTCGTATCGAACAAGATGTATCTGGAGAAGCGCCATTCGGAACTGAACACCGAGCACATGAGGCAGTTGTCTGACAACAGCCACAGGCTGGATAAATCCATGTCTCGCATAAACTGGACTGTGCTGGCAATCACCTACATGAGCACGGCATTCGGAATGCATTCTGTTATTCAGAGTTCAGGATTGGCCTCTGAGACGTTGTTGGGTTTGACGACCATGTCTGTCGC
>CASFMM010000104.1 GCA_949295765.1 uncultured Methanomassiliicoccales archaeon | reverse complement strand
CAGTACGGCGCCAAGCCGCTCCGCGACGTCAACAAGGCGATATCCGAGAACACGCTGCTGCTCAACGCGGCACCTTTCATTATCCCGGGGGAGATCATAGCTGAGGGATCGATATTCTCCAGCCCCGGTGTCCCCCATTACTACGACCAGGTGGGGAGGAGCAGGGCCAAGGCCATCATCCACGACCCCCTGGAGATAGGCGCGGCGGTCATGGCCGTCAACAGCGCCGGGTACTCTATCAAGAAGGAGTGAATGGAATGAGATACGGCATAGCATTGGACCTCGGAACCAGCGGGTTCCGCACCCAGGCGATAGACCTGGACACCAAAGAGACCGTGGCGACCGCTATCACGGAGCGCCACCCCATCCCCGGTATGAACGTCATCGACCACGTCAACTTCGCCATCAAATCCGGCGAGGACGTGGCCAACGGACTCATGATCGGGGCCATCAACAACCTGTTCAAGGAGTTCAACATCGACCTGTCCAAGGTCGAGATCATCGCCGTCTGCGGCAACCCCTTCCAGCTGTCCCTGTTCCAGAACATCGAGATCAGGGACCTCGCCTACGCGGGGAAGAACATGCTGATCGACCTGGGCGTCGTTTCCCCTCCCAGGGACGGCGACGTCCTCGACGCGTCCTCCCTCGGCATCAAGGGCATGCCCAACGCGAAGGTCATCATCCCGCCCGCGGTCACCCACGAGATCGGAGCCGACGCCATCGCCATGATGCTGATGACGGACATCCTCGAGGAGAAGGAGCCCTGCATCGTCGTCGACTACGGAACCAACGCCGAGATGGCCCTGGTGCGCGACGGCAACGTCTACACCGGATCCGCCGCCGCCGGACCCGCCCTGGAGGGACAGGAGATCGAGCGCGGAATGCTCGCCGCACCCGGGGCCCTCAGCGAGGTGGAGATCACCGACAAGGGCTGGAGGTGCTACGTCCTCGACGACACCATCGCCGCCGTGGAGGGAGACCTCATCGACCCCATCACCGGGAACGTGATCGAGGAGGGCCCCATGCACGGCAAGGCCATCGGAATCACCGGGACCGGTGTCATCGCCGCCCTCTGCAACGGTCTGAAGCAGGGCATCATCGTGCCCCCGAAGATCCAGACCGAGGACGGCCTGCTGCACCTCCAGGACGGCATCACCATCTCGTCCCGCGACGTGGAGGAGGCGGGGAAGGCCATCGGCGCCCTTCGCGCCGGATTCCTCACCCTGCTGGACGACTCCGGCCTGTGGGTTAACGACGTCAAGAAGGCGTACATGTCCGGAGCCTCCGGACTCTACGTGGACGCCAGGAAGGCCCTCCAGATCGGAATGGTCACCCCCGGCGCCGTCGACATCGTCCAGTTCGGCAACACGTCCATCGGCCTGGCCAGGAAGCTCATCTTCGGCGAGGTCACCCTCGAGAGCCTCAGGGAGTTCGCCAAGAAGCTCAGGGCCACCCACTGCATGTTCGCAACCGCCCCCGTGTTCAAGGACCTGTACTCCATCGAGTACTCCATCTGGTGCGGAGGCATGCCGTACTCCGAGTACAACAACATGCTCGACCTGTACAACCTGCCCCACCTGCCTGACATGCCCGACGCGAAGGACGTCAAGGTAACACGCCTTGCAGTCAGGGACCTGCCCGACACCGAGAAGTGCAAGGTCCACATCATCAAGGCAGGAACCGTGCTTACCGGCATCCTCGACGGATGCATCGGATGCAAGAAGTGCATGAAGGCCTGTCCCGAACAAGCCCTGACCATCGTCGCCGAGGGCGTCTCGCAGTACAGGGCCAACATCGAGTCGGACCGCTGCGCCGGAACCGCCTGCAGGAGATGCGAGGCGGCCTGTCCGAAGGAGGCCCCCGCCCTTCACGGGGTGGCGGGCCGCCGGTTTTACTTTTCCGATCACTTGATGAGGACGCTGGAGACTCCGCGGCACGACCTGAGCTCGGGGATGGCCTCTGGCGGGATCCTCCCGTAGGCGACGACCTGCAGGACCGCGCCGTTGCCGGAGTCGTCCACCATCGCCTGCCTGACAGAGACATTGAACCTGAACAGCACCTCTGTGATATCCGCGAGGATACCTGGGAGGGTGGCGTCTGTCGGGGTGATGACTATCGAGGAGCATCCTATCTCCGGAGCCATGTCCACCATGGACAGCGTCGGCCTGGCCTTGGAGAAGATCGCCGCCAGCTCCGGCGTCGAGGATATGCGCTCCAGCGTGGACCTGACGACCCTCCTGTCGACCCCGCAGGCACGGCCGACGGCCGAATCCCCCTGCTCTATGTCGCCGCAGTAGGCGTGTCCGTCCTCGACCCTGATCCCGCACGACAGCAGAAGGGAGGCTACCTTGAGCTGAGACGGGTAACCGTTGAAGTGATCCCCGAAGAATTCCATAGGTCGGCATATCTTCGGACATTGATAAACATATTTGTTCATTGAAACCGATATCCGCTCCGAATCCTCCATCCCGCCGCCTTTCTGATAAAATATTTAAGTCCGTGAAGGATGCGAACAATCTGGTGTGACCAGTGCCGAACACTGACGAACTCAGACAGCAGATCGAAGTAATCGACGAGCAGATCATCGACCTCATAGCCACCCGCATGGAGATCGCAGATGAGCTGGCTAAAGCCAAGAAGAAGAGTTCTCAGCAGTACTGGGACGACGAGAAGGAGAGGGAGGTCGTCCAGAGGTACCACGAGCTCTGCGAGGAGGTCAGCCTCTCGGAGACCGAGGCCAAGCAGATCGCCGAGGTCATCCTGCACATATCCAAGGAGAGGCAGAAGCACATCTTCGAGTGATCCGCCTCCGTATACCCTCCGTATACTTCGTATGGATAAGTGCTCCATCCGCGAGCAGGATATTATGCGATGCCGTCATAAGGTGGTCCTGTGCCCAGCAAGTCGAGTCTAGAGACTTTCTTCAAGGACAACCATCGCGTCGCCATCGGATACTCCGGCGGCGTGGACTCATCGTTTCTGGTCCACTTCGCCGCTGCGGAGAGGGCGGAGGCCCTGCCGGTCTTCATCAAGACCCCTTTCATCAGGGAATCCGAGCAGGAGGATGCGGAGTCCTTCTGCGAGAGGCGCGGGATCAAGATGGTTGTCGCCGACATTGACCTGTACTCGGACGATAGGGTGGTCGGCAACGGCCCGGACAGATGCTACTTCTGCAAGAGGGCGATGTTCGAGAAGGTGTGGGAGATCGCCAGGGAGAACGGATGCGACGTGGTCGCCGACGGGACTAACGCATCGGACCCTGTGGACGACAGACCTGGTGTGAGGGCACTCCGCGAACTAGGGGTCAGATCGCCCCTGAGGGACTCGGACCTCTCAAAGAGCGCCATACGCAGGATATCCCGCATGGACAGGCTGGAGACCTGGAACAAGCAGTCCAACTCCTGCCTCGCCACCAGGATCGATTCGGGCGTGAGGATAACCCCGGAGCTCGTCGCCAAGGTGGCGGACTCCGAGGACGCCCTTGCCGCCCTGGGGTTCTCCGGGATCAGGGTCCGCACTGACGGGAGATCTGCAAGGGTCCAGTTCAGCAGGTCGCAGATCTCCGACGCCCGCGACAGGTTCGACGACATCAGGAACGCCCTGGCGCCGTATTTCGACGACGTTAGCATCGACGACAACGTGAGGGACGAATGATGGACGGCCACGGGATCAGAGAATTGCTGCAGGAGGTCGCGGACGGGAGGATGACCGTCGACGACGCCGTTCTGAAGCTGAAGCAGCAGCCCTTCGAGGACCTGGGCTTCGCGAAGGTAGACCTCCATCGCGGACTCAGGCAGGGTGTTCCCGAGGTCATCTTCGGAGCCGGCAAGACGCCCGAGCAGATAACCTCCATAGCCGAGAGGATGCTCCAGCGCGGGGAGACGTCGGTCCTGATCACCAGGATGTCTCCCGAGGCGGCGAACATCGTCTCACAGTCCATCGACATCCGGTACGATCCCGTCAGCCGCATAGGCGTGGCGGGGAGGACCACCGATGAGCGGGTGGGGAAGATAACCGTCATGACCGCCGGCACCAGCGACATACCCGTCGCCGAGGAGGCGGCCCAGACCGCAGAGGCCCTGGGCAACAACGTGGTCCGCGTCTTCGACGCAGGGGTCTCCGGCATACACAGGCTGCTGGCCCATTCCGAGGACATAATGACATCCCGCGTCATCGTCGCCGTCGCAGGCATGGAGGGCGCGCTCGCAAGCGTCGTCGGCGGCATGGCCGACTGCCCGGTCATCGCGGTGCCCACCAGCGTCGGCTACGGTGCGTCGTTCGGAGGTCTGTCCGCACTGCTCACGATGCTCAACTCGTGCGCCAGCGGGGTGTCCGTGGTGAACATCGACAACGGGTTCGGAGCCGGCTACCTGGCGAGCATGATAAACCACATAGGGCTGGAATAAAACCTTCGTTTTGGTATAAAATGTGCCGAAAATCAATGTTCTATTTAAATGAAAAATCGAAATAAATCGATTTTCCGACCATGTAAGCGACTTCTGGAACAGTCTGACCCTACACTCCGTCCGGAAGACTGGATGCTGGAACCGCGACAGCCGCGAACCTCGGATTTCCGTTTCCCGCGCTATCTATTAATGTCTGCCCGAGATTCCCCGTGCATATTGGGGGAATCCCGAAATGAGCAAGATCAGCGTAGCAGTCCTCGGAGCGACGGGGATGATTGGGCAGAGGTTCATCCAGATGCTGGAGGACCATCCGTATTTCGAGATCGAGGGGCTTTACGCCTCGGAGAGGTCCCAGGGCAAGAGACTCGGGGACGTCCTGAAGGTCAGGGACCACGAGTACCTGGACGACACCATGGACAGGAGGATCGAGACCATGGACATCTCCAAGATCGCCAAGAACTGCAGGATCGCCTTCAGCGGAATCCCCTCCGACCTCGCCGGACCGACCGAGTCCCAGCTCGCCGAGGCCGGTGTCGCCGTGTTCACCAACGCCGGAAGCCACAGGATGGACCCCCACGTCCCCATCCTGATCCCCGAGGTCAACCCCGACCAGTTCGAGGCCGTGAAGGACCAGCCCACCTACAACAGCACCGGCGGGTACATCGTGACCAACGCCAACTGCTCCTCCACCGGCATCGCGGCCCCGCTTAAGGCCATCGACGACGCCTTCGGACTGAAACAGGTCTTCGTCTCCACGTACCAGGCTCTGTCCGGAGCAGGATACCCCGGAGTCCCCTCCCTCGATGCGGTCGGCAACGTCGTCCCGTTCATCAGCCATGAGGAGGAGAAGATGGAGTCCGAGCTCGCCAAGATGCTGGGGACCTACCAAAGGGGGGAGTTCGAGTTCGCCAAGTTCAAGGTCATGGCCAACTGCGCCAGGGTCCCCGTCGTCGACGGCCACCTGGAGTCGCTGGTCCTGGATATGGAGCAGCAGCCCACCCTCGAGGAGCTCGAGAGGTGCCTCGTGAGCTTCCGCGGGGAGCCCCAGAGGCTGGAGCTGCCCTCCGCACCCGTGCAGCCCATCATCGTCAGGAAGGAGGACAACAGGCCCCAGCCCGTATTCGACGCCATGGCCGGCAGGCCCGTCCGCGCGAGGGGCATGGCGGTCACCGTCGGCAGGCTCAGACAGAGCAACGGATACTACAAGGCCTTCGCGATGTCCCACAACACCCTCCGCGGAGGAGCCGGGGGATCCGTCCTCAACGCCGAGCTTGCCAAGGCAAAGGGCATCCTCTGAAACGGGCAGGACTGTCCGTCAAACCCTTCCAAACACCTTCCCTTCTCCACACGACCCACACATCCAGCGCGCGTCAGCTTTAATTGCATTGGATGTTATGTCCAATGGATAGCAATGGCAGACGGCAAGAGAGCAATAGTCGTGACCAGCTTCGGTACGAGCTACAACGAGAACCGCGCCAAGACCATAGAGGCCATCGAGCGCCAGACCGCCGAGGAGTTCCCCGACTGGGACATCCGCCGCGCCTTCACCAGCAGGATGATCATCAAGAAGATCCTGGAACGCGACGGGGAGAGGATCGACTACATCTCCGACGCCATGGAGAGACTCGTGTCGGAGGGGTACGGGCAGGTCGTCGTGCAGCCTACCCACATAATGAACGGCACCGAGTACGACGACGTCGTCAGAATCGTCTCGGAGCACTGCGGGAACATCCCCACCCTGAAGATGGGCAAGCCCCTGCTCACCACCGTGGAGGACTACGACGAGCTGGTGGACGCCCTGGAGAGGTCACTCCTGAAGGAGGTCGCCGACGACGAGATCCTGGTCCTGATGGGCCACGGGTCCGAGCACTACGCCAACGCCACCTACAGTCAGCTGCAGATCAAGCTCTGGCTCGCCGGGCACGACGACGTGTTCGTGACCACCGTCGAGGGATACCCGGAGTTCGACGACACCGTCCGCCTCATGGGGAACTGTGACAAGAGGAAGGTCGTCCTGTTCCCGCTGATGGTCGTGGCCGGCGACCACGCCAACAACGACATGGCCGGCGACGAGGAGGACTCGCTGAAGTCCGTGCTGGAGTCCCAGGGCTACGGGGTCCGCTGCATCGTCAGGGGGATGGGCGAGTACCCCGAGTTCAGGGAGCTGTTCATGGACCACATCAGGGCCGCGGTGGACAGCATCTGAACATCGTCCGGGAGGGGGCGGGAACGCCTTCTCCCAGACATTATTTCTATAATTCTCAGAGATTCAACGCGACCATCGCGGTGGCCAGCTCGCCCAGCGGCTGCCCGTAGTGCCTGTGGATGATCGTGTTGCTGGTGGGCGACGGGAACCAGATGACGCATCCCGTCTCCTTCGGGATCCACCCGGTGCTGCCGTAGTACGGCACCGCCAGCATGTCCATGGTCGGCGTCCCCTCCAGGGGGATCTCCGGGTACATGACGAAGTCGTCGGAGATGAACATCACGTCGTGGCGCTTGGAGTACTCCAGGATCTGGGACTTGGGAATGTCGTGACCGACGATCTTCCCGTCCTCGCCCACCATGTGCATGGTGACCTCCTCCGGGGTCCAGAACGTCTCATCCTCGAACACGCAGATGACCGTGTTCCTCCTCAGGCACTCGTCCAGACCGGAGTTCTTCACGGGCATGCTGCCCATGGCCCCGGTCACGGTCGCCTCCTCCTCGAGGATGCGCCTGCACAGGTCCTCCGGCATGACCTCCGCGCGGACCGCGCCCTTCTCCTTCATCAGTCCCTCCAGGACCTCCTGAACTTCCATGAGTGGCGTATCCAACTGGGATATTATTTATTCTGGGTGGCTCTACCGCCCAACAGATACGATGGATCCGGCCATACTTTGGGTTATCTTCGGAGGGTTCCTTGAACCTGTCTGGGTCATAGGATTGAAGAAGTACAACGACACCCGTAACAGGCTGTGGGCCATCGTCGCGATCGTGTTCATGTTCCTAAGTCCCTGCTGCCTTGCCTTCGCCATGGAGACCATGTCTGTCGGAGTGGCGTACTCCATATGGACTGGCATAGGGGCGGTCATGACCTTGGCCACAGGCGTGGTCATGTACAACGACAAACTTGACCGTCTGAAGATTCTGTTCGTGTTCCTGATCATAGCGGGAGTCATCGGGTTGGAGATGTCTTCGGAGGTGGTGCTGTGAACCACAATTGGCTCTGGATTCTTGTAGGAGGCGTGTTCGAGACCGGATGGGCTACAGGCATGAAGATGTCAGACAGCTTTACCAACATCCCCTGGACGATAGCCACACTCATCCTCATAGTCTGCAGCGTCCACTTCCTCAACAAGGGTCTAAAGGCCGGACTCCCCATGGGACCATGCTATG
>CASFMM010000103.1 GCA_949295765.1 uncultured Methanomassiliicoccales archaeon | reverse complement strand
CATGCCCCCGAAGAGCTCGTAGGACTTGTTGACGATCTTCTCCGCCATCTCGAACGCCTTCGGCAGCAGCGACTCCCTCAGGACCACCGGCGTGTTCCCGGTGACCACGAACGAGGGGTAGAGGCCGTGCCTCTTGGACTCCTCGATGGAGTCCAGCTTGTACATCTCGTCGATGTTGGACTCGTCGCGCCTGTCCATGGACAGCAGCTCCAGGGAGCCGCCCTGCTCGCACCTGTACCCGTCGGTCTTGTACGGGTCGTAGAAGAAGTGCATGTAGTACCTGGTACCGAGGCAGTACTCCTGGATGGTGTACGGCTGGGTGGGGTCGATTGACATCTTGAAGTCGGGGTAGTCCATGGCAATGAAGTACCCCCTTCCACCCTTGGCGCCATGGTACTTGACCATGACGGGCTCGTCGATCTCCCTGGCGTCGGTGATCAGGCGGGGCATGGGCACGCCGGCGGACGTGATCCACTGCCTCTGCATGTCCCTGTCGGACTCCCAGTTCAGGACGGCGCGGTTGCCGTAGGAGGGGACCTCCATGTCCGAGAACCTGCGGGACCCCATGTACTCCACGAAGGAGCCGTGGGGGATGATGATGACGTTCCTGTCCAGAAGCTCCCCGGTGCGCTCGTCGAAGTCGTCGAAGTCCTTGTACCTGAGGATCTCGTCGGGCTTGGCGAGCGGGAACGCGTCGTAGTACTTCGTGCTGTGAGTTATGGTGAGCCCAAGGGTCTTGAAGCCCATCTTCCTCGCGCCGTGGAAGATCTGAAGCGACGAGTGGGAGCACAGCGTGGCGATGGTGATCTCGCTGGTGTCGTACCCGTCCAGAATCTCTTCGATTTTGCTCTTGGGAACCATGTCCAGGGATTGCGTTTGACCATTTAACTATGTTGGCTCCGCGGCAGTGGGGCCACGGCCATTCATGGAGCTTTTTCGGCCTTCGACGGGGGTATTCGGACACCCCCTCCTTTGGGTTATATAGGTCCTCGCCGATGGTGAGACATCCCGTCCGCGGGAGGTCGATACATTGGACAGAACAGAACTAACACCCCATATTGAAGAGATGAAAAGGGTGCTCGGAGACAAGATCGACGACGAACAGCTCGAAGCCGAGCTGAACAAGTACCTCAACGACTACCACGTGAACATAGAGTCCGCCAAGCGCGGGATCATCAGGAAGTACGGCGGGTCGGACACGTCGTCCTTCGCCACCGCATCGTCGGTGCTGAAGAAAATCGCCGACCTCTCGGGGACCGAGCAGAACGTCGACATCCTGGCCAAGGTGGTTTACGTCGAGAGCAAGAACATCACTGTGAAGGGGCTGAACAAGACCATCGTCTCGGGGATACTCGGCGACGAGACGTCGACCGCCTCGTTCACGCTCTGGGAGCCCGGCAGCGTCATGCTGGACAAGGGCTCCGTCTACTATTTCAGGAACTGCTACTGCAAGCTCTGGAACGAGAGGGTCCAGATCAACCTGGGCAACCGCGGCAGGGTCGAGCCGGCGCCCGGCGTCAGCCTCGACGTGCCCGAGCGCACCTTCTCCCTCTCATCGCAGGAGTGCAAGATCGGGGACATCCGCGAGGGGATGGGCAACGTCACCGTCACCGGGCAGATCCTCTCCACCGAGGCGAGGAAGATCACCGTCAGGGGCGAGCCCAAGACCGTGTACTCCGGGCTCATGGCCGACGACACCGGGAAGATCCAGTACTCGGCATGGCACGACTTCGAGCTCAAGGTCGGCGACACGATCTGCGCCAAGAACGCGTACATCCGCTCGTGGAAGGGCATCCCCCAGCTGAACCTCGGGGACCGCTGCGAGGTGAGCAGGGTCGACGCGGTGTTCGACATCGTCGACTCCGGATCCACCAAGAAGACCGTGGCCGAGATCGCCAGGATCGGAGGCGGGCTCGACATAACCCTGGAAGGACTGGTCGTGGACATGAAGGGAGGCAGCGGACTCATCAAGAGGTGCCCCCAGTGCAACAGGTCCATCCTGAACGGGGTCTGCACCGCCCACGGACAGGTCGAGGGCGTCCCAGACCTCAGGATGAAGATTGTCATCGACGACGGCACCGGCGCCATCGGGGCCGTGGTCAACAGGTCCGACACGGAGAAGCTCACCGGCGTCTCCATGAAGGCCGCCGAGGGGCTCGCCGCCGCCAAGGGCGAGGGCGTGGTCGCCAGGGAGCTCATGGGCAGGATCCTGATGCACAGGATCACGGTCACCGGGAACGTCATGAGCGACGACTACGGGCCGAGCATAATCGTCAGATCCGCGGACAACGTCGAGGTGAACATCGAGGAGGATGCGGAGAAGCTCCTCAACGAGGTGGAGGCGGCGATATGAACTCGAGGGAGACAGCATGGAGGGTCTTCGCGACGGAGCTGAACGGCTCATCGCTGGAGATCAAGGCCACAGAGGAGAAGATGCCGTCATATGTCGTGTCCCCCCTGGGCGCCAAGATGAACAGGGTGCTCATCGCAGGGGTCATGACCGAGAAGGAGAACATCGGCTCCCCCGACGAGCCCATGTGGAAGGTCAGGATCCAGGACGTCAGCGGGAACTACTACGTCAACGTCGGCAGGTACCAGCCGGAGGCGTCGGCCGCCATGGCCGACATCGAGGCCCCGTGCTTCGTGGCAGCCGTGGGAAGGGTCAGGACCTACACCACCGACGACCAGAGGGTGTTCGTGTCCGTCAGGCCCGAGCACGTCATCAAGATCGACGAGCGCACCCGCAACGAGTGGCTCCTGGAGACCGCCAAATCCACATGGAGAAGGCTCAAGAACGCCAAGACCGTGCTGGGGATGCCCGACGCGAAGGTCCCCGACCTCCTGGCCATGGGCATGACCGAGGCGGAGGCGGAGGGGCTTCTCTACGCGCTGGACAATTACGGACAGCTCCCGGACTCCTCGCTCTACCTGAAGACCATCCAGAACGCCCTGCGCATGCTCCTTCCCGAGAGGGACGTGGACTTCGGGTTCCCCGAGGACCTGTCCAACGAGCCCGACGAGATCGACATCGACAGCGGCGGGTCGGACGACCACAACCACGGGCAGCTGGAGGACATCATCCTCAACATGCTCGAGGAGCTGGACACCGACGGCAAGGGGGCCCCCAGGGACGAGCTGGAGAGGCGTGCAGAGGCCGAGGGCATCAGCAGCATCGAGCTCGAGGAGGTCTCCAACGCCCTGATGGACAAGGGCCTGGTCTACGAGCCTAACCTCAGGTACCTGAAGCGCATCTGAGAACTGTAACCGGGGAGGGGGACCCCTCCCCTTCAAACGTTTTGTTGAGGTTTTTTCACTGGATCTTGTTCAGCTCGCCCTCGAGCTGGTCCTCGTACTCCCTGAAGGAGAGCTTGCTGGTGAGGATGGTCCAGAATGCGAACATGCCCATGAACAGGGCGAACAGTCCCATCGCACCGGTGAACATGGACACGATGCACAGGATGAGCGCCACCCAATACTGGGTCCTCTTCCAGCAGAGGACGGAGGACACGATACCGCAGACAGACGAGAGGATGTAGGCGAAACTGGCGTAGTAGAGCACGTCGTGCAGCTGGTCGTAGGTCCATCCGTAGTAGTCCACGTAGTCCGCGTACAGCGGATCGGTCATGAGCATGTTCACGATGCTGTCCAGGTCCACGGCGAGATAGACGCCGATGATGAGGAAAGGGATCGAGTAGATCAGCATCAGGGCGACGGCCCAGTACATGCGATACTTCATGACATCGCGTACGGCCTGCCTCTCCTGCTCGACCTGCTCAGGATTCCTTCCCGGGACCCTTGCACCGCAGGCAGGGCAGAACTTGGCGTCATCCGCCAGGGTCTGGCCGCACTGGACACAGAAGTTCTGGTTGTCTTCCATAGATGTGAATGGAAGATGAACTATAAAGGTTAGACCTGTCCTCTCTCGAACACCGCCGACGCATATCCGACGACCGCGCCCGGATCCATGCCCAGCGCGTCGTACGAGTCGGTGTGGCCAAGCATCCTCGGGACGCATCCCTCGGAGAACAGCATCGCCGTGGCGGTGGGGCCGTATCCGCACATCGACACCCTGTTCCCGTACACGACCCCGTACATACCCTGCACGTCCATCCTGGACACCTCGTCGAGAACCATGCCGTCCAGCCTGGCCGCGTCCTCCTTCGGGATGTAGTGGGACATGTCCGTGGACGCTATGACGACGGTGTCGCGCCCGGAACACGCCTCCTTCAGCGCTTCGGCCAGCTCGACCGCGCAGGCGGGGGACTGGTCGCCCATCGTTATGGCGACGATCCTCGGATCGGGGTCGATGTACTGTATGAATGGGACCTGCACCTCGACCGCATGCTCCCTGGCATGCGCACGTGGGCTGTCGGGGAACCTGCCGGCCAGCCTGGCGCAGACCTCCCTGTCGGTCCTGCACACCCCGAGTGGCGTGGCGAAGTCCTCAGAGCACAGGACGGTCCTGCCCATGGCGGTGCCGTAGTGGTCCGGACCTATTATGACGTAGAGCTCCGGCAGGCCGTCCTCCTTCAGCGCCCTGTATGTGCGGGCCGCCGTCATCCCGGAGCACATGTATCCTGCATGGGGGGCCATGGCACCCAGGATCCTCCTGGAATCCCCGGTGCGCTCGGGGAGGCCGGGGCCCAGCCTGTGCTGGAAGCACCAGGCTATCATCCGTTCCAGATCTTCCGGATCGTCAGGGTAGAAGCGTCCCGCGACTGCAGGCTGTCTCATGAGAAGGGGTTAAGAGGTTTGGGAAGAAGTTTGTTTGTATCGTGATCAGACCAGCTTGGCCTCGAAGTCCTCGATCTCCATGTTGAAGTCCTCGGGGTCCTTGAGGTCTCCCCTCTCGAAGAGGACCTGCCTGGCCAGGAGCCAGTAGATGCAGGCGAGGGCGCGCCTTCCCTTGTTGTTGGTGGGGATGACGAGATCGACGTTGCGGGTCTCGTTGTTGGCGTCGCACATGGC
>CASFMM010000102.1 GCA_949295765.1 uncultured Methanomassiliicoccales archaeon | reverse complement strand
CCGAGGTGGGGATGGTCCCGCCCACGGCGGTCTACGACATCCTGGTGCGCCAGCTCGGAGACGGGATATTCAAGGAGTGAGTGAAATGGAGAACTTCTCATATCTGCACCTCGGCGAGCCCGAGGACCCTGACAGGTACGTGGTCTGCAAATACAGGGTGACCACAGACCTTCCGATTGAGAAGGCCGCAGAGGCCATCGCCGCGGAGCAGTCCACAGGTACGTGGACAGGCATCTCCACGCTCGACCACACCGTCTTCGACCACCTCGGCGCCAGGATCACGGCGATCGAGGGCGACATGGTCACAGCAGAGTTCCCTGCGGACGACTTCAGCATCGAGGTCGGATCCGTGCCGCAGATCCTGAGCGTCATTGCCGGGAACCTGTTCGGTCTCGGAGCGCTCAAAGGCGTCAGGCTGGAGGACGTGACCTTCCCGAAGAGCATACTGGAGCAGTTCAAGGGACCCAAGTTCGGTGCCCCCGGGCTCAGGGAGAGGCTCCACCGCCCGGAGAAGCCCCTGGTGGGGACCATTGTCAAGCCCAAGATCGGGCTGTCACCCCAGAAGACCGCGGAGTACGTCTACGAGGCCGGCGCCGGAGGGCTGACCAACTCCAAGGACGACGAGACACTGGTCGACCAGACGTTCTGCCCCATCGAGGACAGGACGGTGGCTGTAGCCGAGTCCCTCGACAGGTTGGAGTCCGAGGGCAAGTACATGATGCACGCCATCAACGTCAGCACGCGCGGTGACAAGATCGTCGAGCTGG
Source organism: uncultured Methanomassiliicoccales archaeon (assembly GCA_949295765.1). Lineage (GTDB taxonomy): Archaea > Thermoplasmatota > Thermoplasmata > Methanomassiliicoccales > Methanomethylophilaceae > Methanoprimaticola. The sequence goes on along the minus strand of CASFMM010000102.1, from coordinate 4,202 downwards.
CGGAGAAGGTCCAGGGCTGGGGCGCCAGGGAGATCATGGTCGACGTCATCACCTGCGGCTTCGGGGCCGTCCAGGCACTGGCCGAGGACCCGTCGATCAAGGTGCCTATCCACGTCCACAGGACTATGCACGGGGCGTTCACCAAGGACCCGCTCCACGGCGTGGCCATGCTGCCCCTGACCAAGCTCGTCAGGATGGTCGGAGGAGACGCCCTCCACATCGGAACGCTCGGAGTGGGCAAGATGACCGGGGCCAAGGCGGATGACGGCAACCTCTGCGCCTGCTTGGGCGACGACGTGCCGTACAGGCAGGTCATGCCCGTCTGCTCCGGTGGGGTACACCCCGGGCTGGTGGGCGAGATAGTGAAGCGTGCCGGCAAGAACGTCCAGATTCAGGCCGGAGGCGGAGTCGCCGGGCATCCCGAGGGGGTCCGTGCAGGCGCCATGGGCATGAGCCAGGCCGTCGACGCGGCGTTCCTGGGCATACCTGCCGAGGAGTACGCCAGGGACCACAGGGAACTCGCGATCGCATTGGAAACATGGGGATCCAAATGAAGCTGATAGTAAAGAACTACGACATCGACGCATCGGAGCCGACCGTGCTCCTGCACGACAGGGATTGCCTCGAGATCGGGGTCAAGGAGAACGACCGTGTGAACATCTCGGGGACCAGGTCCGCGGTGGCACTGGTCAGCCGCTCCGACACACTCGTGGACGAGGGTGTCGTCATGATGCCCGCGCCCCTCATGGAGAGGTGCGGCGTCAGGGAGGGCGAGGAGGTCAACGTCGTCTACTGCCAGAACCCCGACTCCGTCAGATCCATACGCAGGAAGATGGACGGGGAGAAGCTCTCGAAGGAGGAGATAGAGTCCATCGTGGTGGACATCCTCAACAACAAGCTCTCCAAGATCGAGATCTCCGCCTGGCTGACGTCCCTGTACATCAACGGGATGAACATCGGCGAGATCGCCGACTTCACCAAGGCCATGGCCAACACAGGCGACATCATCGAGTTCGACAGGCAGCCGGTGTTCGACTTCCACAGCCTGGGCGGAGTCCCCGGGAACAAGATCACCCCCATCGTCGTGTCCATCGTGGCCGCTGCGGGAATCATGATCCCGAAGCTCTCGTCCCGTGCCATCAGCAGTGCCTGCGGGACCTCCGATTTCGTCGAGACCTTCTGCAACGTCGAGATGGACGCCGACACGCTGAAGCGCGTGTCCGAGGAGGTCGGAGGCGTGTTCGCCTGGGGCGGTGCGATGAACCTCGCCCCCGTGGACGACATGGTCATCAAGATCGAGCACCCCCTGGGGATCAACCCGAGGGCGCAGATGCTCGCGTCCATCATGAGCAAGAAGGTCGCCGTAGGGGCGACCCACCTGCTTGTGGACGTCCCCACGGGTTCCGGCACCAAGGTCCCGACCATCGAGGACGCCAGGGTCTACGCCCGCGACCTCATGGACCTGGGCGAGAAGCTGGGCATGCACGTGGAGTGCGCTATCACCTACGCGGACCAGCCCGTCGGAAACGCCGTCGGTCCCAAGCTGGAGGCCAGGGAGTGCATCAGGATCCTGGAGGGCAACAAGCACCCCGCCAGCGTCGTCGAGAAGGCCTGCGACTGCGCGGGTATCATCCTGGAGATGGCAGGCATCCCCAACGGCTCCGCCAGGGCAAGGGAGATCCTCGATTCCGGGGAGGCCCACAAGAAGTTCATGGAAATCGTGGTCGCGCAGGGTGGGAGCCCCGACCTGAAGTCCGACGACCTCGCCCCCGGACAGTACTCCGAGGACGTCATAGCCACCAAGTCCGGCTACATCCACTCCATCCACAACAAGGACATCGTGGCCATCGCCAAGGCCGCCGGCGCGCCCAACGACAAGGGTGCCGGGCTGATGATCTACCTTAAGAAGGGCCAGAGGGTCGAGGCCGGCGAGAAGCTGTTCACGATCTACGCCGACAACGAGGCCAAGCTGAGGCGTGCGAAGGAGACCGCCATGAAGTACCCCCCGATCGTCATCGAGGGAATGCTCCTGAAGAGGGTCTCATCCGTGCCAGTGAGGGGATGAAGCCGAAACTCTACTTCACGGTGGACGCCGACCGCGACGTCAACATCCCGATCCCGGGAAGCGTCGCGGCCGGGTCCATCGACCGCGGTTCGGGCACCGGGCCGCGTTTCTCGTCCTCCGAGAGGGGGATGTCCGTCCTGGCCGATCTGCTGGACTGCATCGGGGTCAGAGGGACGTTCTTCCTTGAGGGCCGCACCGCCGAGATGACCGACTGCTCCGTGCTGTCCGGCCACTGCATCGGCCTCCACGGCTACGACCACGAGGACCTGACGGGTGCCCAGACAGGGATCGTCCCGGATGCGGAGGCGGTCCTCTGTAGGGGATTCGAGGCCGTTTCGGACGCCATATCGCGTCCGACGTGCTTCAGAGCGCCGTACATGACCGTGAGCCCCGGAATCCTGGAGGTCGTGCGCGGGCTGGGAATCGCATCGGACTCATCGTTTTACACTCCGGTCGGAGGTCCGACAGACCCGTACGAGATCGAAGGGATGACGGAGTACCCCGTTCCGAAGATGAAGGATGCCGCAGGGAGGACTATCGCGGCGTACCTGTGGCCGATGCACGAGGGTAAGAGGGTGCCTTCGGACTACGTCAGCATGGCCGAAGGGCTGTCGCACCTCGTCCTCGCGACCCACACCTGGCACATGGTCGAGACCAGGGAGAGAGGTGTCATGGACGACGCATGGGTCTCGGAGAACTCGGACCGTGTGAGGCAGGTCCTGGAGGGGATCCTGGACCTGGGTTTCGAGCCTTGTGCGGTAGGCCGTTGAAAGGATCGCCCATCCTCAATCGGAATACCACAATTGGTGATTTGTCTGATTTCGTATATTGCTATATAATCATATCGAATCACTATCAATTATGATATAGTTTCACTTAGCAAGAATGAAGGGGCCCTCTGACTCTCACCTGACAAGGTTTAAGGGATCCCCGCCACCCGTGCTGGATGGCCGGGAGGTGGTTTTGATGCCGGGTTCATCCGGCCCGGCAAGGTCGGTTATGCGGACGGCTCCGTGCTCCGGCAGCGCTCCGGGTCGGGCATCCCGGAGACGAGAACCAGGACCAGGAGTCCGACTATGAACAGGACGACCAGGGACAGTATCCCCATGGACATGCTGCCTGTGAGCTGGCTCATGGCGGAGACCATGAAGGTCCCCATGAACGAGGCTCCCTTGCCGAAGATGTCCATGAGTCCGAAGAACTCCCCGGACTTCTCCGGGGGGATGATTCTGGAGAAGTAGGACCTGGACATGGCCTGGATGCCGCCCTGGAAGACCCCGACGCAGATCGCCAGCAGGAAGAACTGGGTGATGTTGTCCATCGCAGAGGCGTACACCGTGATGCAGGCGTAGGCGAGGATGCAGACCATCAGCAGCCTGACGACGTTCCTGCCCTGTGCGAGCCTCCCGAATGCTATGGTGCAGGGGAAGGCGACCACCTGGGTGACCAGCAGGGCCACAAGCAGCATGGTCGTGTCCAGTCCGAGGGCCTGGCCGTAGGCTGTCGCCATCTCTATGATGGTGTAGACCCCGTCGATGAAGAAGAAGAACGCGATGAGGAACATGAACGCCTTCTTCTCGGACCTGGCGTTCCCCAGCGTGGTGGCGAGCATCCTGAACGCGTTGAGCGAGGACTCCCTCTCATCGACGTAATGGGTCTGCCTGTACCTCCTGATGAGGGGGATGGTGAAGACCACCCACCAGGCGGCGATGATGACCAGCGAGATCGTCATCGCCGTGCCCATGGTGATGCCGAAGGAGTCGCAGCCGAGGATCAGGACCAGGCAGACGACGAACGGGACGCAGCTCCCGATGTAGCCCCAGGCGTAGCCCATGGCGGAGACGGTGTGCATGCTCTGGGGCGAGGAGACGTCCACCAGCATGGAGTCGTAGAACACCAGGCTCAGGGAGTATCCCAGCCTCGTTATCACGAGGACGATCAGGAACACCAGCCACTGGTTCACGAACCCTAGGGCGGCGCAGCCTATAACGCCTATCGCCAGCACGCATGAGAACATCCTGATCTTCTTGCCCTTCCTGTCGGAGACAGCACCCAGGAACGGACCCATCAGGGCGACGAGGACGGTGGCGATGGATGCGGCGTATCCCCAGTAGGCGAGGTAGTCCACGGAGCTCAG
>CASFMM010000101.1 GCA_949295765.1 uncultured Methanomassiliicoccales archaeon | reverse complement strand
CAGCGGTCCGCCGCGGAACCGTCGGGTTGACCCCTGACGACATGTCGGATCGGTTGTGAACCGAGTAAACGGCGTTACAACACGATTCGACGAAGAGCCGACTTTAATCTGACCATCGGAAAAGGTGTCCTGAGCGCTCGACGGAAGGTCCCGCGGGCGGCATCGGACCTTCCTCGGTCACGGTATCATCGGTGATGCTCGATAACTTAAATTACAGTGTAGCATTCACGCCGTTACAGGTGAAGAAATGACTGAAATGCTGAAAGTGGTCGACCTGCACGCCGTGGCCGGCGAGAGGGAGATCCTGAAAGGCGTCAACCTCACCGTCAACGAGGGGGAGACATGCGTTCTGTTCGGTCCCAACGGGTCCGGAAAGTCCACGCTGATGTCCACGATCATGGGCTACAGCTCGATCAAGGTCACTCAGGGCCAGATCCTGTTCAAGGGACAGGACATCACCGAGATGACGGTGGACCAGCGCGCGAAGCTGGGAATAGGCATGATGATGCAGCGCCCCCCGAACATCTACGGGGTCAAACTCGGCGACCTCATCAAGGCGTCGTCCCCCGACAACGGAGAGGCGATCCTGAAGGACGCCTCCAAGTTCAAGATGCAGAACTTCCTCGACAGGGAGGTCAACGTGGGCTTCTCCGGAGGGGAGATCAAGAGGTCCGAGCTCCTGCAGCTCACGGCCCAGAAGCCGGAGTTCATCCTCCTGGACGAGCCCGAGTCGGGCGTGGACCTGGAGAACATCGACCTCATCGGCAACAAGGTCCACGACCTGCTCTACGACGGCAGCTGCCCCGGCAGGCAGAGGCACGTCTCGTCCCTGGTCATCACCCATACCGGCCAGATCATGGACTACATCGGAGCCGACCGCGGGTACGTCATGAGGGACGGAAGGATATTCTGCTCCGGAAGGCCCAGCGACCTGCTCAAGGAGATCAGAGAGAACGGATACGGAGAGTGCGACGGATGTCAGCAGATAATCAGTCTGTGAAGGAGGCCCTGAACAAGAAGGGGGCGTACGGCGCCGACCTGGACCTGGACCACTACGAGGAGGGATCCAAGGACTCGGTGCAGATCGACGACCTCCAGAGCTCCAAGTACAAGGACTACATGGAGAAGGTCGGGGTCGTTGCCGACGAGATGAACCGCTCCGGAACCCTGATGTTCATCGACAACGGCATGAGCCACTGCAGCTCCTCCCAGCAGGAGGGGCTGGAGATGATGTCCACCCAGGACGCCCTGAGGAAGTACGACTGGGTCAAGGACTACATGTGGAAGGCCATGGACCCGACGAAGGACAAGTACACCGCCAAGAGCTACCTCGAGGAGGCGGACGGCTACTTCATCCGTGTCAAATCCGGATACCACATCAAGGACCCCGTGCAGACGTGCATGATGATCAACACGGACAAGACCATCCAGAACGTCCACAACATCGTCATCGTGGAGGACAACGCCTCCCTCGAGATGATCACGGGATGCTCCACGTCGCCCCACGCCAACGACGCCCTGCACATCGGCGTGTCCGAGATCTACGTGGGGGAGAACTGCGACCTGACGTTCTCCATGATCCACAGCTGGGGCAAGCAGACCGGCGTCCGCCCGAGGACCGCCACCGTGGTCGGAAAGAACTCCAACTACACCAACAACTACGTCATACTGAACCCCGTCGGCAGCCTGCAGAGCTTCCCCTCCGCGAGCCTGGCCGAGGGCGCTACCGCGCTGTACAACACCATGTGCATAGCGCACGAGGGCTCCGACATCGACACGGGCGGACTGGTCTACCTCAACGGAAGGAACAGCAGCGCCCAGATCATGAGCAGGAGCATCTCCATGGGCGGGCACATGTGCGCCCGCGGACGCCTGGTCGGGAACGCACCCGGCGCCAAGGCCCACCTCGAGTGCAGGAGCATCATCATGAAGGACGGCGGGTCCACCAACGCCGTGCCCGAGCTCGAGGCCCACGTCGCCGACGTCGAGATGACGCACGAGGCCGCGGTCGGCAAGATCGCCCAGGACCAGATCGAGTACCTGATGTCCAGGGGACTGACCGAGGACGAGGCCGTCAGCATGATCGTCAGGGGATTCCTGTCCGGAAGCATCAACGGACTGCCCCCCGCGCTCCAGCAGGAGCTCGACGTCGCGATTGAGCAGGCGAACCTCGGGGACTGAACACCCGCATTCAAACGGTCCCCTCCGGGGGACCCTTACCTTATAAATTTTAAAACCGATTACATCTGCATGGCAAGTCGTCCTCTGCTCATCACCATAATCGGTGCACTGTACGCCCTGCTTGGAATCGTGATGCTGGCCCTCGGCGCTCTGACGTTCGCGGGAGGCGCTGTAGGCGGCGAAGCTGCTGCCGGAGCCGTCGGAGGCGGAACTATCGCCGTCATCGGACTGATCTACATCATCATAGCCCTCGGTTTCCTCAAGGGCTGGAAGCTCTGGTGGTACCTCGGAGTCATCTTCGCGATCCTCGGAATCATCGGCGGACTTCTGATGTTCCCCGTCGGACTGGTGGCTGTCATCATAGACATCATCATCCTCTGGTACCTGTTCAGGGACAACGTCAAGGCGTTCTTCTTCGACTGAGTCCAAACGGCCCTCTGGGCCAACTTCCCTTCCTCAAATTTTGAAATCGGCACCGGAATCGATGGCGTGGAGGACGTTCCCATCCGGGTCCAGGAATGATGTGCATGTGCCGAACGGCGTGTGCACGGGCTCCTGCACGAACTCCACACCCTCGTCGATCAGACGGCGGCGCGTGTTGAACGGGCTGTCCACTCCGAAATACACCCCGGTGTCCACACCTGTAACGTCGGAGACCCTCAGGATCATGCGGCACTGCCCGCGCCTGAGGTAGGCGTCAGAATCGGTGCGGCCCAGAAGGTCCAGGCACAGGATGTCGGTGTAGAACCCGATGGATGCGTCAAGGTCCCTTACAGGGACCGAACAAGCGAAAATCGATTCCGGGATCCCCTCGACAGTGTACTCGAAGAAGCCTCCCTGCGGATCTCCCAAAGGCATGGAAGCCGGATGTTTGACGGACGATATCGTACTTATAGAAATCATTATATAGATGTCCTCTATACCAAGGCATACTGCCCTGGTAGTGTAGCGGCCTATCATGAAGCCCTGTCGAGGCTTCGACTCGGATTCGAATTCCGACCAGGGCGCTCATCCCTTATTTTCGCTAATGATTCCTGTTTCCGACAGTAAAGCGTTATCACGTTGACTCTTTCATCGGTGCTTGACTTTTACTCCACTCAATAACATCCGTTTTTGAATCCGAGAAGATGAAATCGGAACCTCTTGTCGACACAACTCATTATTCCGGTTATTTTGAGATCTAATACGGATCACCATGGTGAAGGCCTCAGGGCATCCAACAGATGCATAAGAAAATGCATAGGAAAAGGAATATGCATAGGAATATGCATATGAATATGAACAGGAATATCAAACGAGGCGAGACTATGATTCCGGCCGATGTAACCTCCATTATAGAGAACTCTATCATCGAAAGCAACCGCTTGGAGTTCAAGAAAGACTGGAATCCAGAAAAGGTACTCCATACAATATGCGCATTCGCAAACAACATAGACAACCTGGGCGGAGGTTACATCATCATAGGTGTGGGAGAGATCGACGGAAAACCCATAGATTTTGTGGGAATCGATCCAGATTCCGTTCCCAGAATCGAGAAGGAACTGTTCAGATTATGCAACACCATCACACCACCATATATTCCCGAGATATCGGTGGAAACGTACCACGATGTGACACTGCTGGTGATATGGGCGCATGGCGGCGAGTCGCGTCCGTACAAATGTCCAGTCAGAATCGGTACGAAAAAGAACGACAACATCGAAAAGGCATTCTACATAAGGAAGATGTCCAACACCGTCAGAGCGACACGTGAGGACGAGGTACGCCTTTTCAACAGATGCAGCACACCACCTTTCGATGATATGGTGAACGAGACCGCCTCGATCACAGATATCAAAGACTGGCTTGTCAGAAGCTATCTGCAGCGTGTGAACAGCGATATCGACTTCGACAGGACGAGCACCCTGGACCTGTATCGTTCCCTGAGGATAGTCAGGGGACCCAGCGAATCGCTCAGGCCCGTGAACGTCGGACTTATGATGTTCTCGGAGAAACCCGAGAGATTCTTCCCGAACGCGCACATCGAGGTAGCATACATACCGGATGCGACGGGATCCGGCATCGAGGAGGGAACGTTCGACGGCCCACTGGACTTCCAGATAAGGGACTCCCTGTCGTTCATCAAGAGGTATATCGTGGAGAAGGTCGTCAAGGTCCCCGACCAGGCCGAGGCCATCAGGGTGTTCAACTTCCCGTTCCAGGCTGTGGAGGAGACGGTCGTCAACGCAGTCTACCACAAGGACTACCGGATACCGCAGCCGATCAAGGTCTACATCCGCCCCGAGAGCCTGACGGTGTTCAGCTGCCCCGGGCCGGATCCCAGCATAACGGACGAGATGCTCTCCGAATACGACCTCATGTGCGAGTACAACCTCAACGGACGGTTGGGGGATTTCCTCAAAGAGCAGAAACTCACAGAAGGACGCAACACCGGCATCCCTAAAGTCTTGAGAAGCCTCGAATCGAACGGATCCGAACCTCCCATCTATGAGACGGATGCCGACAGAAGGTTTCTGCGCGTGACGATACCTGTGCACAGGCTGTTCCTAGACAGAAACGAACCGTCCGTCATGGATGTACCGAGAACCGGAACACGCAAAAACAGGAACCCGGAGAACACGAAGGATGCCATCCTGGAATCGCTCAGAATCAGCGGATGCCAGTCGGGACGCGAGTTGGCGGCGTCTGTCGGATACAGCAGCGTGAACAACACGTTCCGCAGATGCATCAGGGAACTGATGGAGGACGGGGAGATCGAGTACCTGTACCCGGACACTCCCACGGACAGGCGCCAGAGGATATGCCTGTCGAGACATCGGGTCGCTCAGAAGAATATTTAAACGACCCTTCGATGGGCAAATCATGCGCTGGATGCTTCGCGGCAAGATCCACAGGGCGACCGTGACGGAGACCCGCCTCGACTACGAGGGCAGCATCACCATAGACGAGGACCTGCTGGACAGGGCCGGGATCTGGGTGGGCGAGAAGGTCACCATAGCGGACGTCAACAACGGGAGCCGCTTCGACACGTACACCCTGCCCGGGAAGAGGGGCAGCGGCATCATCGCGGTCAACGGGGCCGCGGCGCACCTTGTGAACGAGGGCGACCTCGTTATCATCATGGCCTACGAACTCGTGGACGAGCCAATCAAGGCGAAGGTCCTGCTGGTCGACTCCGACAACAGGGTCGCCAGGGAGCTGGTCTATTGAAGCTGACCGTCTACTCGGACGGCGGATCCAGAGGGAACCCCGGACCATCGGCCTACGCCATCGTCGTCACGTCCGGTGGGAAGGTCCTGCACGAGCACTCCGAGTTCCTGGGGGTACACACCAACAACTACGCCGAGTACAGGGGTCTCATCGCCGCCATCAACAAGGCCGTGGAGCTCGGAGCCGAGGAGGCCGAGTTCGTCATGGACTCCCAGCTCGTGATAAGACAGATGACCGGGGAGTACCGCGTGAAGAACCCCGACATGGCCGTCCTCCACGCCGATGCGGAATCCCTCGCATCCCTCATACCGATGGTCTCCTACAGGAACGTCAGGAGATCGGAGGAGTTCGTCCCCCGCGCCGACGCGCTTCTCAACGCGGAGATGGACAGGAACATGAAGGGCCGAGTCCGATCGAGATGAGATTTTCCGACAAGATGTATGACGCTGGCACTCATGTGCATGTGCGATGGTTTAAGCTATGATGAGTGCATACCACCGGCATGGACGGCACACCAGCCATTGAAGCCGTCGGCCTGACGAAGATGTACGGCGGATTCGCCGCCATCTCCAACGTCAACCTCACAGTCCGGAGGGGCGAGTTCATGGGCCTCCTTGGTCCGAACGGGGCGGGGAAGAGCACCACCCTGAAAGCCATCACGGGACTGCTGATGCCGACATCCGGCAGCGTGAGGATCGCCGGGATCGACATCCACGACCACAGACGCGCCATGGAGCACGTGGGATGCGTCATCGAGACACCCGAACCGTACCCCGGGTTCACCCCCGCTGAGATCATGGAGTACGTCGGGAGGCTCTACGGACTCGACTCCAGGGAGATCGAGATCCGCGCCAGGGACGTCCTGGAGACCATGAGGATGTGGGAGTGGCGCGACAAGAAGATAGGGGAGTTCTCCAAGGGAATGAGGCAGAGGGTCGTCCTCGCGCAGGCGCTCCTGCCGAACCCGGACACGATCATCCTGGACGAACCCACCTCGGGACTGGACCCCAGAGGTATGATCGAGATCAGGCAGACCCTGGCGGAGCTGAAGCACAGGAACTGCAGCCTTCTCATCTCGACGCACATCCTGAGCGAGGTCTCCGAGATCTGCGGATCGGTCACCATGATCCGCGACGGCAAGGTCATCGCGTCCGGCGACGTTGCCAAGCTCATCCACGGGACCGGGGCGGACAAGGAGATCACCCTCGAAATACGTACCCTCAGGCCCTTCACGCCCCAGGTCATCAGCGACCTGACCCACTGCCAGGGCGTCACAGGCTCGGAGAGGATGGGCGACTACACCCTGAAGCTGGAGTTCTCCGGATCCACGGAGGACCAGGCGCATGTGAACGAGGTGGCGTTCAGATCCGGACTCGGGATCCTGGCGCTGAACGAGAAGGGAGCCAACCTGGAGGACCTGTACATGGAGCTCACTAAGGGGGACGAGATCCAATGACCGACGAGGAGACCATCCAGAGGCCGAAGGGCAGGCGCAACAACTCCATCGACCTGGGGCCGAGCCGCGCTGAGCAGCCCGAGAAGCCGAAGAGGGAGCCGATCTCCTTCGGAAGAAGGAGGTCGGAGGAGCAGCCCCGCCGGCAGAGCGACCCGTTCGGTTCCGACCCGGGCTACGAGCCTGTGCAGCAGGCGGAGCCGTCCCAGAGAAAGCCGCTTATGACGTTCGGGAAGAAGAGATCGGAGACGGCCGAACAGAACGGCCACCCCGATCAGCCATCACAACAGGCGGAAACCGTCCAGAGGAAGCCGATGGTTACCTTCGGAAGGAAGAAGGTGGAGGAGCCTGTCCAACAGCAACCGAGACAGGATCCGTTCGAGGTCACGAAGCCCTCGAACCCCGTTCAACCGGAACCGGAGAGGAAATCGTACTCGGCGAGCATCGACATGGGCGCCTCCACCGGTCAGAGGAAGGCATCCATCGACCTCGGCACTAGCCGTCCGCAGGCACAGAGCCAGCAGAGGCAGGGCTCGATGGACCTGGGTCAGAGACAGCCCTCACAGCAGAGCCAACCCAGACAGACGTCCGTCGACCTCGGATCCGCCGAGAGGAAACAGGCGTCCAACACCATGGACCTCGGTGCCACCAGGACCCAGTCCGGGAATGCCGGGATCGATGTCGGACCGTCGACCGCACAGAGCCAGACCCAGACGGGAAAGAAGAAACCCTCCCTCGGCGGCCTGGGCGGCATAATCCCGCTCGGAAAGAAGACCGAGACGGAGGACCGCAAGGGCACCTGGGGCAACACCGGGTACAGCGCGTCCAACGAGCAGGCCCACAGGGATGTGACGTATCACATCCCGTCGTTCTTGAAGCAGACCATGATCATGTTCATGGTCCAGATGAAGCTGTTTTCGAAGATGAAGTGGACGTACTTCATGCTCTTTGTCGCACTTCTCATCCCCGTCATAATATTCGTCGGAGAGGACATGCTCATGCTCGTGATGACGACCTATGGGTTCGTCACGGATTACTCCAACACATACATCGCAGGGCTGCTTGCATTCCTACCTCTGCTTTTGGGATTGTTCACATCCGTGCTGTGCGGAAGCCAGCTACCAAACGAGTTCAAAGAAAGGACTGCGTACATGAACGTCTCCCTTCCCATGAGCAGGGCTTCGTTCTACCTCGGCAAATACCTTGCAGGATTCGTGATGAGCCTGGCGATCTTCATGTTCGCCTATGGGATGGCAATAGCTACCTCCATGATGAAGTATGATGCCATTTT
>CASFMM010000100.1 GCA_949295765.1 uncultured Methanomassiliicoccales archaeon | reverse complement strand
GCGGATGCTCACCTCGCCGTACTTCTTCAAAAGCCGGATGATCTCCGCGACCATTTCCTCCTCCTTGGAGAGTGGTTCCGACACCATGGTCTCTTTATCGGTATCCCCGATCTTCTGGACAAGGTGCTTTTTGACTGTCATGTAACTACCTTTATTGCGTTCCGATAATGCATCGTAATTTCATAAACATATACTTTGACTGCTACTTTGACAATTACTTTGACTGCTACTTTGACAATTACTTTGACTGCTACTTTGACACAAAGTCCTGTTCAATCGAAAACGCACCCTCGGTGCCAGTATAGATATACGGCGTCGTCGTTGGATTACATCATGGACAGCTCCGACATCCATCTTGAGAGCGCACTGGAGGAGTACAACGACAAGGTCAACGAGCTCGAGGCCGCCGGCGTCGAGAACGAGGAGCTCCTGGAAGCCTATGTGAACCGCGGCTGCGTTCTCTACATGATGGAGTACAGGACATCCGCCATGGACGACCTGGACTCGGCCTCCGAGGTGCTGGACGACCTGCAGGCCCAGGGATACGAACCGGACGTCGGAACATACGTCCGCATCCATGCGACGAAGGCCTCCATCCTCTTCGACCAGGAGGCGGACTGCACACAGGAGTACGAGATGGTTTCCAAGGTCCTGGGGGATCTGGACCAGCATTCCCGTCATTTCGACCAGCGCAGCATCGTCCGCCTCTGCGTGGACGCCACGAAGAACCTCATCGATTCCGAGAGCGCCGACGTCAGCCTGCCGTTCATCGAGAAGGGCATGGACTCCCTGAGGGGACATCACGACGCCTGGTCCCAGAACCGCACCGTGGAGCTCCTGGACCTCCATGCGGAGGCCATGACCGACCTCTCGGAGACCCAGGAGGCGGTGGAGCTCTACTCGAAATCCATCGAGCTCGCCATGGAGCTCTTGGACCGCGGTCAGCTGGAGGATCCTGAGGAACTTGTCATGGCGTTCGTGATGAGGGCGGACGGCGAGGCCGACCTGGGACTCACGGAGCAGTACATAAGCGACGTGGAGTCCGCCATCACCATACTCGAGCACATGGTCGAGTTCAACCGCATGCCGGATCCCGAGGTCCTGATCAGCCTGCACCACGATGTCGCCGAAGCTCTCATGAAGGTCGGCAGGACACAGGATGCCGAGAAGCACATGATGAGGGCACTCAGACTGGGGGTCCAGGGTGCGGGCGACAACATCGATGTCCACGGTCCGGGGAACTGAACAAGCTTATCATGTACATAGGCGATTGAGCCACGGGCCCACAGCGCCCTATGGGATAACATGGGATACGACCTTTACGCCGGACCTCTTGCCATGTGCTACGCTGGTGACTGGAACGAGTACGACGACCAGGAACCTTTCGACAGGAACGACCTCCTCAACGCCGTCTGCAGATGGCGCGACGCGGTGACATCCGGGCTGCCGGACGGCGGCATCAGGTGGGAGGAGGGCTATGGGATGCAGTACTACTTCGGGACGATAGGTCTCGACGCGTTCGGCGCACTGATGCTCAGAATGGCCTGCCACATCACGGGCGAGAGCCTTCCGGTGACGATCCCCAGCGGATGGAGGTTCTACGAGAGCCCAGTCATCGAGAAGGCCATGACGGGTGACGACGCACGCATCCCCTCTGCCCTCATAGCGCAGATGTGGATACCATTCGGCCGCATCGGCATGTTCCAGTGCCCCGGACCGACTGGCGACCAGATCAACGTGTCCACCACCGCCACCCTGAGGAAGGACCTGGACACGATCAACGCCGCGCTCTGGAACGCAGACGGACCGACGATTGAGGGATGGTCCTACGAGGTGCCCAGCGGCGAGGGAGAACTCGACACGGACAGCCTGTCGAGGTACGCGTTCTCCATCTTCTGGAAGGCGCTGGCCTTCGCGGAGTCCCACTCCCAGCCCATCGTGGTCGGTCACTGAGGTCTTGACCGAAGACCCCGAAGGCGGAGCCTGCGAGAGGTTTACATCTGATGACCCTTACGGAGCGACATGGCAGACGGACGCGTGACCACCTCCACTGAACCCTTGCTGGGGCCGGAGCAGGAAGAGGCCCTGAGGATGTTCATCGACGAGGGTTCGGTGGACTGCGAGGGGATCCTGGAGTATCTCGGCTACTACATCTCCCATGGCATATCGGACGGCCGCTTCACCGAGAGGCAGGCCCATCACGACCTGGGGGTGGCCCTCTGGGTCGCGTTCGCCTGCAACTCGATAGGCGATTACGAGCACTACTTCACATCCGCCGAATGGCTCTCCAGGGTCGAGGACCTGTCCGCCGGATGCGGCCCGTGGTACCACCGCTACGCCGTATCGCTGATGTACTGCGGGAAGCCCGGGCGTGCCCTCGAGTACTGCGAGAGGGGCGTCCGCGAGGACCCCGACTACCTCCCCACATGGCTGACGCTCGGTCGTCTGCGCGCGCATTTCGGCGACCGCAGAGGTGCCGGGGATGCCGTCGCCAGGGGTTTGGAATTGTCCCCTGACGATCAGGATTTCTTACAGCTCCGTCGCGACATAGAGGAGGGCGCAACCATAGAGCAGATGGAGGCCCATCGCATAGGCGAGGATGATGTCCACCTGTTCACGGCGATCGACGGAATCGTGTGCGACCGCCAGGCCCTGGACCGGCTCAAGACAAAGCTGGGGATCACCGGATGGTCCGCCGACCACCCCTACTGCACATACCTGATGAACCGCGGGGAGGGGGCTGTGATGGTGTCCCTTCTGATGAACGAGGCCCAGGCGTCCAAGAAGGACCCCGACGCCATAGGGGGGATACTCGACTGCCTGGACGACCTGGACACGGAATCCAGGGCATACCTCGAGGAGACCTCCGGGGTCGGCGGCCACTGCCTTTACGGGGTGAGCATAGGACCTGCGATGAACGTCAGACTGTCCTACGGTGTGCCCAGAAGCGAGGAGATACGCATAGTGGATTTCGACAGCGACCTCGACCTGGTCAGGGAATCCGACGGAGGGCCCTTCGCCGCCATGGTCCTGCTTTCCAGCGATGATTGGGATCCCGGGGCCATCATCAAACATCTGAGGGAGAACTGGGGCATCGTTTTGGCCGACGCCGACGTCGGCGAGGACGCCCTAATCGGCATGCACGAGGGGAACATCATCGCCGTGAGCCTGATGCATGCCAGTGTGCCCGGTGACGAGGCCGAGGAGAACGCTTCGTACAACTACAGATGGCCGGGGGCCGTTGATGCCGCTTCGGCACACGTGGCTCACCTCGTGGTCGCCCTGGTTAACCATGCCGGGGAACCCCTGGACTGCGGCCTGACGTTCACCAAGATCGTGGAATCCTGTGCAGTACTGCCGAACGTCCTCGGGATATACGGCTGCGGAACGGTGTTCGAACCCGGCCCGTACATCGAGGACGCCCAGTGCATGAAGGTCGGGGACCTCCCGCTGGACGAGATGGTGTGGTTCGGCATGTACCGTACATCCGAGGGCATCAACGCCTACACCATGGGCATGGCAGCCCTCGGCTGGGATGAGATGGAGATAATCGGAGCCGACGACGACCCGTCGAACGTGGCCTCCTTCCTGTACGATGTCGCATACCATCTCCTGTTCAACCGCATGCATCTCCGTGACGGGGACACCTTCGGATTCTACGAAGACCAGGAACTGCCGGTCAGGAAAGGTCCAGGAGTGTCGGTCGAAGGCATGACCCTGAAGATCGGCTATCCGGAGAAAGGCTCTGATTTCGATGAATAACGATTGCTAATCTGTTCGTCTAACGCCATTTTAGATATTCGACGAATGACGATATGTTTTTAAGATGCCCTTGGATTCTTTAGGGATGCCATGACATCAATCAAGACAGCCGCAGCCATAGCCGTTGTCGCTGTGATCGTCATTGCGGTAGGTGCTTACGCACTTCTCAACAATGGCGGAGGCGGAAACGGATCAGACTCTCCTGTAGATGCCATAGGAACGGATGTCCAGGTAGACGACTACTACATCCTGTCCTCAGTTTACTCTCCAGGAACATCGACCAGCTCCCTCGGAGCAGACCCCGCAGAGCAGACTAGATACGAAGTCACAGCCGTAGAAGGCGATCAGCTCACAGTAGAAGTCACGCCGGATTCAGGCTCACCATATGTGGAGAACATGAGCAAGGATGACTTCTTAGACGATGTCAGCGTCATCGACCAGAACTACATAGGACAGTATCAGAGGAACGAGACCATCACCACTGGCGTCGGTAACGTCGAGTGCATGATCTACTTCGACGAGCAACCTGTAGGAAACGGCACAATCGTCTATACCTACGACTGGATCGGAGTTGGAAGCAATGTGATCTACAAGACCGAGATCACCGTGTCATCTGGAACCATGACGGAGTCGTTCACCACGACCCTTGCGGGCACCAATATGATCGACAAGGACGTTCAGGGTGGAGAGAGCTTCGTCCCCGACCAACCCTCATCCTCTGGAGACCAGCTCAGAACCGAACTCGTGGTCGGAGACTACATCCAATATGTCAAGTATGACGATGACGACCGCGACCGTGAGACGTACACGGTCATCAGGATCGAAGGAGACAGGGTCCTCGTCAGGGAGAACGGGGATGACGATGCAGAGTGGATGCCACAGTCGGAGTTCATCAAGATCGTCAAGTACGATGGATCCGGAAGGCAGATCGGTACAGAGACTATCAACACCGATTTCGGGACCATCGACTGCACCGTCTATACATACCGCTTCTACACCGACGAAATCATGGATCTCGACGATGGGGCGGTCGTTTGGGTCTCCAACGACGATCAGGTCATCTACAAGCTCCAGAGCCTAGATGATTACTACGACGACGATTGGGATGACAGGGAGTTCTACTACCTCACAGGGACATCTCTCATGAACGCAGCACCCAGCGGCGGAGGAACATCGCCTAGCCCCTCACCTTCTGAGAACATGTTCGGAATAGAGCTGAGGGAGGGCGACAGCTTCACCATCAGAGAAGACGACAGGGAGACCACTAAGTACACCATCATCAGCATGGATGGCAACAGGCTCACTGTCGAAGAGGATGAGGGCCGGGAGAAGGAGTTCGAGAGGATGTCTGCCAACGAGTTCCTCGGCGAGATCCTAATCACCCAGCAGATGCTTGACAGCAGATATGCCGCGACGGGAGATTCCGAGAACATCGGAGGGGTCCAGTGCGACGTCTACCGCGAGATATGCCTGTCTCAGGTCAG
>CASFMM010000099.1 GCA_949295765.1 uncultured Methanomassiliicoccales archaeon | reverse complement strand
ATTAACACATTCGAAAATAATACTATTTCAATATTTTCTATGATCTACACATTTTGACTTCAAAAATTGTGTAGACCACAATATGAAAGTTAATTCATAAATCGGGATAGAAAGTTGTTTGACAAGTGGTTTACATCCTCTTGCAGCCGCGGAGCAGCCACTCCCCGATGGATTTCACGCCGTACCTGATGGTGGCCTGCATGTGGCGGCTGTTGCTGCAGACGATGGTTACCTTGTTGGCCATGATGAACTCCAGCACGTCCTGCCAGGTCTCGCAGGTGTCCGGGACCTCCACGTACCCCTCCCCGATGCGGTGCGGGGAGTGGGCGTCGCTTCCTGCGGTCATGGGTTTGCCGACCTTCCTGGCCAGCCTCTCGGACCTCCTGTTGGCCGACGGCACCGAACGGCCGTTCCTGGCCTCAATCCCGTCGAACGGGTACTTCAGGGTGTTCTTCTCCCCCAGACCGGACCACCACCTGTAGGGGTGGGCGGCGAAGGCATACCCTCCGGCCTCGTGGATCTTGTCTATGGTCTCCTGGATGGAGAGGTCCCTGGGGATGAGCCTGTCAATCCCCAGAGCGACGATGTGGCCCTCGGCGGAGGAGACCTCCTCCGCCGGGATGATTATGATCCTCCCGTTGTCCTTCAGCCTCGGGTACGCCTCGAACTCGTTGTGGTCGGTGACCGCCACGCATCCAATGCCGTGGCGTTCGGCGTAATCGAGCAGCTCCTCCAGCGTGGTCTTGCCGTCGTTGGAGTAGCAGGTGTGGACGTGGAGGTCTGCTTTCATCTGACCCTCGCACCGTCGATGAAGTCGTCATCGTCCACGGTGATATAGCATCCCTTGCCGTCGCCCATCGGGACCCTGAGGTCCCCGTCGTAGACCAGGGCACAGGTGTCGGGGCAGTCCTCGGGCACGTTGCCTCCGAGGATGTGTCCGTTGGTCAGCTTGCCGACGCGGATGTCCACGGCCTCGCAGTGCTTGACCTCGATCCTCGAGGAGGAGCACTCCAGGGCGCAGTCGATCCTGGTCCCGTTGGGGACGTCCGCGGAGGGCTTCAGCAGCTTGATGGCGGTTCCGCCCAGGTCCTCGTCGTCCAGGGCCATCAGCATCCCGTCGGACTTGACTCCGCGGAACTTGGCGGGCTTGAGGTTGGCGATGACCAGGAGCCTCCTGTTGAGCATCTGGTCCCTGGCGTAGACCGTCTTCAGGTTGGTGACGATCTGCCTGGGCTCCTCCTCGCCGAGGTCGATCTTCAGGATGTACAGCTTCTCTGCGTCGGGGTGGTCCTCGACGGAGATCACGGTACCGACCCTGATGTCCATCCTCCTGAAGGCGGCGAAGGGTCCGGTGGGGGCCGCTGCGGGCTCCTGCTTCTTCTCCTGCTTCTTCTCGGTCTTCTGTTCCTTCACGGTCTCCTGCTTCTCGTCTTCCATCTTGATCTCCACCTTCTTGTAGACGGGCACGGGCTCGTTGAGCTCCTGTCCGACCGGGAGAGGGACGAGGACCTCGTCCAGCCCCGCCTTCTCCAGGCTTCCCCCGTAACCGAGGAATCCCCAGATCCTCTCGGAGGACCTGGGCATGAACGGCCAGGCCATGACGGCCAGGGCCTTGGCTATCCTGAGGGTGTTGTTCATCACCCCTCCGCAGGCGGCCTTGTCCTCCTTGACGAGGGCCCACGGCTTCTTCGCGTCGAAGTACCTGTTCCCGTAGCGGGCCAGGTCCATGACGACCTTGATGCCCTTCTTGAAGTCGCAGTGGGACAGGCACTCCCTGTACTCGTCGAGCGACCTCTCGATCTCGGCCGTGACCTCCGCGTCGTCAGAAGCCTCCGGGATCGAGCCGAAGTTCTTCTTGGTGAAGCTGAGGCACCTGTGGTAGTAGTTGCCGAGAGCGGCGACCAGCTCGTTGTTGACCTTGGTCTCGAAGTCCTCCCACGAGAACTCCGAGTCGTGGGTGTCCGGCATGTTGACGGACAGGTAGTACCTCACCAGGTCGGCGTCGTAGGTCTGCAGGACGGTGGGCACGTCGATGGCCCCTCCGCGGCTCTTGGAGAGCTTGCCGCCGCTGATCATGAGGTACTCGTTGGCCGGGATGTCGTAGGGCAGGTCCATGTCGCCCAGGCCCATGAGGATGGCCGGCCAGATGATCGAATGGAACGGGATGTTGTCCTTCCCGATGAAGTAGTAGTGCCTGACCTCGGGGTCCTTCCAGAACTCCTTCCAGTAGTCCGGCTTGCCAATGGACCTGGAGTACTCCACGGACGCGCTGAGGTAGCCGATGACGGCCTCGAACCAGACGTAGATGACCTTGTCGTCCCATCCCTCCACCGGGATCGGCACGCCCCAGGACATGTCCCTGGTGATGGCCCTGTCGTTGAGCCCCTCCTCCAGCCAGTTCCTCGTGAAGGCCTTGACGTTGGCCCTCCAGTAGTCCTTGGAGGACACGTAGTCGATGAGCTGCTCCCTGAAAGCGCTGAGCTTCAGGAAGAAGTGCTCCGTGGGCCTGATCTCGGGTCTGCTCCCGCACAGGGTGCAGTAGGGGTCGATGAGGTCACCGGGCTCGAAGGTCGTTCCGCACTGGTCGCACTGGTCGCTGCGGGTCTTCTCGGCACCGCACTTGGGGCACACGCCCTCCACGTACCTGTCGGGGAGGAAGCGGGCGCACTTGGGGCAGTAGTACTGGTCGGACTCCCTGGTGTAGATGTATCCCTTCTTCTGGAGGTCCAGGAACACCTTCTGCACCACCTCGAAGTGTGTGGGGCAGTGGGTCTTGTTGTAGAGGCTGTACTCTATGCCGAGGTCCTCGATCGCCTTCTTGTTGATCTCGTGGTACTTGTTGGCGTAGTCCTCGGGGGTCATGCCGCACTTCTCCGCGGAGACGGTGATGGGCGTGCCGTGCTGGTCGGAGCCTCCGACCATGAGGACCTCGTTGCCGATGAGGCGGTTGTACCTGCTGAATATGTCGGGCGGGAGAAGCGAACCCGCCACGTGTCCGAGATGTATGGGGCCGTTCGAGTACGGCCAGGCGATGTTTATGCAGACTTTC
Source organism: uncultured Methanomassiliicoccales archaeon (assembly GCA_949295765.1). Taxonomy (GTDB): domain Archaea; phylum Thermoplasmatota; class Thermoplasmata; order Methanomassiliicoccales; family Methanomethylophilaceae; genus Methanoprimaticola. Next base: position 2,270 of record CASFMM010000099.1, on the reverse strand, counting down.
GACATTGTGACCATGCGCGCGAACGCGCACGCACGATATATAGATGGCGTCTGAGCGGCGACAGCCGGTGTCAGACGGCCCCGGGGGTCCCGCCCTCGCGCGCCTCGGTCCTCCTCAGGACGATGTACGCGTGCACGCCCATCATGACACCGCCCAGGATCTCCGAGAGCGCCATCGCCCACCACAGGGACGTGAGCGTCCCGAAGGTGACCGTCGCGGCCAGGAAAGCGAGGCTCATGATGACGTTCCTTGCCAGCGAGTTGACCATCCCGCCGGTCGCCTTGTTGATGGACTGCATCAGCGACGACCCGGTGTAGACCAGGGACATCACCGGCAGGAACAGCGCGAAGAAGTAGAACATCCGGGTCGTTTCGTCGTGCAGGTAGGACAGGTCGTCGGAGACCGTGAACACCGACGCCAGCGTCCCCGCGCCCAGTGCCAGCACCGCCGAGAGGACGATGGTCCAGATGATGGACGTGCGCACAGAGAACCGGAAAGCGTCGCGGATCATGTCGAACCGCTTCATCCCGTACTCCGCGGCGCACACGGCAACCATGGCTCCTCCCATGGACTGGGCAATGATGAGGATGAAGTTCGCGACCCTCCATCCCGTGGAGTACAGCCCGACCATGTCGGTCCCGCCGCACTCTATGACCATGAAGTTCAGGAAGATGTTGAACAGGTACATGATCGACAGCTCGAGGGCCTCGGGACCCCCGACGGACATAATGCCCTTCCAGATCCTCATGTCGGGACGGAAATCGGACCTGCGGATTGCGATGTACATCCCCCTGCCGCGGAGGTACCAGTAGGACGCTATGGCGCAGGACACGATGAAGGCAATGACGGTCGCCCACGCGGAACCCGCGACCCCCATGTCCAGACCGTAGATCAGGATGGGGTTCAGGACCATGTTGACCACCGCGCCCACCACCTGGATGACCATGGACCTCCTGGCGGCACCCTCGCCGCGCAGCATCCCGGACATCACACCGCTGAGAATGATGAAGAACATCATCAGGTAGATCGGGTTGGCATATGCCAGACAGTCGGCGACGGTGTCCCCGGCGCCCATCAGGACCATGGTCTGCTCCGCGGTCAGAAGCAGCATCGGGGTAAGTATCAGACTGACCACGGCGGAGATGACCACGCCCTGGGCAGCCGAGCGGTTGGCGTCCGCGTGGTTCTTCTGCCCGATGTTCCTGGCTATCGCCGCCCCGACGCCGATTCCCAGACCGTTCCCTATGCCGATGAGGATGGTGTAGATCGGGTAGACGATCCCCAGGGCGCTCATGGCGGAGCCGCCGAGACCTGCGACCCAGAGGCTGTCCACGATGCTGTTCAGCTGCTGGAAGAAGAGGGCGACGCCTATGGGGATGGCCAGGGCTATGACGCCCTTCCTCTGGTCGCCCAGGAGGGCCCTCGTCCCCGCGGTGTCGTCCGGCATGCCGAGGTAATCCGCGGGCCAGTATAAACGGCTGATTGGGGCCGCGGCATCACGGACCCTTAGCGCGCGCATGCGCATCCTTTTATCATAGGATTGAATCGTCGGGGCCATGCGGATAGCGGCCGTGCTGATAGACAGATGCCAGAACAAGAAATGCAACCAGGAGTGCGCCAAGTTCTGCCCCCTCAACAGGACAGGGGTGGAGTGCGTCACCTTCGGCGAGAGGGGCAAGCCGATCATATCCGAGACCCTCTGCCAGGGATGCGGCATCTGCGTCAACAAGTGCCAGTTCGAGGCCGTCAAGATCATCGGACTGGCCGACGAGCTCAAGGAGGACATGATCCACCAGTACGGGGAGAACTCCTTCAGGCTCTACAGGCTCCCGGTCCCCAAGAAGGGCCTCGTCACCGGTATCCTGGGACCCAACGGTATCGGAAAGACCACGGCCATCAGGATGCTGTCAGGGACAGAGATCCCCAACCTCGGCCGCTACGAGAACCCTCCCACCAAGGAGGAGGTCCTCCAGCACTTCGCGGGCACCGAGCTGCACGACTACCTGGAGAGGGTCTACGCCGGGAAGGTCAAGGTCGCCGTCAAGCCGCAGTACGTGGACAAGATCCCCCTGGCCGTGAAAGGGGTGGTCAGGGACCTGCTCTCCAAGGTGCAGGACCGCATGACCGTGGACCAGGCCGCAGAGGTCTTCGACCTGACCGAGGTCATCGACAGGGACATCTCCAAGCTCTCCGGCGGTGAGCTGCAGAGGGTCGCCATGGCGTCCACCATGATGAAGGAGGCCGACGTGTACTTCTTCGACGAGCCCACC
>CASFMM010000098.1 GCA_949295765.1 uncultured Methanomassiliicoccales archaeon | reverse complement strand
GAGGTTGGCGTCCAGGTGGCACTCGTGTCCGGTGTTGCAGTTGACCGCGTTCAGGCCGGACTTCTCGAACCTGGTGTAGTCGTCCACGCCGGTGACGTCCCCCGCGATGGCGCATACGCGGACGCCCTTCGCCCTGAGTTTCTCGGCGAGCTTGATGATGAGCGCGGTCTTCCCCGCGCCGATGGATCCCATGAAGTCGACGGACTTGATTCCCTTGCTCCTCATGAGGCGGTAGTTCTCGTGGGCGATCTTGTTGTTCTCCTTGAGAACATCGATTTCCATTCCGGGCTGGACTATGTGCATGGGTCGGCGTTAGTCGGTGCATACTATTTAGAGTGTTCGTGCTACGCCTAAGTTTGATCATAAGAGTAAATAAGGGAGCCTCCTCGATAATCTCCGCATCCGACGGAGCCCTCCGTATATCCGGTAATCTACTTCGGTGTCGGTTAAGTCCGCGTCCGGCGATTACATAGCATGTCCTCGGACCCCCGCAGGGAGCTCAGGCGCCTACAGGATTCCCCCGTTTTCAAGACATACACCGAACTCAGACGCATGCTCATGTGCTACGAGATGATGGCGTCGAAGCTGGACGAGCTGAGGGACGCCATTCGTGAGGTACGGCGCAAGGGTGCCGCCCACTGGAGCAGGTACGAGGTCCTGGAGTCGGAGACCATGAGACTGTGCCAGCTCCTGGCCGACTTCCTGTCCAGGATGTACTCGTGCAAGAACCTCGCGTCTGTCACGGCGAAGAGGCACGGCATCGACCGCGAGTTCAGGGCGCTCAAGCACGACGGACTCGGATTCGAGGCGTCGGTGGTCGTGAACCTTAGGAACTACGTCGTCCATGTGGACATGATGCCCTTGGAGATAGACGTCAGGGACGGCAGGGTCATCTTCACCAGGCGGTGCAGAGGGGACGACATCTGGAGCGTCAGCCAGAAGGTGTTCCTCAGGGAGACGGATCTCGAGTCCCTTCTGTCGGCGTACTCGGACGAGGTGTCCACGTTCTACGCCAGGTTCTTCGGGATGCTCATCGAGACCATGCGCCCCAGCCTGGGGGAGTGCAGGCGGGAGGTCGGTGAGCTCAACCGCAGGCTCGGGTACGAGATGGTCAGGTTCGACCCAATGGCCGGAATCAGGGCGTGAGTGGCTTAACTGTAGATTTGGTGTGGAATCGACACCACATAACTGTAGATTTGGTGTTAACTAGGGTGGATATAAGAGTTTAAGTGTTTAAATGCAGGTACACCTACAGCCGATTTACTCTGGCTTCAGGGGGATATCCACATATGGAATTGGTCGACACCATCCAGATTCTGACCATAACATTCAGCGCGATAACACTGGTGTTTCTACTTTACCAAAGCAAGGTCCAGACGACAACCACAAAGAACCAGATCTACCAGAACTTCGTCAACAATTCCCTGGAGATTGACAGGATGCTGGTGGAACATCCGGAATTCAGGGATTACATCTACGGTACCAAGAAAATCGATGAGAAGGAGGTAGACGTCAACCTTCTAATGAGTGCCACAGAACTGGTAATCGACGCTGTCGAGAACATCTACGTGTTCGAGGACAACATCCCGAAAGACCGCTGGAAAGGATGGATGAAATTCGCTGAGCAGGTCGAGGGCTCCTCAGCATACGAGTATTATCTGGATCGTATCGGTGGATGGTACGACGTAGAGGGAGGCGAACCCGTGACCGGGAAGAAGAAAAAGAAGTCGGACGAATCCTGAAATCCAAAGCTCGTTTGCCCGTCACAATCTCACAAGCGCAACCAATCTAAACAAGAAGAGGATACCATCGTCCGAGCAGCATGTACTCCGAATCGCTTTCCAAAACCCTGGAGTCCCTCGGCGCGGTCGAGGGCACCAGGCTGTCCGTCGTCAGCGACGGCAGGTCGTACGTGGGCACACTCATGCCCCATCACGAGTTCAGCGCACCGGACATCCTCATCCTGAAGATGAAGTCCGGGTACAACGTCGGCATCAGGATCTACGATGACTCCACCATCGAGGTCCTGGAGGCTCCCGTCGAGAGGGTCAAGCCCGAGACCGAGGTCGAGTTCAGGAAGGGACTGCCCAAGCTGGTCCTGATCGGAACCGGCGGGACGATCGCGTCCTACGTCGACTACAGGACCGGTGCCGTCCACCCGGCGCTGTCCACTTCCGACATGGTCAACGCCGTGCCGGAGATCAGGGACATCGCCAACATAGACGCCACCGTCCTGTTCTCCATCTTCTCGGAGAACATGAACGTGGAGCACTGGCAGGCCCTCGCCGAGGAGGTCGCCAGGCAGATCAACGACGGCGCGGACGGGATCATCATCCCGCACGGGACAGACACCATGGGGTACACCGCCGCCGCGCTCTCCTTCATGCTCGGGGACGTCCCCAAGCCCGTGGTCCTCGTCGGAGCGCAGAGGTCCTCCGACCGTCCCTCGTCCGACGCCAGCAGCAACCTCATGGCCTGCGCCAGGTTCTGCAAGGCCGGGAAGGCCGGCGTCTACGTGATAATGCACGACACCCCCGGGGACGACTCCTTCGCCGTCCACTTCGGCACCCGCGTGAGGAAGATGCACACGTCCCGCAGGGATGCCTTCCGCAGCATCAACGCGCTGCCCGTGGCGCATCTCGACAAGGACGGGAAGATCGCATTCAACACAGAGCTCCCCGCGACCACTGGGGAGAAGGCCGTCGCCAGCACCGCCATGGAGAGGGCCTGCGTCCTGCTCCAGTACTACCCCGGCATGGACCCCGCCCTCTTCGAGGACATCTTCATGAAATCCAAGGGAGTGGTCATCGCGGGATCCGGACTCGGCCATGTCAACGAGAACATGATCCCCCTCATCAGGAAGGCCTGCGACAACGGCACCGTGGTCGTGATGACCAGCCAGTGCCTCAACGGCAGGACCAACCTCAACGTCTACAACACCGGCAGGGACATGCTGAACGCCGGTGCAATCACGGTCTTCGACATGCTGCCCGAGACCGCCTACGTCAAGCTGATGTGGGTCCTGGCAAACTCCTCCTCGGTCGAGGAGGCAAAGGCCGCCATGCGCGCACCGCTCGCCAACGAGCTTTCCGACAGGAGGACCATCGATGAGTGAAGACTACGAGATGATGTGCGGTATCGAGATCCACCAGCAGCTCGACACCAAGAAGCTGTTCTGCTCATGCGACAGCCACCTCTGCGACGACGGGCAGGGGGCGTACTTCAGGAGGCTCAGGCCGACCACCAGCGAGATGGGGGAGGTCGACAGGGCCGCCCTGGCCCAGTTCCAGAGGCACTCCGGCTACAGGTACCAGTGCTGCCAGGGGACGACCTGCCTGGTGGAGCTGGACGAGGAGCCCCCGCACGACGTGAACCCCGACGCGATGCAGATCGCCCTCACGTTCTCCGAGATGCTCGGGGCCAACATCATAGACGAGATCCACTTCATGAGGAAGATCGTCGTGGACGGATCCAACACATCCGGATTCCAGAGGACCGCGCTGATCGCCACCGACGGGTCCGTGGACGTGGGGGACAGGAAGATCTCCATCCTCTCCGTGTGCCTCGAGGAGGATGCGGCGAGGAAGGTGGAGACCACTAAGAACGACGAGGTCCTCTACAGGCTGGACCGTCTGGGCATCCCGCTTATCGAGGTCGCCACCGGCCCCGACATGCGCACCCCCGAGGAGGTCATGGAGGTCGCCTACAGGCTCGGAACGCTGCTCAGGGCCACCAGGAGGGTGAAGAGAGGTATCGGAACCATCCGTCAGGACCTCAACATCTCGATCCCGGGAGGCGCTCGCATCGAGCTGAAGGGGGTCGGGGAGCTGAAGATGATCCCCGATTACGTCAGGAACGAGGTCAACAGGCAGAGGATGCTCATCAGGATCAAGGGCATACTGAACGACAGGGGCGTGCAGCCTGCGGCGTTCGAGCCCGTGGACGTGACCGATATATTCGCGGACTGCGAGTCCAAGGTCATCAGGGGCGCCCTCGACGACAAGGGGAAGGTCATCGTCGTCCGTCTCCCCGGATTCGCCGGCGTCATGAACGGCGACAACAAGACCCTCAGGCTGGGGTCCGAGATGGCCCAGCGCGCCCGTACCAAGGGCGTGAAGGGCATCTTCCACTCGGACGAGCTCCCCAACTACGGCATCGAGCAGTCGTATGTGGACAGGCTCAGGGAGTTCCTCGGCATGACCGGGGAGCACGACGCTTTCGTCATCTGCGCAGCCAGGGAGAAGAAGGCAACGGACGCCCTCGAGGCCGCCGTCGTCAGGGCCAACGAGGCTCTGGTGGGAGTCCCCGAGGAGACCAGGGACCCGCTGCCGGACGGCACCACGAAGTACTCAAGGCCCCTGCCCGGAGCCGCCAGGATGTACCCCGAGACCGACGTGCCCCCGACACCCATCACCCCAGAGAGGCTGCAGGACGTCAGGGACAACATGCCCGAGTTCCCGGAGCAGATCGAGGCCAGGCTGGTCAACGACTACGGTATCAACGCCCAGCAGGCCAAGCAGATCGTCAGGCAGAGCAACGACGAGCTCTTCGAGAAGATCGCCGCCGACAGGGCGATGGCCCCCGTCGCCGCCACGATGCTCCTGAACACCTATGGGGAGTTGGAGCACGACGGCATCGACGTCGGCGTGTTCACCGACGAGGCCATCCTGGGCGTGTTCTCGATGCTGAAGGAGGGCCGTTTCGCTAAGGAGGCGCTTCCCGCGCTCCTCAGGGAGATGGCCGTCGGCACCTCTGCGGAGGACGCGATCAAGAAGCTTGGCCTCGAGGCCATGGATTCGGACGAGGCGGCGAAGGTGATCGAGCAGATCGTCAACGAGCGCGCCGACTTCGTCAGGTCCAAGGGCATGGGAGCGATCGGACCTCTCATGGGTCCCGTCATGGGCGCTCTGAGGGGAAAGGTCGACGGGAAGCAGGCCAACGAGCTGCTCACCGCCGCCATAAAGAAGCTCCTGGGCTGATCCAAATCACTTACCCGCCTCAGGGCGGGTCTCCCCCTATTCTGGTAGGACGGTATCACTTAAATCCAGCTTCAATGTCGCGCGTTATACGGCCAGCGGATCGCGCAGAGTCCGGACCGGGGATGGTCTTCCATGAACGCAAGGACAGCTGTCGGATTCGTAGGCGCGGCGGGAGCGCTGATAGTGCTGTATTTCGCATCTGGGTCGCCGATCCCGCTGTATTCGGTGTACCAGGAGGAGCTCGGACTGTCTCATGGAGACCTGTCCATGGTCTCCATGTACTACCTCCTTGGGACCGTCATCCCGTTGATGTTCCTGCCCCGCATATCCGACCATCTGGGAAGGCGCCCGGCGACGGTCATGAT
>CASFMM010000097.1 GCA_949295765.1 uncultured Methanomassiliicoccales archaeon | reverse complement strand
CCCCAGACCATCGTGGACCTCTCGGGGAGGTTCGTGTCGGCGAACCCGATGCAGCAGAGGAAGGAGGTGAAGGGGGTGAGGGACCCGCCTTTCAGGCCGGTCCAGCTCCTGCCTGTAAACTCCGACAGGGATATCCCCAGGGCGATAGCCAACCGTCTCGATTTCATCGATTCCGGGGAGACCGTGTTCGTCATCGGGAGGACCAGGGCGGACGTTTACGCTCTGGGGTACGGCAACGGGCAGTTCGCGTTCAACCTCGGGGACAGGTCCGCATCTGGGTCAGTGGACGTGGTCTACCGCAGGTGGGACGAGGACTCCGCCGGATGGGTCGACGTCAGGCCGGTAAGGTTTCTGACTGCGCACTCCTCCAAGGGCCTGGAGGCGGACAACGTGTTCATCCTGGCGGACAGGGAGCGCGGAGGGTTCCCGAACACGGTCTCGGACGAGCTCTCCGACCTGTTCGAGACCAGGGACGAGGGCATCCCCCTGGCCGAGGAGAGGAGGGTCTTCTACGTGGCCATGACCAGGGCCAGGAGGAGGCTGTTCATAGTCAACCGCACCGACGAGGACCACTACGCCCAGTCGGCGAGGTCCCCGTTCGTCACCGAGCTGCTGAGGCAGAGCCCCGTCCTGTCAAGGTCCACGCCGTTCTGCCCGGAGTGCTTCGGGCCCGTGAGGATCGTGGAGCACGACGGCCGGAGGTTCTACGGCTGCTGCGACTACCCGAACTGCAGGGGCGTCAGGCGGTTCGACGGGATCTGAGGCTTTCCTCCTCCAGCTCCTCTGGAGTCTTGCACGGTGCCCGGCATTCGATCTTAAGGCGTTGCGGAACGGGTTTCCCCACAGTGATCTCGAATCTCTCTTTCGGCTTGTACGGCTCCTTCTCGGTCATATCAGCCCTCCTATCGCGATGATTACGAATCCGCTGACAACCAATATCGCCTGTACTATGAGTAAGCGGATCACGCCGTAAGACATGTTCTCAAGGTAGTTTACCGATTTGGATACACTCTGAAAAATGTACTCTGACTCCCGGCATGATTTACTTTCCATATACCGGGAGTTCAGGTTTAATCGATTCCTTTTGTCGAAACATCTCTAACATTCTGTCGAATGTCCTTTCCCTGTACTCCCTCAGTATGGTTTCATGTTCTTTGATCGCCTTTTCCGGTATGCTTGCGGACCCCTCTTCCGTTTGGTTTCCATCCATAGATGTCTTTCCGATGTTTTCCTTTATAAGTCAGGCACCGTGCATGCACGTTGACGAGAGGAAACTATCTGGAACAGACTCATCGGGTCGGTTTTAAGGGATTTGCCGTATTCCATCTGTCATGAAGGTCATCGGAATCAACGGGAGTCCCAGGAAGAAGTGGAACACCGCCACGCTTGTGCAGGATGCTTTGGACGGAGCCGCGGAGGCGGGCGCGGAGACCGAGCTCGTGAACCTCTACGACCTGGACTTCAGGGGATGCACCAGCTGCTTCTCCTGCAAGCGCGTCGGGCTGGAGGAGCACAGCTGCGCCATGAGGGACGGACTCAGCCATGTTCTTGAATCCATAGCGGACGCCGACGCTATCGTGGTCGGGTCGCCCATATACTTCAACGGACTGTCGGCGATGACCGACGCGTTCCTGGAGAGGCTGTTCTTCCCCCGCGTCTCATACGGCAACGGCCCGGCGTTCTGCGAGCACCCGGTGCGCATGGCGTACGTGTACACCATGAACATCACCGAGGAGCAGCTGGAGCATTTCGGCATCGACATCAACCGCTTCAGGATCTTCACCAGGAGGCTGACGGGGAGCGAGCCCCTGGAGCTGTACTGCTACAACACCTGGCAGTATTCAGACTACGACAGGTACGAGCATCAGATGTTCGACGTGGAGTCCAAGCGCGTCCAGAGGGAGCAGGTGTTCCCGAGGGACAGGGAGGCCGCCATGGCGCTGGGCAGGAGGCTCGCGACCGAGTGATCACTCCTCCGAGTCCTCATCGGACCCCGACAGGAGGCGCTTCGCCCTCCTGACCCTGTCCTCGCTCAGCCTGGCCCTGCGAGCCGCCGAGCGGCGCTGTATCCTGGAGAGCACCCAGTTCCCCACGACACCGACGCAGGCTATGGACATGGTGGCGCAGACCAGCAGGAACACCGCGGTGAACAGGCGGTTCTCCGGAGACGGGACGATGTCCCCGAAACCGATGGTCAGGACGCTGAACAGGGTGAAGTACAGGGAGTCCAGCAGGCTCCAACCCTCCAGCCACGAGTAGGACACCGTGCCGAAGGCGAGGATCCCGGCGAAGGCCGCCAGGGCGTACAGCATGTACCTGTCATCCCTGTTCATCCCTTATCTCCTCCAGCGCGCGGTCGATTCTATCCTTCGAGAGCCCCTTCTTCTCGCCCCATCTGTAGAGGGCCTCCAGGTTCCTCCTGCGGTTGTCCTCCACCTCCCTCTCCAGGCTGTCGTGGCGTCTGGCGTGGTGGTCCAGCACCATGCCTCCGACCACCCCCAGGGCCGAGGTTATCCCCACGGTGCCGAACAGCATGATGGCTATGGACAGCACCCTGCCGGACTCGCCGGGCAGCGTGACGTCGCCGTAGCCCACGGTCCACAGGGTCTGCACCACGTAGTAGAACGAGTCGGTGGCCGACAGCCCGCAGACCTCCATGACGGTCAGCGTGGCTCCCGCTATCAGGATGCCCATGTAGATGACGACGACCCTGAGGTACGCGGGATAGCGGCTCATCGGACACGTCTGGGTTTGTGCGGATTTAATTGTATGCAGGGTTGCCGCCTCATGCGCCGTCCGACGGCGACGGGGCCGGCTCCGACCTAAGCGTCTCCCGGGTCAGGATGACGACCCCCGCGGCCATGACGATCAGCGCAACGGCGAACATCTCGGTGAGGCTTTCGCCCAGGATGGCGAGGGAGAGGAACGCACCTATGAACGGGGCCATGGCGTAGTATGCGCTGACCTTTGCCGCACCGAGGCTGGCCTGGGCGGTGATGTAGAAGAACAGGCTCATGCCGTAGGAGACGAAGCCCAGCAGGAGTGCTCCGAGGATCTCCATAGCCGAGGGAGTGCCCATGCCCATGAAGGCGGCGATCGTGAGTGCGCCCAACCCGGAGAAGATCCCCTTGATGACCACGATTCTCAGAGCCCCTGAGTCGGACAGTCTGCGGGTGCAGTTGTTCTCCAGTCCCCAGCAGACGCATGCCAGGATGACCGCGAGTGAGCCGTGGGAGAAGGACAGTTCGCCGGTGCCGGCGGTGGACAGAATGATCGCGGATATCGTTATCAGTACGATTGCGGCCCAGGTAGTGGGAGTGACCCTCTCGCCGAAGACGAGCAGGGCGATGAGCGTGGTGGCGACGATCTCGAAGTTGTTAAGCAGCGAGACAGACGAAGCGGGGGAGTTCAGCAGGCCGTACATCAGAAGGATGGGTGCTGCTATGTCCAGGACGATCATCCCGATTATGTACGGGGTGTCGTTCTTGGTGAGAGGGCGCTCCTCGGCGCGCTTCGAAGGGGACAGGAACCTGACGGCTGCCATCCCGATTCCGGCGCCGAGGTAGAGCAGCGCGGCCATCAGGTAGGGTGAGACGTCCTCCAGGAGGACCTTCGAAACGGGTGAGCTCACGGCGTAGAACACCGCTGCGAGCACCGCGAAAACCACTGCCTTTGCCGCTCTTTCCGCCATGTCGTCGGACTCTGATTCGAGGGGTTTATAGATTTCTGTTCAGCCAGCGTTGGGAACACAACAATCGTAAAATCGTGACACCGTGTTATCCGAGGTCGCGGAAACGTGTTACTGAGATGCCATTTTGTTCGTGATAGTAATACTGGGGATTTCGCCGGAATGGAGTGTGATGCGGTATGACGAATGTTTATATTGATGAAATTAATTGCACTATACGAAGTCGTAATACAATTCAATTGCATGTGTCAGATTTAAATACGAGTATATCGAATCGAATATCTAAGGAGGTCGAGCATGTCCATCGGATACGTGAGCTGTGAAAATGCAGATGCATCACATTCGAAGCGTGATTTTAAGAAGGACATACACGACTTCGATCAGAAACCGGTTGCAGAGGTCACAGGTGCTGACAAGCATGCTGCAGACGTATTGAAGTTCAATGGATATCTGTCTCTAGGATACAAGAACGGTTCCATTATCTACGTCAAGACTTCCAAGGCAGACCGTGTCCTCGCAATGATGTGATCTGATGTCATTGTGGGGCTGGATTCCCAATCTAACCGAAGGACGCAGTCCTGTTCCTGTACCTACTGGTGTTCGCCTGATTCAGGAAATCAGTACGAACACAAATCAGGAATCGCCAGTCTGTGTCGTCGAGGATTCTGTTTCTAAGGATGGTTGTGAAATCATTTTGATGCCGGTTGACGGAATCCGGGTCCGTGTCGACATTGTTTCCGGTTTCTTCGTGATTAGAGAACATGTCGAGTCGATTTTGAAAGTCGGGGGTCTGGACGAATATATCTACATGACCCTGAGGAAGATCTATCATCTGGATGTAACCCACGGGGATTACGGGGGCCTACGTTTCATCAACGCAGAGTCTCTTGAGGAAGCCGTGAAGGAAACGGCGACAATGTTCGTATCTTGGACAGATTCCATGAATGCGGAACGTCTGTACGACAACCTTCCTCCTGCATCGGAATACATAGCACGTAGCGGATTCATAAAGTACGGCATCTCGTTCGTGAACTCCTACAGGGAAGAGCTGGGTCAGGATGCTCAGTCGTATCTGGAAATCCTGACCTCACTCGATTTGTTCTACGGTACAAGTTACGATCACTATAAGAATGAAAACATGGAGAGACTGACCCAGGCTAGCACAGAGCTTGCCAGAAAGAGCACCATTCTTGCTGAAAAGAGTATGACCTTCACGAAGCTGGTATTCTTTCTGACGATCTCGGGAATAATCATCGCCATCGCGGATCTTTCTCTGACACACTGGGAGTCCAGCAGTCTCCTTTTCACCGTTGTCCTGGTTGTGATACTGCTGCTTGCTTGTGGCGATTATCTTTACTATTCACGCTTTGGAACCGAAAAAGAAACCATCAATCATGAGGAAAGCAGTGGTGATGACGCATTTAGCCTATCTCAATGCCTTGGAGTTGTCGGCATAATCGTGTTGGTTCCAGCCTTCATAGTCAATTGGTACTTCGGAACGTTCTCAGGCATCCAGACTGTCGTTCTGATAGTAGCTAGCATCGTGATGGTTCTGCCTCTTATCCGCCATCCAAAGTGAGCCGGGACAGAAACAAATAATACAAACTTCTTTATAGAAGTTCTAACAGTAATTCGCTCAAAGCACCCCCGTCCGAAGGGCGGGAGCCATCATTGATGAAGGTGAAAGGATGGCAAAGAA
>CASFMM010000096.1 GCA_949295765.1 uncultured Methanomassiliicoccales archaeon | reverse complement strand
CGAGAGCAGCACCGCATACATCGTGGAGGAGCGCTACGTATCCGGCCAGGGCTGCGTGAGGATCGCCATCGAGACGGGCATCCCGATGTCGACCGTCATAAGGATACTGAAGAACGGCATCTGCGACGGGAAGACCCCGAAAATGTGAAAAAGAGGGCGAAAGCCCTCGTTTTATTCACTCCAGTCTCTGGAGCATCTTGACCACGGCGTCGACGACCTCGCGGCCCTTCTCGATCCTGTCCATGGCCTGGAGCTCGGTCATGCCGGGGCCGGTGATGCCGAATCCCACGGGCTTGTCGTACTCCAGTCCGAGATCCATGATCTTCCTCGAGCTCTGAGCGACGACGACCTCGTCGTGCTTGGTCTCGCCTGTGATGACGGCGCCCAGGGTGATGACGGCGTCGATGTCCTCGGACTCCAGCATCCTTTTGACGGCCATGGGGATCTCGAAGACCCCGGGGACCAGGATGGTCTTGACGATCTTGACGCCGAGGAACTCGGCCTCCGCCTTGGCCCTCTCGATCATGAGCGAGGTCACCTCGAAGTTGAACTCCGCGGCGACCATTCCAATCTTGTACTCCTTCATTTACTCACCTTCTCTGGAGGACCGGCCCCTTGTCCGCGAATCCCTGCCTGAGGCCCATGCCGGCCCTCTTGGTCAGGCTCTCCGGACGGAAGAGCAGGTCGTAGACGTTCACCGCATGCTCCCTGGCGCGGCTGTCAGCCAGGAAGGCGAGCTCGGCGTCGTCCTTGGCCTCGTCCTCGTGGACGAAGACCTCGATAATGTGTTTGTTCGTCATCAGCTGCGCGAGCATCAGGCCGGTGGAGGCCTCGTGCGCGCACATCTTGTCCTTCTCCATGGGTCCGGGCATGCCCAGGGCCATGACTATGTCGCAGCCCTGCTCCTCAAGGAGCTTCTTGCATGCCACGGGCAGGTCCTTGAACCCCGGGACGGTGTACCTGACAATGGTGAAACCGGTGCCGGTCTTCTGGAGCTGGTCGATTGCCGAGCGCCCCATGTCGAACCTGGCGAAGGTCGTGTCTGCAATGCCTATCTTCTTCACGGGGCTCCCCCCATGCTGCGGATCCTGGCGACTATCCTCCTGGTGGCGTTCAGGTCCTCGGCGCACTCGGTGGCCCTGACGACCCTCACATCCCCGAGTCCGCCTTCGGCGAGCCTCCTCTGGAGCTCCTCTGCGTCGAACTTCTGGTCGTAACCCAGGACGATCACGTCGGGCCTGACGTAGCGGACGGTGTCCAGGATGTCCCCGTGGCCGCCCACGATGGCCTTGTCCACCGGCTTCAGCGCGCCCACGATCCTGGCCCTCATGGCCTCCGGGGTGATGGGTTCGTGCTTGCTCCTGCGGACGGTGTCGTCGTTCGCTATGACGACGACGAGCTCGTCCCCGTAGGAACGGGCCTGCTCCAGATACGATATGTGACCGGGATGGATGATGTCGAAGACGCCCGAGGCCATGACCCTGGTCATTCAGAGGTCCTCCCCGTGCTCCGACCTGAACGCGTCCCACATCTCGAGGATCTCCGTGCCGGTCACGAAGCTGAGCCCCCTCTCGGCGGCGTACGCCTCGACCTGGTCGCGGTGCATGGCGCCGCCGTCGTCGCCCATCATCTCGCAGATGGTCGCCGAGGGCTTCACGCCGGCCATGTACATCAGTGCGGTGCAGAGCTCGGTGTGCCCCCTCCTGTCCACCAGGATCCTGTCCGTGGTGTTCAGCAGGTGCACGTGGCCCGGGGCCCTGAACCTCTCCCCCATGAGCCTGCGGACCTCCTCCACCGGGGCGTCCGCGAAGATGGTCTCGGCGTACTGCGTGATGGTGAGCGCGCGGTCGTCGTCGGTGATCCCCGTGTACGTGTCGCGGTGGTTGATCGTTATCCCGAAGGAGGACTTCGTCCTGTCGTACGGGATGTCGGTGGGGGCCATGGCCCTGAGAAGGGGGTACTTCCCCACGTCGTCCCAGAAGACGTCCGACATGAAGGGCAGCCCGATCCTCTCGGCCAGCCTGCCTGGCGTTGTCGTGCAGACGAGCCCGCCGGCGTCGTTCCTCATGGTCCTGAGCGTGGACGCGGTGACGAACTGCGAGGCGACGGTCATGTCGGTCTCGCGCTCCCTGTCGTCGAAGTCGTAGACGAGGACGGGCCTGCCGTTCCTCACGTCCTCAAGCACCCTGTCGAATCCGCTCATGTTCTCGCCGGTGAATCGCCGTCGATAAGATAAGGCGGTGCTAATTACCAGAAAAGAAGTAACCGACGACCGCGGTTGTATCACACGCCGGGATGCCGCGGTTCCTTCGATATCGCCGGGGACATGGCATGGTGATTACAAAGCTTTCGCCCGGAACGGACGCGGTTTCTGC
This sequence comes from uncultured Methanomassiliicoccales archaeon, assembly GCA_949295765.1. Classification (GTDB taxonomy): domain Archaea; phylum Thermoplasmatota; class Thermoplasmata; order Methanomassiliicoccales; family Methanomethylophilaceae; genus Methanoprimaticola. The sequence continues at coordinate 5,207 of CASFMM010000096.1, read as the reverse complement.
CGTCCCGTGTGGTCCCTTTATATATATCTAGAAACAGGCCCGACATCATGGATGCCAAGACGTTGGCCGGGAAGAGTCTGTTCTTCATCCTCATATGCCTGTTCGTGGCGGCCTTCGCCCAACTGTTCGGTCAGGAGAACTCCCTGACCGGGGTGATAGTCGTCGTGCTGGCCCTCATGATGCTGGGCCAGGACCTCTCCGTGCGCCCGATGCTGAACCTTGGGGGGCTGGTGGCCTTCACCCTGCTGATGGGCCTGGGAGCATACGCGTCCGTGTGGTGCGGCAACGCCTTCGTGGGGGCCGCGATCAACTTCACGGTGGTGTTCGCCCTCAGCTTCCTCACCACCCAGGACCTGAGGTCCCCGATGCACTTCCCGTTCCTGCTGGGGTACGCCTTCATGCTCTCGGTGCCTGTGTCCGCGGAGGACCTCCCCGTCAGGGTGCTGGCGCTGGTCGCCGGATCGGTGTTCATAGTGGCCCTGAACGTGCTGATCAACAGGAACAGGCACGCCAGGACCTGCCATGACGGCATCGTGTCGCTATGCGCGGAGGTGTCCTCTTGCTGCACCAGGGTGATGGACGGGGAGACCCCCACTTCGGAATCTCTTGACGCCCTGTGCCTCAAGCTCAGGGGCTCCATGTACGACAGGCTCAGGAGGAGCTTCTTCTCCACGCCCGGCGACCGCAGGGTCCTGGACCTCGTGTCTTCGCTGCACATGGCCGGAAGGGCCGTCTGCGAGAGGGAGCGCGACCCCGCCGTCCTGAGATCGCTGAGGACCTTCGTGGATGCAGTGTCCTCTTACGAGAAGGGTGAGACCGACATGGACGATGTGCGCGCGACAGCGGACAGGTTCCTCATGGACTGCCCCGATGCGGACGGTGTCCTGACCGCTTCGGTCGTGTCCCTGAGGGACGGCCTCTGCGCCCTGTCCTCCGATACCGGGGACAGTCAGACGGTCGACCTGAGGGACAGGATGAGGGCGATGGCCAGGGAGAGCCTCCACACGGACTCCGCCAGGTTCACCTTCGCCGTTCGTATGTCGGTGGTCTTCACGCTGTTCGCCTTCGTCTGGCAGTACTGGGACCTGGACAACGCCAAATGGCTGCTGTTCACCACCGTGGCGCTCGTCCTGCCGTACGTCGACAACGCATGGCGCAAGTCAGCCATGAGGCTCACCGGCACGCTGGTGGGCGTCGCCGCCTTCGCCGCGGTCCTGGTGCTGGTGGGAGGCGATGTCGGTCTGCTGTCCGCGGCGCTGCTGGTGGCCAACTACGTCTACACGGTGCTGGACCCGAAGAGGTACGACGTCATGATGGTCTTCATAACGTTCTCCGCGCTGATAGCAGCATCCATGGCGTCACCCGCCGACGAGGCCGTGGCGGAGAGGGTGCTGTTCATCCTGCTCGGGGTGGTCGCCGCCACACTGGCGAACTACCTGGTGCTGCCCTACCGCATAAGGGACGAGGACGTGTCCATGGGCGGGAGGTACCTCGCCCTGTCCGACCGCATGCTGTCCCATGTTAGGGGATCGCTGAACGGGGATAGAGACCGCGACGGGGAGACCGTCACCACCCTCACCGCCACAGGCCTCTCGGCGAAGCTGCACATGAACGTCGAGACCAACCAGGACGCCGACGCGGGCCTGTTCCTGGCCCACCTGGACTCGGTGCTGTCCCAGTGCTCGCTCCTGTGCTCCGAGGCAGGCAGGCTCTCCGAGGCTGGGCGTCTGCACTCACTGTCGATGCTCGACGGTGGCACTCCCGGAGACGTGTCCGGGCTGACCGACGCCGACAGGTCCTACGCCGCGGTGCTCTCCGCCACACTGGAGACCCAGCGCTCGTCGAGGATGCTGTTGTCCCGCATGGTCGAGTCCCGCTCCTCCGCCTGAGCGCTTATAAGGGTTGCAATGCATGCACCGGCGATAACAATGGCACAGGAAGACGCCAAATACATCCGCGACAAGGTCATGGCCCACAACAAGTGGTTCGAGGAGTGCATCCCCATGATCGCATCCGAGAACCTCATGAGCCCCCTCGCCAAGGAGATGCTCATCTCGGACTTCGCCGACAGGTACGCCGAGGGACTCCCCGGCAAGCGCTACTACCAGGGCAACATCTACGTCGACGAGGTCGAGCTCAAGACCATAGAGCTCGCCAAGAAGGTCTTCGACGCCCAGTTCGCCGACGTCAGGCCCATCTCGGGGACGGTGGCCAACATGGCCGTCCTCTTCGCCTTCGCCCAGCCCGGCGACACCATCACCACCTGCGCGCTGGCACAGGGGGCCCACATCTCCACCTGCGAGTTCGGAGCCTTCGGACAGAGGGCGGTCAACTCCGTGAACTACCCGTTCAACGAGCACGACATGAACCTCGACGTGGACGGCACCATCAAGCTCCTGAAGGAGGTCAAGCCGAAGGTCGCCCAGTTCGGACTGTCGGTCTTCCTGTTCCCCCCACCGCTCAAGGAGCTCCAGGACACCTTCAACGAGATCGGCTGCCTGGTCTGGGAGGACTGCGCCCATGTCCTCGGACTGATCGCCGGCGGACAGTTCCACGACCCCCTCAGAGAGGGAGTCAACGTCGTGTCCTCCTCCACCCACAAGACCTTCCCCGGACCCAACCACGGTCTGCTCCTGGGTCAGAACCTCACCGAGGAGCAGGAGAAGAAGCTGCAGAAGGCCGTCTTCCCCGGAGTCACATCCAGCCACCACCTCCACGCCATGGCCGCCCTGGGCATCACCCTGGCCGAGATGGAGGTGTTCGGCAAGGAGTACGCCGCGCAGGCGTGCAAGAACGCCAGGGCCCTCGGGGAGGCCCTCTACGAACTCGGCGTCCCCGTGCTCTGCCCCGACCTCGGGTTCACCAGGTCCCACGCCATCGCCGTCGACGTCTCCCAGTTCGACAGTTCGGAGGCGGCAAGGACTGCGCCAAGGCCCTCGAGGACGCCAACATCATCTGCAACAAGAACATGCTCCCCAGGGACACCAGCTCCGTCAGGCCCTCCGGCCTCAGGCTCGGATCCCAGGAGATGACCCGCATCGGAATGAAGGAGTCCGACATGAAGGAGGTCGCGGAGCTCATCGCCAGGGTCGTCGTCAAGAAGGAGGACCCCGCCAAGGTTAAAGAGGACGTGAAGGCATTCAAGAAGCAGTTCACCACCATCCAGTACTGCTTCAACGCCGGCGAGCCCGCCTACGGATACCACAAGCTGGTCGAGTGAATCTGAGGTGTCAACATGGGATTCATGGACAAGGTCAAGGACTCTGTGAAGAACGCAGACGAGAAGCTCGGCAACGCCATCGACAAGGAGAAGATCGACAGCGAGATCCGCAAGCAGGAGAAGGCCATCGAGGACTTCACCAAGAAGATCGGCGACAAGGTCCTGGAGGCCCTCAGGGCCGGCAAGACCGCTGCCGAGGCCGACGTCGCGGGAATCTACGAGGACATCAAGAAGTGCGAGGAGAAGATCGCAGAGCTGAAGTCCCAGAAGGATTCCATCGGCAAGAAGGAGGAGTGATTACCTTCCGACCGACGGGGGGCATCCCCCGTCGCAAACCGGTTACACCCGAGGGTGGTTCTATCAGATTCTCGCACGCGGCGGCGGGCCTTGCACTGACTCTCGTCGTCACAGCCTTCTGCCTCCGCGCGCCGTTCACATGCGTTGGCCCGCTGGCCGACGTGATACAGACGGACCTCGGCGTCTCCTCGGGGACGATGGGATCGGTCACCACCATCCCGCTTCTGATGTTCGCGGCTTTCTCCGTAGTGATGGGGGACCTCGGCAGGAGGTACCGCGCCGGATACGTCATGGTGCTCGGACTGTCCATGGTCCTCGTCGGCGTGATCTGCCGCTCGCTTCTGGGCACGTACGGACTGTTCCTCGGCACCGCCGTGGTCGGCATCGGCATAACCGCCGGCAACGTGCTGATTCCAGCGTTCATCAAGGCCCACTTCCCCGGCAGGATAGGGAGGCTCACCGGCATCTACACCGCGATGATGTCCCTCATGTCCGCCGTAGCCGGGGCGGTGAGCGTCCCCCTCGGCGACGCCCTGGGCTGGCAGGGGTCCCTGATGGTCTGGGGCGTGCTGATAGCAGTGGTCCTGGCGATGTGGGTTCCGCACAGGGACTGCTCCCTGGATGAGGATGTTCCGGAGGCCGGCGGAAGGAGGGCCCTCCTTTCCTCGCCCATGACATGGTTCATAGCGCTGTACCTCGGGCTCCAGTCGCTCATCTACTACGCGATCGTGGCCTGGATGGCCGTCATACTGCAGTCCAAGGGACTGGACCCATCGGAGGCGGGGGTCGTGGTGTCCGTGTACATGATAGTCGGCATCGCGGGGTCGCTGCTCCTCCCAGTCGCGGCTGGGGGCAGGAGGGACCTGCGCGCCCTCGGTGCCGGCCTCGGCCTGATGTACATCGCCGGGCTGGTGCTGCTACTAGTGTCCTCCGGGAGCCCGGTTTCCCTGTCCCTGCCGATCCTGCTCTGCGGACTGTGCGGGGGCGCCTGCATAACCTACCCCTCCATGCTCTTCGGCCTCAGGACCAGGACGTCCGGCGACTCGTCCAGCGTCTCCGGGATAGCGCAGTCTGTGGGGTACCTCGTCGCGGCCGTCGGCCCGGTCGCCGTGGGTGCCATGCACGACGCGACATCCGGCTGGGACCTGGGGATCGTGTTCCTGATCTGCATCGCGGTCTCGCTGGTTCTCCTGGGCTACCTCATAGGAAGGGACGTGACCATAGGCGTCCGGAAGGGATAAGCCAGCGCATCCGTTCTCGATGCCTCTTGAATCGAATATTAGGGTGACCCTAACTATAAATAGGAACGCCTTAATGATGGAGCGATGACTACAGGAAATCGCGAGGACTACCTCATCAACATCCTAAGGCTGACCGAGGGGGAGGGAGTGGCGAAGACCACCGAGCTCGCCACGTACATGAACGTCTCCCCGGCCAGCGTCAGCGAGATGATCAAAGTCCTCGCGAAGGAAGGTCTTGTCAACTACGAGAAGTACAAGGGCGTCTCCCTCACCGAGGAGGGGCTCACGTACGCCAGGCAGCTCCGCAAGAAGCACCACGTCCTGGAGAGGTTCCTCACCGACTACCTCAACATAGACCACAAGACCGCCCACGAGGAGGCCTGCAGGATGGAGCACGCGATCTCCGACGAGTCGGCGATCAAGATGTGCCACATGATGGGCACCCCCGT
>CASFMM010000095.1 GCA_949295765.1 uncultured Methanomassiliicoccales archaeon | reverse complement strand
TACATGTAGATGTTGTACACGTCGGGCTCGGGGAACTCCTCGGGGAGATTCACGGTGGAGCTGATGGAGGCGTCGATGTGCCTCTGCCAGGTGGCCTGCATGTCTATCCTCTGCCTGTAGTCCAGGTTCTGGGCTGTGACGAAGAAGTCCGGCAGGTCCTCCTCGCCCTTCACCTCGGGGTGGTCGTCCATGTAGGACTGGACGATGGGGGTGTAGACCTTGTAGAAGTCGTCGTGGTCGGAGAGGGAGGTGGTCCTCCTCTCGTACGAGATGGCGAATATGGGCTCGATACCTCCGGAGATGCCTATCATGGTGGACAGGGTGCCGGTGGGCGCGATGGTGAGCAGCTGGGAGTTCCTGAGCCCGTACTGCAGGACCAGCTCCCTGGTGGCGTCGGACGCGTTCTCCTTGAAGAACGGGGAGTCGACGATCTGCTGGGGGACGCACTTGGGGAACATGCCCTCCTCCTTCGCCATGACGGCGGACTCGTTGAGGGCGGTGTCCATCATCAGCCTGCCCAGCTTGTCGCAGAAGTCCACGGACTCGGAGGTGCCGTACTTGAAGCCCAGCATGATCAGCATGTCGGCCAGGCCCATGATGCCCAGGCCGATCTGCCTCCAGTCGGTGACGGAGGCCTTCTGCTCCTCCAGCGGGTGGAGGGGGAGTCCCTCGTCGAGGACGTCGTTGAGACCGCGGACGCAGATCCTGACGGCCTCGGTGAACTCGTCGACCTGGAACTTGCCGTCCCTGACGAAGGCCGCCAGGTTCAGGCTGCCGAGCAGGCAGCTCCCACCAGCGGGGAGGGGCTCCTCGGCGCAGGGGTTGGTCCCGGCGTAGGAGTAGTCGGGGAACTCGCTGAGGAGGTTCCAGTTGGAGATCTTGTCCCAGTAGAGGCACCCGGGCTCGCCGTAGTCCCAGTTGGCGTGGCACATCTTCTCGAAGAACTCGGCGGCGTTGAGGTCCTTCCTGATCTTCTGGTTGCTCTCGGGGCGGTCGAACTTCTGCGTGAACATCCTCCTGTCCCTGACACAGTTCATGAACTCGTCGGAGACACGGATGGACATGTTGGCCTTGGTGACCCTCTCGAGGTTGGTCTTGACGGACATGAACTCCTCGAGGTCGGGGTGGTCGCAGGCGATAGTGAGCATGAGCGCCCCGCGGCGCCCGTGCTGCCCGATGAGGCCGGTGACCATGGAGAAGAGATCGGTGAAGGAGACGGCTCCCGACGTCTCGGAGGCGGTGTTGTTGATCCTGGCCCCCCTGGGTGCGAGCTTGGAGATGTCGATGCCCGCTCCGCCGCCGTAGCTGAACGTGCGCGCCAGCTTCCCGGCGGTCTCGAAGATGGACTCGATGGAGTCCTCGGGCGGCGTCAGGACGTAGCAGTTGGAGAACGTGACCTTGAGGCCGCTGTGCTGCAGACCCCTGTTGGCGAGGATCCTGCCGCCGAAGAGGAACTTCTTCTCGGCGATCATCCTCCTGATGTCCTTGTTGCCGTTGCTGACACGGTCGAGCCATTGGTCGAAGGTCTCGTTGTCGTGACAGTACTTCTTGGTCCAGATGTCGATTCCGAGCTGATTGTCCGCGCCTAGCCAGTCCTCTACGTTCATTTTCTGCATCTCCCCCGATGTGAATTGTAAGACGACTCGGGTATCCCCTAGCCCTATTTGAGACAATGCCTACAGGAATTTCAGTAGGTCATCCTCATTATTGGAATATACATCCAACTACATTATCATTTGCGTCAGAGACGCTTCGCGAAGAGGGCAATTAGTTTAGTTGGAGGCTAAAATAATCAAAACGTTACCACAAAGATACCGTCGAACATAAGCCAAACCGCCACTTTTCTGAAGAAATCCACACTACCCGTTCGATAGTATGGCGTATTTTGGCCACTTGCATCGAAAAAAGGCATCGACGGTCGGCAATCCCCATTCCGTTGCGAATTGTCACAAAAGCTGTAATTTGTGTCATTCACCGGGTCTTCGCGGTTAACATCAAAAACCTGGTCTGCTCTTTTTCTGGTATATTGTATTTTTTTATACACTAATAAACGATAAAATACATTAAATATCAAATTAAAGATGTGGTAGACACAAGAGGCGAACTACATGTACAGCCCCACGAAGGAAGAGGCGGAGAGGCTCTCCGCGAAGGGATACGGAGCGATTCCTGTGTCCCGTACCATACTGGCGGACGTCAGGACACCCATCGAGGTTCTGAACGCTCTCCTCAGGATCGACAGCCACTGCTACATCCTGGAGAGCATCGAGGACAGGCAGCGCTGGGGAAGGTACACGTTCCTGGGGTTCGACCCGCTTCTGGACATCGTCTGCTCCGACGGCTCCGTGACCGTGTCGTCCGACGAAGGGGAGGAGGTCATCCCGGACGAGCATCCCACGGACGTGATCAGGGACGTGCTGTCCCGCTACAGGAGCCCGAGAATGGAGGACATGCCACCGTTCACCGGCGGCCTGGTCGGATACTTCGCCTACGACTACATCAAGTACGCCGAGCCCAGCCTGAGGATAAACTCCGGAGACGACGAGGGGTTCAAGGACGCCGACCTGATGCTCTTCGACAAGGTGATCGCCTTCGACAACTTCAGGCAGACGATCACGGTCATAGCCAACATCCTGCCCGGCAGGAGGGACTACGCGGAGGCGTGCGCCATCATCGACTCCGTGGTGGAGATAATAAAGAACGGGAAGCCCAGGGAGCATGTCCCCGTCAGGCTGGAATCCGACTTCACACCGCTCTTCTCCGAGGAGCAGTACCGCTCCATGGTCGTGAGGGCCAAGGAGCACATCCGCGAGGGCGATATCTTCCAGGTCGTGCTCTCCAACCGCCTGGAGGCGGAGATGGACGGCAGCCTGCTGGACGTCTACAGGGTGCTGAGGACCACCAACCCGTCGCCCTACATGTTCTACTTCTCCGGAAGCGACATCGAGGTGGCAGGCGCATCGCCGGAGACCCTGGTGAAGCTCAGGGACGGCGTCCTGCACACCTTCCCCCTGGCGGGCACCAGGCCGAGGGGCCCCACCCCGGAGGAGGACGCGGAGCTCGAGAGGGAGCTCCTCTCGGACCAGAAGGAGCTGGCCGAGCACAACATGCTGGTCGACCTCGGAAGGAACGACATCGGGAAGGTGTCGGGGTTCGGCACCGTGGAGGTGGAGAGGTACCTCGAGATCGAGAGGTTCTCCCATGTCATGCACATCGGGTCCACCGTCCGCGGGGAGATCCGCGAAGGCATGGACGCCATGGACGCCGTAGAGGCGGTGCTTCCGGCGGGTACACTCTCCGGGGCGCCGAAGCTCAGGGCGTGCGGCATAATAGACGAGCTCGAGGACTGCAAGCGCGGCATCTACGGCGGGGCCATCGGGTACATCGACCTGACGGGCAACATGGACGTCTGCATCGGCATCAGGATCGCCTACCGCAAGAACGGGAAGGTGTTCGTGAGATCCGGCGCCGGGATCGTCGCCGACAGCGTCCCGGAGAACGAGTACAGGGAATGCATCAACAAGGCCCGGGCGGTCACCGAAGCTGTCCGCAGGGCGGCGGGGGGATTGGAATGACCACCGTCATCGTGGACAACTACGACAGCTTCTCCTACAACCTCTTCCAGGCCGTGGGGGCGGTCGATCCCGACGTGATCGTCGTGAGGAACGACGCCGTGACGCCGGAGGGGCTGCTGGAGCTGGACCCTGACAGGATCGTCCTGTCCCCGGGCCCGGGAAGGCCCGAGGACGCCGGGATCTGCGTGGAGGCCGTGAGGCTCCTGCGCGGCAAGGTCCCAATCCTGGGGGTCTGCCTCGGACATCAGGCCATCTGCGTAGCGTACGGGGCGACCGTGACCTACGCCCCTGAGCTGATGCACGGGAAGTCCTCGGAGGTCGAGGTCGACACGGGTTCCGCGATATACCGCGGCGTGTCCCCCAGGACCGTCGTCGGCAGGTACCACTCCCTTGCGGTCGACCGGTCCACCCTCCCCTCCGACCTGAGGGTCACCGCGATGACCGACGACGGCGAGGTGATGTCCGTGGAGGACACGGGCCGCAAGGTGTTCGGGCTCCAGTTCCATCCGGAGTCCATCCTCACGCCCGAGGGGCCGAGGATGATTGCCGACTTCATGGAGGTGAGGATGTGAGCTGCGTCACCGACGCCCTGCTCAAGCTCTCCCGCAGGGAGGACCTCACCTTCGACGAGGCCAGGGACGTAATGGACTGCATCATGAGCGGCGAATGCAGCCCGACTCTGATCGCCTCCTACCTGACCGCGCTGACGGTCAAGGGTGAGACCGTCGAGGAAATCGCCGCATCCGCGACTGAGATGAGGGCCCACGGGCTGAAGCTCCCCGGCGACCACTCCAGGGCCCTGGAGATCGTCGGCACCGGCGGCGACAGGTCCGGCTCCTTCAACATCTCGACGACGTCCGCCTTCGTTGTGGCATCATGCGGCGTCCCCGTCGCCAAGCACGGCAACAGGGCGGCCAGCAGCAGATGCGGTGCGGCCGACGTCCTGGAGGCCCTCGGAGCCAGGATCGACCTGCCGCCGGAGGACACCCAGAGGATCCTGGAGGAGTGCGGATTCGGGTTCATGTTCGCCCAGAGGTACCACAGCTCCATGAGGTACGTCGCCCCGATAAGGAAGGAGCTGGGCTTCAGGACCGTCTTCAACATCCTGGGCCCCCTGACCAACCCCGCGGCGGCCGGAAGCCAGCTCTCGGGGGTCTACTCCAAATCGATGATCACGCCGATGGCTAGGGTTCTGTCCAAACTCGGCGTGAAGAACGCGATGGTGGTCTACGGCGTCGACGGACTGGACGAGATCTCCGTCTCGGACATCACGCTGTGCACCGAGGTCCGCAACGGCAAGCTGCAGGACTACGTCATATCTCCCGAGGACTTCGGACTGAAAAGGAGCCCCCACGACGAGCTCCTGGGCGGGGGACCGCAGGAGAACGCCGCCATCACGCGCGCCGTCCTCTCCGGACAGCAGAAGGGGGCCAGGAGGGACGCCGTCCTGCTCAACGCAGGGGCCGGCCTCTACACCGTGAAGAAGGTGAAGACCATCGAGGACGGCATGGAGCTGGCCGCGCAGGCGATCGACTCCGGCGACGCCCTCAGGACACTGGACAGGTACGTCTCGCTAACGGGGGCGGTGTCATGACCGGAACGGTCCTGGACACGATAGTGGCGGACACCAGGCTCCGGGTCAACTTCGAGAGGACCGTCAGGCCCCTCCCCGAGATCAGGGAGGCCTGCATGGTCCGCCCGCGCCGCACCGGGTTCCCCTTCGAGAGGAACCTTGGGGCGGAGGGGATGTCCTTCATCTGCGAGGTCAAGAAGGCCTCGCCCTCCAAGGGGGTCATCAGCGAGGACTTCCCCTATCTTGAAATCGCCGCGGAGTACGAGTCCCTCGGCGCGTCGGCCATATCCGTGCTCACCGAACCGAAGTACTTCCGCGGTGACGACAGGTACCTGGAGGAGATAGCGGACACCGTCCGCACCCCCGTCCTGAGGAAGGACTTCGTCATAGAC
>CASFMM010000094.1 GCA_949295765.1 uncultured Methanomassiliicoccales archaeon | reverse complement strand
CAAGGCCACCTTCACAGCCCACGAGCTCTATCTGAAGGCTCACAGGTCCCTGATGGAGATGACCGCCGAGATGGACGAGGAGAGGGCCAAGAAGAGGGAGGCGGGCGAATGAAACAGGAGGTCGTCATTGACTATGTCAGGTCCCGCTACCCCGAATGGGTCTCCATATCCGATGTCGTGGACGGCATCTACGGACCTCTCGACCGCGACACCGGCCTCAAGAGGAAGAACTCCGCCAGCCTGAAGCTCCGGAGCCTCCTGAAGTTCGACATGGTCGAGCGCAGGGAGACGCCCGATGGCGTGCGCTACCGCTGGATCCCGTTCAAGGAGGCGGGCGAATGAGGCAGGTGGACATCCTGGACTATCTCAGGGACGCGTACCCCGAGTACAGATGCACCATGGACGTCGTCAGGGACCTTGCGGGGGACCACGAGAGCTACCGCACATCCCACCTCAGGGGCGACGTCAGCAACAAGCTGTCCAAGCTCGCCAGGTTCGGGCTCATCGAGCGGCAGGAGCTACCCGACCACCGCGTGCGCTACAGGTGGATTCCGGACAGGGACTCGGAGGTGACGGGATGAACCAGATCGAGATCATCGAGTACCTCAAGACGATCTATCCCGAATGGTCCACCATAACCGAGATCGCCGACGCCATCGGGGTCAGGTACGACTACAACCGCTACGGGAGCATCCGCAGCAAGCTCTGCATCCTCAGGAAGCAGGGCCACGTTGAGAACCGCTCCAGGGACACCGTCGCCTACTACCGCTGGATCCCGGAGGGTGATGGGCAGTGAAGGGAGATTCCGAGGATGCGACGCTCGCACGCATCGCCGCCCTGGAATCCGGATTCCGGACTGTTCAGGGCCAGATTCGCGCAATGTACCGCTTCTGCATAGCGGTCACCGTCGCGATCGTCGTCCTCTGCGGACTGGTGGCGGCCGTGGCCCACCTCTCGGGGGTGGCGCCATGACGGAGTACCTCGTCGTCTTCTGCGGCGACAACACGCAGAGAATCTACAGGACGGACGTCGGCAAGGGCTTCGTCCGTCTCAACTCCGCCGGATGGCCCTTCGGGGACCATCAGACCTTCCAGCAGGCCACGGAGGGCTGGATCAGGCTCAGGTTCCGCAACAACCTGGCCGAGGCGTTCTCCGAGGCAGGATGGCTCCTCGAGTGTCCGAAGTGCGGGAACGGCGTCCTCCGCCAGTCCCACCATGTCGAACCTCCCGTCGAGGTTCCGTATAGGATCGCATGCCCGGGATGCGGGTTCCACGTCACAGGCGTCACAGAGGAGGACGCCCGCATGAGGTGGAACAGCGTCCCGCGGCCTCAGAGCGGTTCTGAGACAAAGGAAACACCGCACGAACGGAAGGAATCGGATTGAGATCTAACAACGAGACAGTGAACACCATCGACTGGAGGCTGGAACCATGCCTCTGAAGTACGTCGCCCCGGAGGTCCGCACATGCGACTACTGCGGCGCGAGGACGTCCATCCCCAGGGGTCTTACGACCATGGAGACCAGGCGCAGGCTGGAGGCGGTCGGATGGGTGTACAGGGACTTCCTGGTGCTCTGCCCCAGATGCGCCAGGACCTACGGGAGGGCCTGCTCCCCCTCGAGGCTGAGCAGGATCCCGGTGATAGGGAGGCTCGTGAGATGAACAGACCCGGCGATCCAGTCCTCGAGATGACGGTGGCCTACCGCTGTCCGAGATGCATGAGACTGTTCACATCCATGGCCGACTACCACGCCCACAGGGGGATCTGCTCCCTGGATGAGAGATGGGTCGGCAAATACGTGTCCTACGACGAGTGCGGGAAGACGATCTTCGGCAAAGTCACCCGCATCTACGTCGACGAGTACGACGACGAACCGCTCCATGTGGAGATCGACACGCTGATGGCCCACATCAGGAGGGACAGGAGCGGATGCACGGTGGATCTCGTGTACGAGGGGACGTCCCATAAGGACAGCACCCTCCGGGAGGTCACGATCGAAGACATCAGACGTTCCATCAGCGATGCCCTGAGCACAGCCGTTTCCGGAATCATCGAGGAGATCACGGGGTTCGGAACCGAGGAGGGTTCTGAATGACGATCCTCATAGACGCCCCGCCCGAGCCCGAGATCCGCATAGTCCCCCGTTATGTCTGCCCCAGGTGCGGGATCGAGCTGGAGGACCCCGACTGGTACAGGAGACACTGGAACGCCTGCTGCATAGGCGACTTCGTGGGCAGGTACGTGAAGTACGTCGACGGATGGGGGAACCTGCACCTGGGAAGGATCGTGGACACGTACTACGACCAGAACGCCGACCTCGACGGATACGAATACAAGGAGACCTACGACTGTCTCCTGGTCGATTGGACGATTGACGAGACCGGATGCTCCGTGAACATGGACTACTACGAGGTGAAGGCTGACGACCCCTGTCTGAGCCTCATCGACGGAGAGGAGACGTTCACCGAGTGGATGGGGGACAACCTCGCCCAGGCCGTGCACATGACCGTGAAGCGGATCGAGGAGGCCGAGGAAGATGACTGCCGAGTACGACATGCTCAGGCGGATCATCGTCTGCCCCGGCTCCTCCGACCACGACATCGCGGAGATGCAGGGCGACGTCATCCTGTCCGTCGAAAGCCAGGCCATCCTCGACGGGATGGTCTCGAGGGGCGAGGTGAAGGTCGTGGACGACGTCATCGGCTTCAGGACCCGCGGCAGGCCCATCAGGGGCAAGCGCTACTATCCCACAGCCGAGGGCACCTCCAGATGCCTCTTCGAGTACATCCTCCAGCATCCCGGATGCTCCGAGCTGGAGCTCGAGAGGGAGTTCGCCCCATGCGGAGGCGTCCCCAACTGGCTGGAGACCGACTTCCAGCGCCTGCTGTCCGAGAACCGTATCAGGTTCGAGAGGATCGGCATGGAGCTGAACGCGAGGACGCTTGTCATCGTCAGGCTGTTCGAGGCCGTCCCCACGACATCGAAGGTGATCGCATGAGCCTCAGAATCGTCGCCATGGGAGAGGTCGACCGCGAGGACGTCCACTACCCCTACTTCGCCAAGTTCCGTTGCGACCTGCTCAGGTACGCCCCCGAGGACTTCCGCGAGATGTACTACGAGCTCGACAATCCTTGGGAGGCACATGGAGGGACCAACTACCTCCGTCTGGCCGAGTTCCTCATGCACCCTGCCTTCGGGATCTTCGAGAACGACTCCGAGACCAGGGACATGCTGGTCTGGATGCGCTCGATCATCCCCTCCGACGCCGAGGACATCGACCTGGAGTTCCTGGACAGGCTCATAGAGCTGTTCGGCAGGGGACAGAAGGTGGTGATGTCGTGAGCGACGAGCAGACGCTTGCCGAGCTCCAGAACCAACTGATGGTTTACCAAAACCACCTGGACAACCTCTGGGTGGAGGACGGCGTCTACTTCCTGATCTTCGGAATCGGCATGGGCCTCCTCTTCCTGGTCCTCTCCAACTTCCTGATTGTGTGCTACATGAACCGCATGGAGGCGAGGGAGGGATCCGATAGGAGAACGGTATGGCTGTCCAGACTGGAGCCTGCGGTCTACTTCTTCGGCTTCATCGCCGTCTTCGCCATCGCCGTCGGTGTCGCTGAGGACATCAGGATCGCCGACCTGGAGGCGGACATGGACGCCATCGGCTCGAGGATCGAGGAGATCATGGGACAGAGCGGGGTGACGGCATGAACGCATCGGAACCCCGCATCAGGACCGCGAGGATCGACCTCCACAGGTACCTCTGCCCGTACTGCGGGGAGGACTTCCCCGACGGAGCCTCCTGCAGGCTCCACATGGGAGACTGTCCGGGGCATCCCGACATCGGCAGGTCGGTACGTCCGAAAGACCGCAGGGAGGATTGGATCGGGCGCATCACAGGCATCCACAACCGCGAACCGCTGGAGTACGACGTTGACCTCGTCACGGTCTACAGTCACCCCCTGGGCATAACGGGCTTCGACAGGGACATGCGCTTCGTCAGGGCTGACGAGACCGAGTTCATCACCGACTCGGACGTCAGGGAGTGGCTGAGTCGCTTCGCGGAGGAGCTCTCCCGCGCCATGTATAGGAACGTGTTCGATGGAAAGGAGATGGAAGAATGATGCATGGTGTGAGAAGAGAGATGAAAGCGTACGGGAGGTGGACCCTTTGAGCGGTGGGACCTTCGAGGGAGACTGGTCGGAGTGGAGGCTGACGGGGGTCGCCTCCAGGATCGAGGAGGAGAACCCCCTGTTCGGGAAGCTCCTGATGGATGTGAACAAGCTGATCGGCAGGTACGACTACTACATCGCCGGGGACATCGGCAAGGAGGACATCGCGGAGGCTTGGAAGGGCTTCCGCGAGAAGTGGCTCGTGGGGGACGTTGGCGATGTCGTCAAGGATGAGGTCAGGAAATCCGTGGATTCATACCTCCAGAGGTCGCAGGACGGCTACGACGGCAGCCCCAGGTGGTGGGAGGTAGGGTACGATGGCTTCTGAGACCGAACCGATCCCGGGAAGCGTCGCGATGGCATCCGATGCAACGACGTACCTCCTGGAGCTCCACATGACCTCCGGGAAGATCGTCCGCACCTGCGACATGAGCTATGATCAGGCAGACTCCCTGGTCGTCCTGCTCATCGGCATGATGGACTCCGAAAAGGGGATGTGCGGCAAGGCGTTCGAGTTCGACGACGACTGCGGACACCCCGTCGTCCTGAACGTCGACAACCTCTGCTACGTCAAGATTGTCGCGATGGAGGCGAGGAGATGAGCGACATCAGGGAACCCTCCGTCGACCCCGTCGTCCAGACCGTGACCATCTACCGCTGCCCCAGGTGCGACCGCGAGTTCCGCACGCGCGGACTGTACGAAAAGCACTGCGAGTACTGCAACGACGAGAGCATCGCCGAGGCGGTGGCCATGATCGGCTCGTGGGTCTGGAACGGCCAGGGAACCGTGGATTTCGTCGGCAAGGTGGTCGGCAACGACGGCACCATCCTCATAGCCAGAGGGTACGAGCTCGCCAACCAGAGGGCGAGTGGGGAGTACGCCTCGGCCATCCTCAAGACCTGTCGCGGACTTCCGAGCTTCTTCAAGGTTCTGAACGGGGAGGACGAGGCTTTCGACATGCTCTCCGACTGCCTGATTTCGAGGCTGAGCATCGCCTGGAACACATGGACTGAGTCAATGGAGGATGAGGCGCCACAGGACCAGGAGGCAGAAAGGATATGATTCCCCTGGCACATCTGGATGTGTCCGGAACGGACGTGCGGGTCCTCTGCCCCTACTGCGGGCTCAGACTGGACCCGGACAGGATCGACAAGTATCCCGTGGCAGACCCGGAGACGGAGTACCTGGACGCGAACAGGATGTCCTGGGAATCTCGCTGCCCGAACTGCGGAGGCGACTTCTCCCTTGCGGGAGGGGCGCCGGAGTATAGGAACGACCAGCGGAGCGCTGGACAGATGGACCGCCAGCTCATGGAGCTGATGGTCAGCCTCGAAGCCGTCGAGGCTGCCGTATCGACCTTGATGATGTCGTACGGC